>WHTQ01000119.1 GCA_009377645.1 Micromonosporaceae bacterium | reverse complement strand
TGGTGAAGGAGGTGACGGTGACGGTGCGGTCCGCATGGGCGCGGATGAAGGCCGGCTGCCCTCGGTCGTGAAGGCGGCGGGTGAACTGGGAGGCGAGCAGCGCCTCGAAGCCGCGCCGCCGCTGCTCCTCGTGCCGCAGGTGCTGCTGCGGGGTGCGCGGTGGCGGGTGCGCGGCAGGTGCCGACGGGTGCCGGGCCGCACGCTGGGCCGCGTGCCACCAGCCCTGCCGCTCCACGCCGGCGGCCGCCGCCTGCAGCCCCTGCGCGCGGGCCTCGTCCCCGGCTGCGGCCAGCTGCGCGGCCTCGCTGAAGTGCATCCGCGTCTGTCGGCCTTGCGAGACGAGGTCGTAGATGCGGTCATCCCGGACGTCTTCGATGCTGGGACGGCGCTGCCGGGGGCCGGGCCGGTCATGGCGTCGCCCCCCGGCAGGCAGCAGCGGCGTAGGGGGTGGGGTTGACCGCCGGGCCGCCGCCGGGGTGGACCTCCCAGTGCAGGTGCGGCGGGGTGGCGCGGGCGTTGCCGGTGTTGCCGTTGAACCCCACCAAGTCGCCGGCCTCGACCCGGGAGCCGGTCCGGACGCCCGGCGCGTAGCCGGCCAGGTGGGCGTAGTAGTACCGGTCGCCGCCCTCGCTGGTGATCCACAGCGAGATCCCGCCCAGCCGCGAGCTGGTCAGACGGACCGTGCCCGCCCGGTAGGCGTACAGCGGGACGCCGGTGTCGGCGAAGATGTCCACGCCCTTGTGGGTGCGGCCGCCGGACCGCGGCGCGCCCCAGGTGTCCGTGAAGTGATGCGGCCTGCCAATCGGGCAGGCCACGTCCCCCACCGGCCCCGGCCCACCGGCCGTCCCGTCGGCAGCCAACGCGCCGGAGGCCTCCCCGACCTCGCCCGAGGGGGAAGCCACCGTCGCGGCGAGGATCGCCACGGGTGCGAGCAGGAGCACCCCGCCGGCCATGACCAGCCCGGCTGCGACGGCCACCACCAGCAGCTTCATTCCGCAGCCGACCGCCGCAGCTGCGGGCAGCAGCGAGGCCACACCCCAGCAGGGGGCTGTGGAAACGCGGGTGCCGGTGCGTTGCTTCTCGGTTTCACTACCCCACTACCCGGCGCCCCGCGCCCCGTGACTTGACACAGAACTTGAAAAAAGTCTGTCGACCGGGGCCGGGCGAGGCGCCGGGTAGTGAAGGTGAAGAGTTGGACGATGCGTCCGTGCCGCCACCACGGACACATGGACTTAGCGGACGACGAGACAGCGGCTGTAGCTTCCCCTCGTGGGGGCTAGTCGCCTGGAGGTACATGAACCAGCAGCGACAACAACAGCGTGTGCCTAGCCCGACGGGCGCACGACGGCGGGCCTCTCGCCGGGGAGCCCGGCTCCTGGCCGTCGGCCTTGCACTCCTGCTCGCCTGCACCCGACCTGCCGACGACGACCCCGCCCCCGCCGAGCCCGGCGAGGAAACCCCGACGGCGGCTGCGGAACAAAGCGAGGGCCAGACCGAGAACCCCGCCGAGGAGGCGCTTGACGCCTACGAGCAGTACCTGGGCGCGCTGACACTGGCGCTCGGTGGCGCCGACCCGGACGACGCGTTAGACGAGCACGCGACCGGCTCCGGGCTGGAGACGGCCCGCGAACAGCTACGCGCCAACGAGGCTGACGGGCTGATCGCCACCGGCACCCTCCAACCGTCCATTGACGCATCACAGGTGACGGTAGACGGCGACGAGGCCACCCTCACCGACTGCATCCTCAACGACCTCGCCCAGGTCCGCGCGGACAACCCCGACGAGATCGTGGAACCGGCCAGCGGCAACCGCCAACCCCTCACCGTCACGCTCACCCGCGCCGGCGATGCCTGGAAGGCCAGCCGAACCACAGGACCAGCGCTTCGCGGCCCCGTGCCCGAAGGCGAAAGCTGCGCCCCACCAGCCCTCGAGCAGGAAGTCTTAGACCAGTACGAGGCCTACTGGGACACCTTTTACGCTGCGGGTGACCCCGGAAACGAGCAACCCGCCAACCCGGAGGACCCGGCGCTCACAGGGACAGAGATCGATCCGCAGCTGGGGGATACGCGCGCGTTCCTCACCCGATTGCGTGACGCAGGGCAGGTGCTTCGAGGACGGCCCGATACCAGCGCCACCATTCTCGGTGTCCTCGACTATGACCAGTTGGCCGTGCTCACCGACTGTGTCCTGACGGTTGAAGGCGCAGGGATCTACGACGCGACGACCGGTCAACTGGTCGAGAGTGCGGATCCCGGCACCCGGACCCTGCTTACCACCGAGATGCGACCTGCGGACGGTAGCTGGAAGGTATCGAACAGCAGAGTGGAGGAGGCCGAGTGCGAGCGCTCAAGCGAGTAGCCGTCACTGCGGCACTGGTCGTCAGCTTTGGCGTCGCCACCCCGTACATGGCCCGCGCAGATGGTGGTGATGTCTGGTACGAGCGGCACCCAGACGGGGGTACCGGCGTCGGCGCCTCATTCGTGAGCACACAGCCCGGCACCGCCAACGGCAGTTCAGCCTCGCGATCCTCCGGTGGCAGCGGAGGATCATGGTCCGGAGGAGGGGGCGGGAGCGGTCGCAGCGACGGCTGCGTCCTCATCTCCTACCTTCCCGGAACCGCCCCGGTCGCGCTGGCAGAGGGCGAGGTGGCTTACCAGCGGTCCTGCCCGTCCTCGTTCGGCGCGGGTCTGGATACCGGTGGCCTGGTGGTCCTCGGCCCTGGTGGCCTGAGGGATGCTGGCGGGGGCCCGGCGCCGGTCGTCGTCGATCCGTTGGAGTTGGCGGAGCGTGCGGCGGATGAGCTTGTGCTGGCCGAGCCGGTGGTGCGGTTCAACCCTGCTGGGGATCAGATTGTGCGGGTGCCGTCGTGGCTGTGGGTGGAGGGTGGTTGGGCCGAGCAGTCGGCGTCGGCGTCGGCGGGGCCGGTGACCTCGACGGTGATTGCGGTGCCGCAGCGGGTGCGCTGGTCGATGGGCAACGGTGACCAGGTTGTGTGTGAGGGTCCGGGCCGGGCTTACGAGCCGCGGTTCGCGGAGACGCCTGAGGCCACGGACTGCAAGTACACGTACCGCAACAGCTCCGCGGGACAGTCTGGCGACGCGTACCAGGTGACGGCCTCGGTGGAGTGGAGCTTGACGTGGGCGGCCACGGGTGCGCCTGGGGGCGGCGATCTGGGCGTGGTTGAGATGACCACGGCGGTGCCGGTGCGGGTGTCCGAGCTGCAGGCGCTCGTGCAGTAGCGCGACAGGAGACGGGTGGGAGATGACGATCGCGGCGGACGGCGCGACGACTAAGCCGGGCGGGCGCCGGGTGGCCGATCCGTTGCGCGTCGAGCCGTCTGGAGGGGGTCGCAGGGCGCGGCTGTCGTGGGTCGTGTTGGGGGTGCTGATCATCGCCGGGTGCGCGCTGGTCGCGGCGGTGTGGGCGGGCCGGGTGGCCGAGCGCACCCCGGCGCTGGCGCTGGCACGGGAGGTGGAGCGCGGGCAGGTGCTGACCGAGCAGGATCTTGCGGTGGTCAACGTCGCGGTCGACGGGCAGCTCGCGATCGTCGGTGTCCAGCGGGGCGCGCAGGTCGTCGGCCGCGCGGCGGGGGCGAGCCTGCCGGCGGGGACGTTGCTGACCGAGCAGATGGTGACCACCGATCCGGGGTTGGGACCGCAGGACCGGGTGGTGGGGTTGGCGCTGCAGCCGGGTGAGTTTCCGACCGCGGCGCTGACGCCGGGCGATGAGGTGATGGTGATCCGCACCCCTGCCGCGAACGCCGCAGGGGATGGGGAGGCGGGCGGGACGGTCCTGGTCGGATCGGCCACGGTGTACGCCGTCGACGCGCTCGGCGAGACCTCTGCGGGGCTGCTGGTCTCGGTGGTGGTGGATGAGCCCTCGGCCGCGCCGGTGGCCTCCGCCGCGGCGCAGGGGCGGGCCCGGCTGGTGCTGATCGGGGGTGGCCGGTGACGCTGGTCGCGATGGCCTCGCTGAAGGCCTCGCCGGGGGTGACCACGGCGATGGTCGCGCTCGCCGCGGTGTGGCCAGCGGACCGTCAGGTGCTGATGGTCGAGGCCGATCCGGACGGCGGGGTGCTGGCCGCGAGGTTCGGGCTGTCCACCGAGCCGGGACTGGCCAGCGCCGCGCCGGGTCTGCGGCGGGAACCCCGCTCCAAGCTGGCGAATCACATGCAGAGGCTGCCGGGCGGCGGCATGGTGCTGTTCGGGCCGTCCTCGCCGGACCAGGCGCGGTTGATCGTGACCGCCTGCGCCGGGCGGCTGTGCCAGACGCTGGCGGTGACGGGCGACGATGCGCTTGTGGACTGCGGCCGGCTGGCCGCCGGTTCGCCCGCGATGCCGGTGGCCGCGGCGGCGGACGTGCTGGTGCTGGTGGCCCGACCCCGTCTCGACGAGTTGCAGCACCTGGCGCACCGGCTGCCGACGCTGCTGCAGACCAGCCGTAACGCCGCGCTGGTCCTGATCGGCGACTCGCCGTACGGGCCTGCAGAGGTCGAACACGCGCTGGACGAAGAGATGGCGTTCGTCGCCCAGCTGGCCGATGACCTGCGGGCGGCGGCCGCGTTCAACGGTCACGGCGGCGCTGGCGTGCGGCGTCTGGCTGCTTCCCAGCTGGTGCGCAGTGCCCGCGGGGTGGCGCAGCAACTGTTGTCCGTGCCGGTGCAGGCTGCGGTTCCGGAGCGGGTAACGCTGCGGGAGGCGAGCGCCCGATGAGCTCGGGCAACGGGTCGGTGCCCGCGCCGTCGCCGCGGCCGGCGGTGACGGTGGATCAGGGGCTTGTGCGCAGGCTGCAGGCGCAGGTCGCCGAGCAGCTGACCGAGCGGCAGTCCGATCCGGCGGGCCGGCTGTCGGTTGCCGACCAGCGGCTGTTCGCCCGGAACCTGATCGCTGAGGCGATCGACGGTGACACCCAGGCGCGGCTGCGGAACGGCCAGCCGTTGCGCACCGAGGCCGAGGAGGACGCGCTGGCCCGCGCGGTGTTCGACCGGCTGTTCGGACTGGGACGGCTGCAGCGCCTGCTGGATGATCCCACGATCAGCGACATCGAGATCAACGGCCACGACCGCGTCTTCGTCGCCTACCGCGATGGCCACAAGCTGCCCGTCGACCCTGTCGCGGACAGCGACGCGGAGCTGGTCGGCCTGGTGCGGCTGGCCGCCGCCCGGATGGGCCGTACCGAGCGGCGTTTCGACGCAGCCCAGCCCGAGCTGCGGCTCCAGCTTCCCGACGGGTCGCGTCTGCACGCGGTCATGGAGGTCTCCGGACGGCCCTGTGTCAGCATCCGCCGGCACGACTTCGAGCTGTCGTTTCTGCCGCAGCTCACCGAGCGGGGGATGATCGACCGGCCGCTCGAGGCGTTCCTGCGCGCCGCGGTGCTGGCCCGGAGGAACATTGTGGTGTCCGGCGCGATCGGCGCCGGCAAGACCACTCTGCTGCGCGCGCTGATCAACGAGATCCCCGCCGAGGAGCGGCTGATAACCATCGAGGACAACCTCGAGCTGGACATTGACCGGTTCCCGGACCTGCACCCCAACGTCGTCACGCTGGAGGCCCGGGAGGCCAACATCGAAGGGCACGGCGCGGTCACGCTGGAGTCGTTGGTGCGGATGAGCCTGCGGATGAACCCCGACCGGGTGTTCGTCGGTGAGGTCTCCGGACCCGAGATGCTGCCGATGCTGCTGGCCATGACCCAGGGACGCGACGGGTCGATGTGCACCATCCACGCCCACAGCGCCCGCGGCGTCGCCGCCCGCTTCGAGCAGTTCGGGCTGCTGCTGCCCCAACAGCTGTCGGCCGAGGCCACCGCACGGCTGGTCGCCAACGCGGTCGACTTCGTGGTCCACATCGGCGGTGACCGCACCGCGTCGGGACGTCACGAGCGGCACCGCACCGTCGAGGCGGTGCTGGAGATCGTGGACGCCGACGGTCAGCAACTGATCGCCAACGAGGTGTTCACCCCCGACGGCCAAGGCGTGGCCCGTCCCGCGCGGGGGCTGCCGTTGCGGCCGAGCAGCTTGGCGCAGCTGACCGCCGCGGGTCTGGATCCCGGCTGGTTGGGAGCGCGCCGGTGATCCTGGTCGCCGCGGCGGTTGGCGGGCTCGCGGGTCTCGGGCTGCTGTTGGTCATCCTCGGGATGCGCGGGATCCCACCCCGACCGGCGGGCATGGTCGAGCCGCGGCGGCGCGCGTGGCGGTCGCAGCGGTGGCTGCTCAGGGCCGCAGGGGCGTTCGCCGCCGCCGTGGTGACGCTGGCGGTCACCGGCTGGGTCGCCGGCGCCGCGCTCGCGGCCGCCGCGACGGTCGCGCTGCCCAGGGTCCTGGCCGGCGGCGGGCAGCGGCGTGCGGCCGCCGAGAAGACCGAGGCGATCGCCCGGTGGGCGGAGATGCTCCGCGACAGCATGGCGGGCGTGATGGGCCTGGAGGAGGCGATCAACGTGACCGCTCCGGTCGCGCCCCGGGCGATCGCAGCCGAGGTCGACCGGCTGGCGGTCCGTCTCGAACGCTGGCCGCTGCCCGACGCGCTCCGCCAGCTCGGCGCGGACCTCTCCGATCCCGCAGGCGACCTCCTCGTCGCGGCATTGACCACGGCGGCCACCAAACAGACCCGGCAGGTCGGCCGGCTGCTGGGCGAACTGGCCGCCTCCACCCGCAATGTGGCGCGGATGCATGAGCGTGTGCAGGCCAGCCGCGCCGGGATCCGCTCGGCGGTGCGGATGATCACCATCACCGTGCTCGGGTTCGTCGCCGGCCTGGTCGTGCTGGCCCGCCCCTACCTTGAGCCCTACGACACCGTCGCCGGGCAGGTGTGGCTGGTGCTGGTAGCTGGCGCGTTCGCCGGCGCGTTTCTCATGCTCCGCCGCATGGCCGTCATCCGGATGCCCCCGCGCAGCTTCGCGGTCCCCCGGGAGGGCCACTGATGCCCGCCGCGATGCTGCTCGGCGCCATCGCGGGGCTGGGGCTTTTGGCGATCGCCCGCGGGCTGACCGGCCACCACCCGCCGCTGGTCCGGGCGCTGGCCGACCTGGACCGGCCCCGCCCGCCCGGCGACGCCGCGGACACGCCGGTCGGAGGTTTCAAGCAGCGGCTCGCGAGACGGCTGCTGGCTCAGGCCGAAACGCTCGGACTGGACGCCGGCAGCCTGGCCGCGGACCTGCGGATCGCCGAACGCAGCGTCGAGCAGCACATGCTCGCAAAGCTGGGCGCCGCGGTCGCGCTCGGATCGCTCCCGCCGCTCAGCGTGCTCGCCGCCCGCCTCGGCGGGGTCGACGTGTCGCCGGCGCTGCCGGTCCTTCCCGCCCTGATCCTGACCGTGGTCGGCTTCGTGGTCCCGGACATGGACATCCGCAGCCGCGCCACGCAACGCCGGGGGGAGTTCCGCCACACCCTCACCAGCTACCTCGACCTGGTCGCGATCCTGCTCGCCGGCGGCGCGGGCACCGAGACCGCCCTGTACAGCGCGGCCGAGCTCGGCCAGGGCTGGGGGTTCACCCAGCTCCGAACGGCACTGGACCGCTGCCGGCTGACCGGCGAGACCCCCTGGCAAAGCCTGGCCCGCCTCGGCGAGGAACTCGACGTCGCCGACCTCGGGGAGATGGCCGCCACCGCCGGGCTGGCCGGCGAGCAGGGCGCCCGGGTGCGCGAGTCGCTGGCCGCCCGGGCGGTGTCCCTGCGCGCCACCCAGCTCGCCGAGCTCGAAGCGCACGCCGAGGCGGCCACCGAGCGGATGACCCTGCCGATGGTCGTGCTGGCCTTCGCGTTCGTGCTGTTCATCGGGTTCCCCGCCGTCCAGCAGGTCCTCGGAGGGCTATGACCGCACCACACACCCACACCCAACTTTCCAAGACGCCAGGAAAAGGAGCTTGCGATGCTGACCTACCTGCTCGGGCTGGCGCAGCTGCTATGGCTGCGCCGCGAGCCCGTGCACGACGAACGAGGCGGCCCCACCACCGAGATCGTGATCATCACCGCCGCGCTCGCCGCCGTCGCCCTGACCGTGACCGCGATCATCGTCTCCGGGGTCACGGGCAGAGCAGAATCCATCGACTTCGGCCCCTAGCAGCCGATGGTTTGGGACGAGGAGGGCACCAGCAGCACCGAGCTGGTCCTGGTGATGCCCGCCGTGCTGTTCATGGTGCTGCTCGCCGTGCAGTTCGGGCTGTACCTGCACGCCGCCCAGGTCGTGGAGGCAGCCGCCCAGGAGGGGCTGGAAGCCGCCCGCGGCGAGGTCGCAACTGTCGCCGAGGGCCGCACCCGAGCAGCCGGGTTCATCGCCTCCACCGGCGGTGTGCACTCGCCTGAGGTGACCGCGGCCCGCTCGGCGGACACCGCCACCGTCACCGTCACCGGCGCCGCCCCTCAGGTCGTCCCCGGTCTGTGGCTGCAGGTCTCCAGTGTGGCCAGCGGCCCCGTCGAACGGTTCATCCCGGAGCCCCAACGTGGCATCTAACGAGGACGGCAGCCTGTCACTGGAACTGGTGCTGGTCACCCCGGCGCTGATCCTGCTGCTGCTGTTCGTGGTCTTCGCTGGCCGGCTGGGCTCAGCATCGGCCGACGTGGCGCAGGCCACCGCCCAAGCCGCCCGCGCGGCCTCCCTGCAAGGACAACCGGGCGCGGCGGTCGCGGCCGCCGATGCCGCGGTCGCCGACAACCTGAACGCCAGCGGCGTGGATTGCGCCACGCTCGATGTGGCCGTGGACACCTCGGCGTTCGCGCCGGGCGGCACCGTCACCGTCCGCGTGCGCTGCTCGGTCGCGCTCGCTGACATCGCCGGCCCCCTGCCCGGCACCCGCGCGCTGGCCGCCGAATCAGTGCAAGTCATCGACACCTACCGTGGACAAGGATGATGAGATGAGCCGCCGCTTCCACTCCGAGCAGGGCGCGATCAGCGCGTTCGTGGTGGTCGTGGCCGTCACCCTGGTCCTGGTCGCCGGGCTGGTCCTGGACGGCGGCCGGATCGTCTCCGCCCGCCGCGAGACCTCAAGCGTGGCGCAGAACGCCGCCCGCGCCGGCGCCCAAGCCATCAGCCTCGCCGAAGCCCGCGCCGGCACCACCACCCTTGACCCCGGCGCCGCCAGCGCTGCCGTGGCCGACTATCTCGCCCGCGCCGGTCACCGCGGATCCGGACGAGTCACTGGCGACACCGTCGAGGTGACCGTGGTCGATACCGTGCCCATGCTGCTGCTCAGCATCGCGGGCGTGGGCGAGCGCACCGTCCAAGCCGTCGAGACCGCCCGCATCGTGCAGGGCGTCACCGGAGCGGAGAGCTGATGCGCAACCGGCTGCCTGACCTCGCCCGGGGGCTGCTCGCCCTGACCGCGCTCCTCGCGCTCCTCGGCGGCCTCCCCGCCGCGCTGGTCACCCAGGTCGGCTGGCCGCTGCCCACCGGCATCCCCTCCCTCGACGCCATCGTCGGCGCCATCCGCTACGGCCAGGTCGCTGACGCCACCCTGATCAAGGTGCTGGCCGTCATTGTCTGGGCCGCCTGGGCGCAGCTGGCCGTCGCCGTGGCCGCCGAAACGGTGGCGGTCGTCCGGGGCCGGACCACCCACCGCGTCCCCGGGATCGGCGTCATGCAGCTGGCGGCCTCGCGGCTGGTGCCAGCCGCCATGCTCGTGTTCTCCTCATTCGATGCCCCACCGGTGGCCGCCGTGGCCGATCCCGGCGCCTACCACGAGCCCCCCGCCCCCGAAGACCCCGTCAAGGACACCGCATTGCGCCCGGCCACGACGGCGTCCGCTGCGCCCGACCGCGCCGAATCCGCCCCCAGCCGCGCGCAATCCGCCGAGCGGCTGTACGAGGTCCAGCGCGGCGACACCCTGTGGGGTCTCGCCGAACGGACCCTCGGGGACGGCCACCGCTGGCCGGAGATCCGCGACCTCAACGCCGGCCGGCCCCAACCCGACGGCGCCACCCTGTCGCCCGACGGCGAAACCATCCGGCGTGGCTGGCGGCTCACGCTACCCGATGACGCACAACTGTCCGCCCAGCCGAACCGCGACCGGCGTCTCGGCTCGGTTGTCGTCGAGCCCGGCGACACCCTGTCCGGCATCGCCCAGCAGGCCTACGGCAGCGGCCACGAGTACCCGGTCATCTTCGACGCCAACGCCGGGCGACTCCAACCCGACGGCGGCACGCTCGTCGATCCCGACCTCATCCGCCCCGGCTGGCGACTCGACATCCCCGACATCGCCGCCAGCGCCGAGGCCGCCGGGACCCAGCGTTCCGCGCCCCCGGCAGATGCGGGTTCATCCCCGCCCGCCACAGCTGACCCGCCCAGCGCAGGCGCCGTGCCCGGCGACCAAGACGCCGACCCCATCGACCACCCGCCGACCCTTTCCGAAGAGCGGCTCGCGCAAGCACCCCCCGACGAGCGATCCGCCCCCGACCTTCATCTGCGGGAGACGGATCGGCCCGGCTCAACCGTGACCGGCACCATCAGGCCGCAACCCACCCCGACGGCCGGATCGCCTCACGCCCAACCCGCACCAGAAACAACCCCGACATTGGACCCGGCTGCCGGGCTCGCCGACCCATCCGGCGCAGATCCGATCCGGCCGGTGATGATCGGCGCCTCTTCGCTGGTCGCCGGCGCCCTGCTGTGGGCTCTGACCCGCCTGCGCGGCCGCCAGCTCCGGCGCCGCCGGCCCGACCACGACCTGCCCACCCCGGACCCCGAGCTGCAGCAGGCCGAACGGCGATTCCGCGCAGCCGCCGCCGATCAGCCCGTGGAGTGGCTGGACGCCACGCTGCGGCTGCTGACCGTCCAGCTCCGGAACAGGGAAACGACGACCGGGACGCCGCCTTCGGTGCTCAGCGTCCGACCCGGAGAACTCGGCGTCGAGACCCTACTCGAACACCCCGACCACAACCCGCCCGCCGGCTTCGAAACCGCCGACGGCGGCTACACCTGGAAGCTCGACCCGGCCATACCCCTGGAGCAGGTGCGAGAGGCCGCGGCAGACGCGGCGCCCATCGCCCCTGCCCTGGTGACGCTCGGCACCACCCCCGAAGGGCCGCTGCTGGCCGACCTCGAGCACCTCGCGGTCCTCTCCGTCGAAGGCCCCGACGAGCACGTCGACGCCTTCATATCCGGGGTCACCGTCGAGCTCGCCACCGCCCCCTGGGCCGCCGGCACCGCCGTCCACCCCGTCCTCTCCGCCGACGACCCGCTCGCCAACCTCCCCGGCGTCCAACCCGCCGCTACGCTCGCCGAGATCGCCCCGACCCTGCAAGCAGTCGCCCAGGCCAACCAGGCGGCCATCGGCACAGCAGAAACCACCCTCGCCGCCCGAGCCGCCCCCGACGGCGAGGACTGGCCCGCCGCAGTCGTGGTAGTCCCCCGCCCACACCACGACGACGGGCAGGCCCTGCGTGACCTTCAACAGGCCGCCTCGAAGGCTGGCAGCGGCCTCGCCCTCGTGGTGGGCGGGCCGGTGAAGGGCGCGACGTGGCGGCTGCAGATCAGCGACGACGGGACCGCCACCCTCGACCCGCTCGGGCTCCGCATCACCGTCGCCGGACTCGACCCGACCGCCACCGCCGCAGCCGCGGACCTGCTCGGCATCGCCACCGCCGAAGGCCATCCCCGACCCACCCCGCTGAACCCACCAGACCAGCCCGCCCGGCACCCCGAGGAACACGATGAGGAGGAGGACACCCCCGCGCTGCAACCCCTCCCCGTCGAGGTCGCCGTCCTCGGACCCCTCGCCGTCACCGGCTGGGCCGCAGACGACGTACGCCCCAAATCCGCAGAGATCGTCACCTACCTCGCCGTCACAGGACGGCCTGTCCCCACCTACCGGCTGCAGACCGCGCTGTGGCCCAACGGCATCAACTACAACAGCTTCAAAACCACCATCAGCCGCACCCGCCACGCCCTCGGCGTCGACCGCCACAACACCTTCCACCTGCCCGAAGCCAACGACAGCCGCTACCGGCTCGGCCCCGACGTCGGCTGCGACTGGACCCGCTTCCAAACCCTGATCGCAGCAGCCCGAACCGCCGACACCGCCAAGGCCGCCACCCTGCTCCGCAACGCCCTAACCCTCATTCGGGGAACACCCTTCGACGGCGCCGCCGGCAACGGCTACCAATGGGTCTACGACGAGCAGATCATCTCCGAGATCGAAGTCGCCGCCGTCGACGCCGCCCACCGCCTCGCCGAACTCGCCCTCGACACCGAAGACATCGACCTCGCGATCTGGGCCGCCCGCCAAGGCCACCTCGTCACCCCCGGCCACGAAGGGCTCTACCGCGCCCGCATGCGCGCCCACGCGCTGGCCGGCGACCTCGACGCCGTCCACCAGACCTTCCGCGAAGCCCAACGCGCCGCCCAAGCCCTCGACCCGCTCGACGACGTCCAACCCGACACCCACCAGCTCTACCACCACCTCACCCGCCAACAGCAAGCCGCCACAGGCGCCTAGCACGACGCCCTTCAGAGCCGCTTCGCCATGAGTTGGGCCTGCTGAGCCAGGAGTCCGAAACAAGCCCACAACCGGAGCAACGGATAAATACTGAAGCAGACAGCATGCAGGCAGAAGAGGCATTGCCTGCGGCGCCCGTGATGCGAGGGCTTGAACACGTAGACGCCGTTCGCATCGAGGCTGTGCGAGGGGATGACCAGACGCTTGGTGCTGGACCGAGGACCGCGTCGCCGACGACGTCGGTCAGCGCCTGGCCCGGCCGCTCGGCTTGGGCTTCGGACGCCGGATTCGCCCGGCGAAGACCTGGAAGACCGGAAGGTCAACGGTGCTTGCTCTTGGCGATCGAACGAGGAGTTGATCCGCGCGGAGCCCTCGGGCTGTCGGCGCTCCCCGCGCCCCCTCGACGCCCGGCCTGAAGCCGGGCGCCTACCAGTGTCTGAACAGCCGCCGGGCGCCGAATGACACCCATGTGCTTTGTCGGTACACTTCCCCTATCGGCCCGCTTGACGCTCGCCGTGTCCAGGAGAAGACCATGCCGAAGACGCCGAAGAACAGCGGGCAGTCTTGGACCCGGGCCGAGGTGCAACGACTGAAGCGGGAGATCAAGGAGAACGCGCCGACCCGGGTGATGGGATTGAAGCACGAGCGGACACCCGGCGCTGTCCAGGGCAAGGCGAACGAGTTCGGTCCATCGACGAAGCCGGTCAATCAGCGACCTACAGCACGAAGAGGAAGTAGTGGCTGCAGCACCGTTGCGGGGGGACAGAGCCATGGAATGCCCTCTCTCGTAGATCCCGCCGCTCGACCTCGAGACCAGGGCGACAGGCAGTATCGCGCTGCGTCCCTGCGGTCTCCGGGCGAAGCGTGCGACCACTATGTCCAGCGACGGCATCAGTGATGGCGGACTTCACCACCCATGACCTCAAGCAGGTCAAACGAGGCTCGACCGTCGTCGTGTCCCTCCAAGGGAACGCGGTGCCCACGATCACTGGAAACTCCCCAGTCATGATCGCTGAATCTCCCCAGGTGTGAGCCCTCGGGGCGGGGGCCTTGCACAGGTTCCACCGCCGGGAGTGGGGCCCCTCCGAGGCTGTTGGTGTCCAAGCCGTCAGTCCG
>WHTQ01000105.1 GCA_009377645.1 Micromonosporaceae bacterium | reverse complement strand
CTGGGCGGTCAGCTGCACCCCGGCGGTCTGGGTGTGGAACCGCAGCATCCAGGACTTCGGGTCCTTGGCCCCGAACTCGTCCCGCATCAGCGCGGCCCAGATCCGCCGGGCCGCCCGGAATTTCGCCACCTCCTCCAGCAGCGAGGTGCGGGCCACGAAGAAGAACGACAGCCGGGGCGCGAACTCGTCCACCTTCAGGCCGGCCGCCAGCGCCGCCCGCACGTACTCGGCGCCGTTGGCGAGCGTGAACGCCACCTCCTGGACCGGGCTGGCTCCGGCCTCGGCCATGTGGTAGCCGGAGATCGAGATGGTGTTCCAGCGGGGCAGCTCGGCCCGGCAGTAGGCGAACGTGTCGGCCACCAGCCGCAGCGACGGCTTGGGCGGGAAGATGTAGGTGCCGCGGGCGATGTACTCCTTCAGGATGTCGTTCTGGATGGTGCCGGTCAGCGCCGTCCCGGGCACCCCCTGCTCGGCCGCCACCAGCTGGTAGAGCAGCAGCAGCAGGCTGCCCGGCGCGTTGATGGTCATCGAGGTGGAGACCCGGTCCAGCGGGATCTCGTCGAACAGGGTGCGCATGTCCTCGATCGAGTCGATCGCCACCCCGACCTTGCCCACCTCCCCGCGGGCCAGCGGCGCGTCCGAGTCGTACCCCATCTGGGTCGGCAGGTCGAAGGCCACCGACAGGCCGTTGGTGCCGGCCGCCAGCAGCTGGTGGTAACGGGCGTTCGACTCGGCCGCGGTGCCGAACCCCGCGTACTGCCGCATGGTCCACGGACGCGCGGTGTACATGCCCGGATACACCCCGCGAGTGAACGGGAACTCCCCGGGGCCGGTCAGCCGCTGGTCGAGATCCTCGGGCAGGTCGCCGCGGGAGTACACCGGCCGGATCGGAAACCCGGACTCGCTGTCGCGACCCGGCTTCGCTTGCTCGCCCATACCCGCTAGGTTAGTTGGGCGACCATCTCTTCCCCTCGGCGGCGGTAACGGTGACTGACCCCTCCACGTCCTCCTCCCACACGACCTCCCAGCAGGCCGGTCCCGGCCTGGTGGTGGCCGGGCGGTACGGGTTGCGCGCCGCGGTCGGCACCGGCGGAATGGGCACGGTGTGGCGGGCCTCCGACAGCCAGCTCGGCCGGGACGTGGCGGTCAAGGAGGTGGTGCCGCCGCCCGGGATCGCCCCGGACGACCGGGATGCGATGTACGAGCGGATGCTGCGCGAGGCGCGGGCCGCGGCGGTGCTGTCGCACCCGAGCATCGTGCAGGTCTACGACGTGGTCACCGACGGCGGCCGGCCGTGGGTGGTGATGGAGCTGCTGGACGCCCGCAGCCTGTCCGACCTGGTGCTGTCCGACGGCCCGCTGGCCCCCCGGGCAGTGGCCAAGATCGGGGTGGCGCTGCTCGGGGCGCTGGAGGTGGCCCACGCCGCCGGGGTGCTGCACCGCGATGTGAAGCCGGCCAACGTGCTGGTCTGCACCGACGGTAGGTGCGTGCTGACCGACTTCGGGGTGGCCCGGATGCCGTCCGATCAGCAGTTGACCACGCCCGGGATGGTGCTCGGCTCGCCCCACTTCATCTCCCCGGAACGGGCGATGGGGGCTTCGTTCGGGCCGCCCAGTGACCTGTTCTCGCTCGGGGTCACGCTCTACCTGGCGGTGGAGGGGCAGCCGCCGTTCGACCGGGGCGAGCCGATCGCCACCATGCACTCGGTGGTGGAGGACCCGCCCCGGCCGGTGGAGCGGGCCGGCCCGCTCACCGATGTGCTCTACGGGCTGCTGGAGAAGGACCCGGACCGCCGCTGGGACGCGTCGACCGCTCGGACTGTGCTGCGGGACCTGCTGGCCGGCCCGCTGGCCTCCCGCACCCCGATGTTCCCCACCGACCCGTACGCGGTGGTGCCGGCGCAGCCTTCGCCGTGGCAGCCGGGCGGCACGCCGAAGGTCGGCGGCCGGGCGCTGCTCGACCCGAGCGAGACCCCGGCCGACCGCACCGGGCCGGCTGGCCCGGACGACCGGGCGGACCACGGCGACCCGTACGGCCGGCTCCCGGACCCGTACCGGAGCCTGCCCGACTCCTACCGCGCTCCGGATGCCGGCACGGCGCCCACCAGCGCCCTGCCGACCCTGCCACCCCCCTCGCCGAACGGGGCCGGGCCGCCGCGCCGGACCCGCCACCAGGCGGCGCCCCCCGGTTCGGCGGCCGCCGCGCGCGAGGCCGGAGCCCAGCTGCTGGCCGCGGCCCGGCGCGCCCCGCTCCCGGCCCGGATCGCCGCCGCGGGGGTGGCCGGCGTGGTCCTGATCGCGCTGGTCTGGGCGCTGGCGGTCCGCGGCGGTGACGACCCGGCGGACCCGTCCGGCGCCCCGCCGCCCGGCGACCAGCCGAGCGCCGGCCCGCCGGACGGCGGACCCGACTTCGAGGTACGGGAGTACGCCGGGCGGGGAATGGTCGTGAACATCCCGGCCCAGTGGCAGGGGCTGGACAACCCTGCGCTCGTCTACGTCGACTTCGTCGATCCGGGCGACGCGAGCGCCCAGCTCCGGCTGCTGGCCGAGCCCTGGAGCGGGGACGCCCGGGGGTTGGTCGAGTTCGCCGAGACCGCGATCCAGGACAGCCAGAACTGTGCCGAGCCGTACCAGCGGGTGGGGCTGACCGACATCGAGCTGGCCGGGCTGGCGGGGGCCCAGCTGGAGTACACCTGCGGCCAGGGGGACGCCGCCCGGCACGCCCGCTGGGCGACCGTGGTGAGCGACGGCACCGCGTACTCGTTCCGGTTGACGACGCCGGAGGCCCAGTTCGCCGAGCGGGCGCCGATCTTCGACGAGCTGGCCCGCTCGTTCCACCTCGCCCCCTGACGCGTCGATCTTGGACCTAAGGTGGGTGATATGAACGCTGTATCAGGATATGTCAGCCACCAGAAGCCCAAGATCGACGCTGGGACGGTCGAGGCGTGGATCGCGGACGACCCGGACCCGGCGGCCCAGGCGGAGCTGCGCGACCTGCTCGACCGGTTGCCGGACACCGCCGCCGCCGCCGAGCTGGCCGACCGGTTCGCCGGACCGCTGACCTTCGGCACCGCCGGCCTGCGCGGGCCGATGCGGGCCGGGCCGAACGGCATGAACCTGGCGGTGGTGCGGGGCGCCGCGGCCGGCTTGGTCCGGTGGCTGGCCGGGCGAGGGGCGACCGGTCCGCTGGTGATCGGGTTCGACGCCCGGCGCGGCTCGGCCCAGTTCGCGGCGGAGACCGCCCGGGTCGCCACCGGTGCCGGACGGGCGGCGCTGGTGCTCCCCCGGCCGCTGCCCACCCCGGTGCTGGCGCACGCGGTCCGGGTGCTCGACGCGGCGGCCGGAGTGGTGGTCACCGCCAGCCACAACCCGCCGGCCGACAACGGGTACAAGGTGTACCTCGGGGAGCAGCTCGGCGGCCCGGCCGGCGCCGGCGCGCAGATCGCCCCGCCGGTCGACGCCGAGATCGAGGCGGCGATCCGGTCGGTCGGTCCACTGTCGGCGGTGCCGCTGGGCCCGCCCGGGACGGTGCTGGGCGAGGACCCGGTCACCGGGTACGTCGCCGCCGCCGCAGGCGTGGTGGACCCGGGCTCCCCGAAGCAGCTCGCGATCGCGTACACCCCGCTGCACGGGGTGGGTGGGCCGGTGCTGGCGGCGGCGCTGGCCCGGGCCGGGTTCGACCCGCCGGCGGTGGTGGCCGAGCAGGCCGAGCCGGACCCGGACTTCCCGACCGTGGCGTTCCCGAACCCGGAGGAGCCGGGGGCGATGGACCGGCTGCTGGCGCTGGCCGCCGAGACCGGGGCGGACCTGGCGCTGGCCAACGACCCGGACGCGGACCGGTGCGCGGTGGCGGTCCCCGAACGCGGCCCCGGCGGCGGATGGCGGGTGCTGCGCGGCGACGAGCTGGGGGTGCTGCTGGCCGACCACCTGATCCGGCGCGGGGTGCCGGGCTGCTACGCCACCACGATCGTGTCCTCGTCGCTGCTGCGGGCGCTCTGCGCCGCCCGCGAGGTGCCGTACGCGGAGACGCTGACCGGGTTCAAGTGGATCGTCCGGGCCGCCGAGGACCTCGGCTACGGGTACGAGGAGGCGCTCGGCTACTGCGTCGCGCCGGGAATGGTCCGGGACAAGGACGGGATCACCGCGGCGCTGCTGGTCTGCGAACTAGCCGCGGGGCTGGGTGCCGAGCTGCGTACGCTGGCCGACCGGCTGGACGAGCTGGCGGCCGAGTTCGGGGTGTACGCGACCGACCAGCTCTCGGTGCGGGTCGACGACGGGTCGGAGATCGCGGCCGCGATGCGGCGGCTGCGGGACTCACCACCGGCGTCCCTGCTGGACGAGCCGGTGACCGGGGTGGAGGACCGGGCCGACGCGGACGTGCTGGTGGTCCGGGCCGGCACTACCCGGCTGGTGGTCCGCCCGTCCGGCACCGAGCCGAAGCTGAAGGCGTACCTGGAGGTGGTGGAGCCGGTCGCCGGGCCGGAGGACGTGCCGGCGGCGCGGGAGCGGGCCCGGGCAGCGCTGCACGCGCTGCGCACCGAGACCACCGCCGCCCTCGGCCTCTGGTGAGTCTGGGCCGGCTCAGTACCAGCCGTTGGCCTGGAAGAACGACCAGGCGCTGATCGGGTCGCCGTACCGGTCCTGGATGTAGCCCAGCCCCCACCGGATCTGGGTGGCCGGGTTGGTCTCCCAGTCGTCGGCCACCGAGCCCATCTTGCTGCCGGGCAGCGCCTGCGGGATCCCGTACGCGCCGGAGCCGGCGTTGTACGCCTCGTGGTTCCAGCCGCTCTCGTGGCTCCACAGCTGGTCCAGCGCCGGCATCTGGTCCAGCTCGAACCCGAACTCGGACAGCAGGCTGCAGCCGATCTGCCGGTTCCCCGAATACTCCTCGCAGTCGGCCGGCGCGTCCGGCACCGGGGCGGCCGATGACCCGGCCGGCGCCGGCGCCGGCTCCGGCGCTGGCTGGGTGGCGGGTGCCTGCGCCCGGGGCAGCGGCGCGGTGCTGGTCCCCGGCGCCAGTGAGGCCCGGGCCAGTCCTCGGGAGGCGGCCTGCTCACCCCGCTCGTCGAGCGCCCGGTCCAGCGACGCCCCGGCGGGTGCGGCGTCCAGCGGGCGGTCCCCGCCGTCGCCACCGACCGAGCCGCCGGTGAGCCCGAATGCCGCCCCGATCACGACCGCACCGGCGGCGCCGACCGCGGCGGTGCGGGCGACCCGATGCTCCTCCAGGACATGCCGGGGGGCGTGATGCCTACTTCGTCGGTGGCTCCGGGGGGAAGAGCTGCATTCAGCGGCCACGAAGGTGCACACTGCCGGATCGGCGGGCGGTACGCCACCCTCCTCCCTCATCGGGGAACAAAAAGTGAGTTACGCCACACCAAAAAGTGACGGGCGGCTACCCGGGTAGCACGGTCCGTCGAATCGTGTCGAACGGCCGGACCGGACCCTCCCGGTCTACCGTGGAAGGATGCTGGGCCTACCCGACCACGTGACCGCCTGCCTGTTCGACCTGGACGGTGTGCTGACCCCGACCGCCGACGTGCACCGGGCGGCCTGGGCGGACACCTTCGACGCGTACCTGCGCCAACGCGCCGGGCGGACCGGCGAGCCGTTCATCCCTTTCGATCCAGGCCCGGACTACCACCGGTTCGTGGACGGCAAGGCCCGCGCCGACGGGGTCCGCTCGTTTCTCGCCTCCCGCGGGATCACGCTGCCGGAGGGCACCCCGGACGACCCGGATGACGCCGAGACCGTACGCGGGCTCGGCAACCGGAAGAACACACTGCTGCTGGCGCGGCTGCGGGAGCAGGGAGTGGCGCCCTACCCGGGCTCGGTGGCGTACCTGGACGCCGCGCAGCGGGCCGGGCTGCGGCGGGCGGTGGTGTCGGCCAGCGCCAACTGCCGCGAGGTGCTGCAGGCCGCCGGCCTCACCGACAAGCTGGAGGTACGGGTGGACGGGGTGACCGCCCGGCGCGAGCAGCTGCGTGGCAAGCCGCAACCGGACACCTTCCTGGCCGCCGCCGCCCGGCTCGGGGTGCACCCGAAGCAGGCGGCGGTCTTCGAGGACGCACTCGCCGGGGTGGAGGCCGGCCGGGCCGGCGGCTTCGGCTTCGTCGTGGGGGTAGATAGGGCGGACCAGGCCGACGCCCTGAAACAGCACGGCGCGGATATGGTGGTGCGCGATCTCGCCGACCTGCTGGAGGACCGCCCCGTTGAAGCCAACCTGGAGGGAGCGTCCGATGATTCGTGAACGGGCCTACCCGGTGGAGCCCTGGCATGTCCGGGAGACCCGCCTCGACGTCGACGTGCTGGCCCAGTCGGAGTCGGTGTTCGCGCTCTCGAACGGCCACATCGGCCTGCGCGGCAACCTGGACGAGGGGGAGCCGCATGGGCTGCCCGGCACCTACCTGAACTCGTTCTACGAGCTGCGGCCGTTGCCGTACGCGGAGGCCGGCTACAGCTACCCAGAGGAAGGGCAGACCATCGTCAACGTCACCAACGGCAAGCTGGTTCGGCTGCTGGTCGACGACGAGCCGTTCGACGTCCGGTACGGCGAGCTGCGCTCCCACGAGCGGGTGCTGGACCTGCGCTCCGGCACGCTGGAACGGTCGGTGGAGTGGGTGTCCCCGGCCGGCCGGGCGGTCCGGGTGCACTCCACCCGGCTGGTCTCGTTCACGCAGCGGGCGGTCGCCGCCATCTGCTACGACGTGGAGCCGCTGGACGGGCCGGCCCGGCTGGTCATCCAGTCCGGCCTGGTGGCCAACGAGGAGCTCCCGGTCACCAAGTCCGACCCGCGGGTGGCCGCGGTGCTCAGCGAACCGTTGCAGGCCGAGCACCACCTCGCCAACGGTGACGGTGGCCTGCTGGTGCACCGGACCAAGGCCAGCGGGCTGCGGATGGCGGCCGCCATGTCCCACAAAGTGGACGGGCTGGCGGACACAGTGGTCGACACCGACTCCTTCCCGTACTGGGCGCGCACCACGATCGCCTGCGTGCTGGAGCCCGGGCAGCGGCTGCGGGTGGTGAAGCTGCTCGCGTACGGCTGGTCCAGCCAGCGCTCCCTGCCGGCGCTGCGGGACCAGGTCGGGGCGGCGCTGGCGGCGGCCCGGTTCGCCGGCTGGGACGGGCTGCTGCGCGCCCAGCGAGAATATCTGGACACCTTCTGGGACGCCGCCGACGTGCGGGTCGACGGGGACCCGGAGGTGCAGCAGGCGGTCCGGTTCGGAATGTTCCACGTGCTGCAGGCCGGCGCCCGCAACGAGATGCGCCCGGTCCCGGCGAAGGGCCTGACCGGCCCCGGGTACGACGGGCACGTGTTCTGGGACACCGAGATGTTCGCGCTGCCGGTGCTGACCTACACCCAGCCGCACGCCGCCGTCCAGGTGCTGCGATGGCGGCACGCCACACTGGACGTGGCCCGGGACCGGGCCCGGACGCTGGGGCTGTCCGGAGCCGCGTTCCCGTGGCGGACGATCCGGGGCCAGGAGTGCTCCGGCTACTGGCCGGCCGGGACCGCCGCGTTCCACATCGGAGCCGACATCGCCGACGCCACCCTGCGCTACCTCCAGGCGACCGGCGACGAGGCGTTCGAGCAGGAGGTCGGGGTGGAGCTGCTGGTGGAGACCGCCCGGCTGATGCGCTCACTCGGCCACCACGACCGGCACGGCCAGTTCCACATCGACGGGGTCACCGGGCCGGACGAGTACTCGGCGGTTCTGAACGACAACGTCTACACCAACCTGATGGCGCAGCGGAACCTGGTCGGCGCCGCGGACGCGGTCGCCCGGCATCCGGATGTCGGCCGGGAGCTGGGCGTGGACGAGGAGGAGGCGGCGTCCTGGCGGGACGCCGCCCGGACCATGACCATCCCGTACGACGAGGAGCTGGGGGTGCACCAGCAGGCCGAGGGCTTCACCCGGTTCCAGGAGTGGGACTTCACGGCGATGAAGCCAGAGGACTACCCGCTGCTGCTGACCCACCCGTACTTCGACCTCTACCGCCGGCAGGTGTGCAAGCAGGCCGACCTGGCGCTGGCCATGCACTGGCGCGGCGACGCCTTCACCGACGAGGAGAAGGCCCGCAACTTCCACTACTACGAGGCCCGTACGGTCCGGGACTCGTCGCTGTCGGCGTGCACCCAGGCGGTGCTCGCCGCCGAGGTGGGACAGTTGGAGCTGGCGCACGACTACCTGGGCGAGGCGGCCCTGATCGACCTGCACGACAGCCACGCGAACACCAGCGACGGGGTGCACCTGGCGGCCCTGGCCGGCGCCTGGATCGCGCTGGTGGCCGGGCTGGGCGGGATGCGCGACCACGACGGGGTGCTGGCGTTCGCCCCCAGGCTGCCGAGCCGGATCGCCCGGCTGGACTTCTCGCTGCTCTGGCGCGGGCTGCGGCTGCGGGTCAGCGTCCGCCCGGACGAGGTGACCTACTTCCTGCGCGAAGGTGACCATGAGGACGGGTCCCGGCTGGACCTGGTCCACCACGGTGAGCCGCTCACGGTCGCGATCGGAACCCCGGTCACGGTGCCGATTCCGGAGGCGGCGCCGCCCGGTGCGGAGCCGCAGCAGCCACCCGGCCGGGCGCCATTGCGCCGCTCCTACTTCGTGCCGGACGCGGACCAGCTCGCCGGCCGTCAGTAACCTCGCCGGCCGTCAGTAACGCGGCATCCCGCCGAACTGGCGGTCCCCGGCGTCGCCCAGCCCGGGGACGATGAACATCGTGTCGTTGAGGCCCTTGTCGATCGCCGCGGTGACGATCCGCAGCGGCAGGCCGGTGCGCTCGAGCCGGGCGATCCCCTCTGGAGCGGCCAGCGCGCACAGCACCGTGATGTCCCGGCAGCCGCGGTCGGCCAGCAGCCGGCAGCAGTGCTCCAGCGAGCCGCCGGTGGCCAGCATCGGGTCGAGCACCAGCACCGCGCGCCCGGTCAGGTCGGTCGGCAGCGACTCCATATAGGCCCGGGGCTGGTAGGTCTGCTCGTCCCGGGCCAGCCCGACGAAGCCCATCGAGGACTCCGGCAGCAGCGCCAGCGCCGCGTCGGCCATGCCCAGGCCGGCCCGCAGCACCGGCACCAGCAGCGGCGGGTGGGCCACCCGGACCCCTTCGGTCGGGCTGACCGGCGTCTCGATCGGGAACCGGTCGACCGCGGCCGACCGGGTCGCCTCGTACACCAGCATGGTGGTCAGCTCGTGCAGCGCCGCCCGGAACGCGCCCGCGTCGGTGCCGGCCTGGCGCATCGCGGTCAGCCGGGTCCGGGCCAGCGGGTGGTCCACCACCTGAACGTCCACAGTGACTCCTGCTCTGGCTGCTTGACCGCTCGGCTTGCTCCGCTGCGCCTCGCTGGCAGCCCTCGCTTGCTCGCTTCGCTCCCGATGTCAACCTACTCCATGCCGGGGCGTGGGCATGTCTCCTCCTACTGGTAGGCCCGGGACTGCAGCTGGTAGAGCTCCGCGTACAGGCCGCCGGCGGCGACCAGCTCGGCGTGGCTGCCGGTCTCGCGGACCCGGCCGCCGTCCAGCACGACGATCAGGTCCGCCATCCGTACGGTAGAGAACCGGTGCGACACCAGCAGCGTGACTGTGCCGTGGGCGGTGCCGGCCCGGGCGGCCGCCGCGAACCGCTCGAACAGCGCGTGCTCGGTCTGCGGGTCCAGCGCGGCGGTCGGCTCGTCGAAGACCACCAGCAGCGGGTCCTCCCGCCGGAGCCCGCGGGCCAGCGCCAGCTTCTGCCACTGGCCGCCGGACAGGTCCACCCCGCCCTCCCACCGGGTGCCGAGCTGGGTCTCCAGCCCGGCCGGCAGCACCGCCAGCAGGTCGGTGCCGCCGGCGGCGGCCAGTGCCGCCGTCGCCGCCGGCTGGTCGTCCAGCCGCGGCAGGTCGGCGACGCCGATCGTCTCCCGCGCCAGCAGCTCGAACTGGGCGAAGTCCTGGTACGCGGCGCTGAGCCGCTCCCGCCACGCCTCGGGCGGGAACCGGGCCAGGTCCACACCGTCCACCAGGATCTGTCCACCGTCCGGCTGGTAGAAGTCGCACAGCAGCTTGACCAGCGTGGTCTTGCCGGCGCCGTTCTCCCCGACCAGCGCCACCACCGCACCGGCCGGCAGGTGCAGGCTGACCCGGTCGAGCACCGGCCGGCCGCCAGCGGGTGTAGCGGAGCGGAGCCCGCGGTCATAGCGGCCGGGCCCAGCTTCGCGGCCGCCCTGATCCGGGTAGCCGAAGCTGACCTCCCGCAGGGTGATCCCGCCGGTCAGCCGGGTCGGCACCGGGGCCGGATCGGCGACCGTCCGCCGTGCCCGGTCGGCGTAGTCCGCCAGCCACCCGAACCGCCGGGCCACCGCCAGCACCCGCAGGAACGCGGTGGTGTAGATGACCCCGGTCAGCACCGCGTTGTTGAGCTGGGCGGCCAGGGCGACCACCAGGATCACGTCGCCCGGGGTGGCCCGCCCGTCGACCGCCAGCACCAGTACCACCGCGATCGCGCCGGCGTAGGCCAGTCCGGCCACCAGCCCGGCCAACGACTGCAGCACGGCAGCCCACCAGCTGGCCCGGTTGCGGGCCCGCAGCACCGTTTCCGACACCTGGTGGTGGCGGTGAAGCAACCCGCCGGCCAGGCCGAACACCCGCAGCTCCTTACCGGACGGTGCGGCGGTGGCGACCTCGAACAGGTGCCGGCGCAGCCGGTCCGGCTCGCTGGTGGCCTCCTGCGCGGCGATGTCCAGGTCCTTGCTGCGCTTGCCGGCCCAGAACGACAGCACCGCGAACACCGGCAGGAGCACCAGCACCGGGTGCACCCGGGCCAGCAGGACGGCGGTGGCGGCCAGGGTCACGGTAGCCCGTAGCACGCCGGTGCTGGCGTTCACCATCCCCGCCAGCTGGTCCCGCTGCTCCCGGATCCGGTGCACCTGGTCCAGATAGTCCGGCCGCTCGAAGTGCGCCAGCCCGTGCGTCCCGCCCAGCAGCCGCATCAGCCGCCGGTTCGCGAAGACGTCGGCCCGCTCGATCACCCCGAAGACACAGTCCACGTAGTAGAAGACCAGCACCAGCAACAGCGCCGCGTTCGCCGCCAGCAGCCCGGCGGCGATCAGCGCCTGGCCCAGCTCGCCGGCCACTGCGGCGTCCACCAGCAGCTTGCCACCGTACGCTCCGACCGGGATGGACAGTGCCATCAGGACCCCGAGCAGCAGCTGGAAGGTGGCGTGCACCGGGGCGGCCTGGAACCCGAACCCGAGTCCGGTCCGGTAGGCGCGGAGCGTCTCACGCACGGGGCTGGCTCCCTTCGGTGAACCGGGCGGCCTGCAGCGTGAACATCTCCGCGTACCGGCCGCCGGCGGCCAGCAGCGCCTGGTGCGACCCGTCCTCGGCGATCGCGCCGCCGGCCAGCACCACGATCCGGTCGGCCCGGCGGACGGTCGAGAACCGGTGCGAGATCAGGATCGTGGTCAGCCCGGCGGTCAGCTCCAGGAACCGCTCGTACAGCTCGGCCTCGGCCCGCACGTCCAGCGCCGCGGTCGGCTCGTCCAGCACCAGCACCCCGGCCCCGGCCTGCACCGCGAACAGCGCCCGGGCCAGCGCGATCCGCTGCCACTGTCCGCCGGAGAGGTCGACGCCGCCCGCGTACTCCCGAGACAGGACAGTCTCCCAGCCGTACGGGAGCGACTCCACCAGCGCCAGCGCCCCGGCCTGCTCGGCAGCGACCCGCAGCCGCTCCCCGTCCCCGGCCAGCTCTGGGGCGCCGAGCCCGATGTTGTCGGCGGCCGAGAGCTGGTAGCGGGCGAAGTCCTGGAACAGCACCGCGATCCGGGACCGCCAGGCCACTGGGTCCAGCCCGGCCAGGTCCACGCCGTCCACGGTGATCTGTCCGGCGGTCGGCTGGTACAGCCCGCAGAGCAGCTTGACCAGCGAGGTCTTGCCGGCGCCGTTGTCCCCCACGATCGCCAGCGACCGTCCGGCCGGGACGGTGAGGTCCAGCCCGGCCAGCGCGTCCCGCTCCGCCCCCGGGTACGCGAACCGGACCCGCTCGAACCGGATCGCCTCCCGGGGCGCGTCCGGGGCCGGCAGCGCGCCGGTGCCGGGCCGGTGGCCGGCCGCCAGCCGCCGGTCCAGCTCCAGGATCCGGGGCACCGCCACCGCCGCGTACGACAGGTAGGCGTTGTGGTCGTCGAAGGCCAGAAAGACGTTGGCGCCGGCCAGCGCCTGGGTGAACACCGCCACCGCGGCCAGGCCGAGATCGCCGCGGGTGGCCGCGTACGCCAGCAACCCGTACGAGATGATGTTGATCACCAGCACGGAGCCACTCGATCCGAACAGGACCACCGGCCGGGGCCGGCGCACCCGCCACACCGGCTCGATCGCCGCCCGCCAGGTGGACTCGAACCGGTCGACCAGCCAGTCGAGCATCCGCCACACCCGGATCTCCTTGGCCGCCGGTGCGGTGATCGCCAGGTCCCGCAGGTACTCGGCCCGCCGCAGCGCGTCGCTGAGCCGGTAGCCGACCTGGCCGACCCGGACGTACTCCCGTTGCATGGCGAACAGCACCACCGGCCAGAGCACCAGCCAGGCCAGCCCGAGCCACCAGTGGAACCAGAGCAGGATCGCGGCCGACCCGAGCGCCTGCACCCAGGCCGGCAGCACCCGGGCCAGTCCCTCGACCGCCAGGTCCGGCCGGTTGGTGTCCACCCCCAGCCCGCGTACGACGCGCAGCTGGGCCAGGATCTCCGGGTCCTCCAGGTGGGCGATCCCGGCCGGCCGGCCCACCGCCACCATCACCCGCTCCTGCAGGTAGCGCTGCACCTGCCGGCCGAGCGTGCGGGCCAGCGCCTCCAGCAGCGGGCTGACCACCCGCAGCGCCACCACCAGCGCGGCGACCCCGGCCAGCAGGCCCAGCGTGCGGCGCCCGGCCGGCGAGTCGAGACCGGCCTCGACGCTGGCCGGGATCGACCCGACCAGCAGCCCGGTGCCGACGGCGATCGCGATCGGGAGCGCCCCCGAGACCACCACCGCGCCGGCCAACAGCCACGGCTTGGCCCGGTGCACCCGGGGCAGCAGCCACAGAACGGTGAGGATGCCGGTCAGGGCCGGCGGCAAGCCCCGCGCCCTCGTAGCCATAGTGCCATCACTATGACACCATCCTCGCCGTCACGCAAGCCTCGCGGTCGAGCGGCTGCTGGGCGTGGACTCCCGAACCCTGTTGGTGGACTGGGACATCCTGGGTGGGACGCAGCTGCACAGCCTGGGGGTCTTCTACCGGGTCCGGATCACCGGTGGGGTGCTGCGCTACGAGACAGGTGGGTCCACCGACCTGGCCGAGTGGATTCCGGTGGCTGAGGTGCCCGGCCCGGAGGGGGCAGTCATCATCGACGTCGCGCTGACGCTAGAGCGCATCCGTCCGCCGTCCGGCCACGTGGAACCAGCGCCCGTCAACGGACTGCTGCGGCATTGAGCGGTGATCACAAGTCCCGCTTCCTGGTCCGGTCCGCCCGCAGCGGCGGAGCTTCCCGGTAGCCTGTCGGGATGGTGGGACGGACCGGCCAGCCCCGCTCCCGGCCCGGTGCGGATCGCACCCCCCGGAACGTGGCTCCGCGACCAGCGGGCGCCGCCGCGGTAGGCCGGCCGAACGCCGCCGTAGTAAGCCGGCCGGACGCGGCGGTGGGCGCCGGCGGCGGCCGGCAGGGGCCGGCGGTGACCGTCGCCGCCCCGCCGACGCTGGTGGGCCGCGCGGACGCGCTCGCCGTAGTGACCGGCGCGGCCGACGCCCCGCCCGCCCTAGTGGTGGTCGAGGGCGAGGCGGGGATCGGGAAGTCGCGGCTGCTGGCGGAAGCGTTGGCGGCCCGGCCGGACCGGACGGCGCTGATGCTGGCGTGCCCGCCGCTGCGCGACCCGTTCCCGCTCGGCCCGGTGATCACCGGCCTGCACCGATTCCGGCAGCGGGTGGCCGAGCTGGAGCTGACCCCGTTGACCGGGGCACTGCGGCCGCTGTTTCCGGACTGGGCCGACCGGCTGCCCCCCGTACCGGCCAGTCTGGACAGTCCCCGGGCGACCCGGCACCGGATCCTCCGGGCGCTGTCCGACCTGGTGGAGCGACTCGGGATCGAGGTCCTGGCATTGGAGGACGCCCACTGGGCGGACTCCGCGACCCTGGAGTGGCTGCTCACCCTCACCACCGGGGACCCGCAGCCGGGCGACCCGGTACGGGGCGCCACCGGACGTGCGCTGGTGGTGACCTACCGGCCGACCGATGTGCCCGACGGGTCGTTGCTGCCGCGGCTGACGTCCCGGTCACCGGTCGGCTGGACGCAGGCCGTCGTGGAGCTGGCGCCGCTGGACGTGGGCCAGACCCGGGAGCTGGTGGGGTCGATGCTCGGCGCCGCGGAGGTCTCCCAGGAGCTCGCCGCGTTCCTGCACCGGCACACCGACGGGCTGCCGCTGGCGCTGGAGGAGACGGTCCGGTTCCTGCGCGAGCGCCAGGACCTGGCCGATGCGCACGGCCGGTGGAGCCGGCAGGCACTGGCGCAGCTGCGGGTGCCGCCGAAGCTGCGAGACTCGGTGCTGGAGCGGGTGGCCCAGTTGGAACCGGACGCCGAGGCGGTGCTGCGCGCCTCCGCGGTGCTCGGCGAGCCGGCCGACGAGACGCTGCTGGCGACCGTGGCCGGCCTGGACCCGGAGGCCGGCCGGCGCGGCATCGTGCGGGCCAGCCGGGCCGGACTGCTCCGCGACGCCGGCGGCGGGCAGCTGGCGTTCCGGCACGTGCTGGACGCCAAGGCGGTCGAGGAGGCGGTGCCGGCACCGGAGCGGTGGGACCTGCACGCCCGGGCCGCCCGGGCGCTACGCGACCTCCGGCCGCAGCCGGTGGTCCGGCTGGCCCGGCATCTGCGGGAGGCCAACGACGTCGAGGCGTGGTGCCGGTACGCGGAGGCGGCCGCGGATCTGGCGTGGGAGTCCGGCGACGACCACACCGCCACGGCCACCCTGATGGACCTGCTCGGGGCGTCCCGCGACCTCGGGGCGTCCGGCGACGGGCCACCGGGACCGGGCTCGCCCCCTGGGTCGCCGCCCGCCGCGCATCCGGTCGCCCGCCGCGCCCGGCTGGCACTCAAGCTTGGTGAGGCCGCGTTCTTCGGTGCGGTTGCGCTCGGTGAGCTGGCTGAGCGGGTGGTGGCCTCGCTTCGCGCGGTGCTGGCCGGCGACGACCTGCCGGCGCCGGAGCGGGGCGAGATCCAGGTGCAGCTGGGCCGGATGCTGTGGCGGGTGGGGCAGGGCCGGGCCGCGTTCGCCGCGTTCGAGGCGGCGGTCCCGGACCTGGCGCACCGCCCGGACCTGGCGATCCGGGCGATGTCGAACCTGGCGGTGCCGGGGGTGCCGGGGTGGCCGGTGCAGCGGCACCTGCAGTGGCTGAGCCGGGCACAGGAGCTGGCGGACCGGGCCGGGTCGCGGTCGGCCCGGCTGGCGCTGGCGGTGAACCGGGCGACCACCCTGCTGCTGCTGGGCCGGGAGTCCGGGTGGGAGGCGATCGGCGAGCTCCCGGGGTCCGCGACCGATCCGCAGGAGCAGCGGCTGGTGGCGTCCGGGCTGATGAACATGGCCGAGGGGAGCATGCCCTGGGGCCGGTACCGGGACACCCGGCGGCTGCTGGACCGGGCCAGCGACTTCGCCGGGAAGATCAACTACCAGCGGTTCGCGGAGACCGCCCAGGTGCTGGAGGCGTACCTCGACTGGTACACCGGGGCCTGGACCGGCCTGCGCCAGGCCGCGGCCGGGCTGGCCACGGTGGAGGCGGTCGAGGCGTCGTACCGGCTACGGGCGCGGCAGCTGGTGGCGCTGCTGGATTTGGCCGCCGGGCGGCGCGCGGCGGCGGAGGAGCTGCGGCTGGTGGCCACGGAGTACGCGCGGTGGGGCCTGGCCGAGCCGGAGATGGGGCTGGCGCCGGCCGGGTGGGGCCGGCAGCAGGTGGCGGGCGGGAACTTCGACGCCGTGCTGCCGGTGACCACCCCGGTGGTGGAGCTGGTCACCGCCAAGGAGGTGTGGCTGTGGGCCACCGACTTGGCCCCGGTCCACGTGGCCGCGCTGGTCGGCACCGGGCGGCTGGCGCCGGCCGAGGAGCTGGTCGAGCGGTTCGGCTCCGGCCTGCCGGACGGCAGCGCGCCGGCACCGGCGGCGGCGCTCGCGACCTGCCGGGCGCTGGTGGCCGAGGGCCGCGGGGACCTGTCCGGGGCGGCGGAGTGGTTCGCCCGGGCGGCGCGGGCGTGGGCGGCGCTGCCCCGGCCGTACGACGAGCTGCTCGCCCGGGAGGGCCAGGGGCGCTGCCTGGTCGCGGCCGGCGACCGAGAGGCCGGGGTGGCGGTGTGGTCGGCCGCCGAGCCGCGGCTGCGGGAGCTGGGGGCGCGGTGGGACGCCGACCGGATCGCCCACCAGCTGCGCCAGCAGGGGGTGGAGGTGACCCGGACCTGGCGGCGCGGTCCGCGCGGCTACGGTGACCGGCTCTCGCCCCGCGAGCTGCAGACGGTGGAGCTGGTCGCGCGGGGCCTGACCAACCCGGAGGTGGCGGCCACGCTGTTCCTGTCGCCCAAGACGGTGGAGCAGCACGTGCGCTCGGCCATGCGCAAGCTGCGGGTGTCCTCGCGGACCGCATTGGCGATGGCCGCCGCCTCGGCCGGCCTGCTCAGTCCCCCGCCGACTGAGTAATCGCCCCGGATAACTATTGAGTGACCTCCCTGCTCGCTCCGGCGCCGGCCGGAGACGAGGGTGGTGACCATGGCTACGCCAATCCCCCCGCCGCTCACCGTGAGCTGTGGTTACCCCCACTAGGAGTTCACTTATGCGTACCTGTCAAACCAACAACCCGCCCGGCCCGGGCCGCCGGCTGCTGCGGGCCGCTTCGCCGCTGGCCGCTGCCGTGCTGGTGCTGGCGCTCGCGGTGCCGGGCTCGGCCGCTGCCGAGCCGGCTGAGCTGGCCGCCGGCGTCGCCGAGCTGCCGGTGGTGGCCGGCGAGCCCGGCGTGGTCACCCTGGTGACCGGCGACCGGGTGGTGTTGGAGCCGGCCGAGGCCGGCCGGGTGGTGGCCGTGGTCGAGCCGGCCCCCCGCGCCGGCGCGATGCCCGAGTTCGAGATCGTCGAGGAGGGTGCGGACCTCTACGTCTTCCCGACCGACGCCCAGCTGCTGGTTCCGGATGTGCTGGACCGGGAGCTGTTCAACGTCAGCAAGCTGGTCGAGTACGGCTACTCCGACGGCGTTCCGGTGATCGTCACCGGCCAGCCGGCCGCGGCGGCCCGGCAAGCCACCCCGGCCGGGATAGCGGTGACGACGCCGCTGCCCAGCGTCGATGGGTACGCGGCCACGGTGGCGCCGGACGGCGGCTGGTGGTCCACGAT
>WHTQ01000020.1 GCA_009377645.1 Micromonosporaceae bacterium | reverse complement strand
CGGTCGGGGCCGGCTCGAGCGTCGCGATCACCGCGGCGGTCGCCGTGCTGATCATCGCCTGCCCGTGCGCGCTCGGCCTGGCCACCCCGACCGCGCTGCTGGTCGGCACCGGCCGCGGCGCCCAGCTCGGCATCCTGATCAGAGGGCCGGAGGTGCTGGAGTCGACCCGCCGGGTGGACACCGCGGTGCTGGACAAGACCGGCACCGTCACTACCGGCCGGATGGCGCTGGTCGGCGTCGCCCCGTCCGGCGGGTTCACCGAGTCCGAGCTGCTGCGGCTCGCCGGGTCGGTCGAGCACGCCTCCGAGCACCCGGTCGCCGCGGCGATCGTCGCCGCCGCGCCCGTCGAACTGCTCCCGGTCACCGAGTTCGAGAACCTGCCGGGTCTCGGCGCCAAGGGCATCGTGGACGGACGGAAGGTCCTGGTCGGACGGCCCCGGCTGGTGGCCGAGAGCGGCGTCCCGGTGCCGGAGGTCGACCCGGGCGGCCGCACCCCGGTGGCGGTCGCGGTGGACGGGCGGTACGCCGGCATGCTGTACGTCGCCGACACGGTCAAGCCGGGGGCGGGGGTAGCGGTGACCCAGCTGCGCGAGCTGGGTCTGACCCCGGTGCTGCTGACCGGCGACACCGCCGCCACCGCCCGGGCGGTGGCGGGCGAGGTCGGCATCGACCAGATGGTCGCCGAGGTGGTGCCCGCCGGCAAGGTCGAGGTGGTGCAGCGGCTGCAGGCCGAGGGCCGGGTGGTGGCGATGGTCGGCGACGGCGTCAACGACGCGGCCGCACTGGCCACCGCCGATCTGGGCCTGGCCATGGGGACCGGCACCGACGTGGCGATCGAGGCCTCCGACCTGACGCTGGTCCGCGGTGACCTGGCTACGGTCCCCGAGGCGATCCGGCTGTCCCGGGCCACCCTGCGCACGATCAAGAGCAACCTGTTCTGGGCGTTCGCCTACAACAGCGCCGCGATCCCGCTCGCCGTGGCCGGGCTGGTGACCCCGGTGCTGGCCGCGCTGGCGATGGCGCTGTCCAGCCTGGCGGTGGTCGGCAACAGCCTCCGGCTGACCCGGTTCGCCCGCTAGGTCGTCGCTACGTCGCGCGGCGCCGGGCGGCGTAGGAGCGCAGCGCCCGCAGGAAGTCGACCTGACGGAAGCCCGGCCAGTACGCCACCTCCCGCAGGCCCATCGCCCGAACCTAGCAGCGCGCCTGGGTCGAGGGGTATGTTGCGCAGTCCACATCCGGGCGGATGTGGCCCACATCCGCCCGGATGTGGACTGCGCAACATACCCATTGGGTCGCGGGAGCCCCGGCTTGCGGCCGGCGCTCATGATGAGTCGATGAGCCCACACGACCTCGTCGCGGAAGCCGGGCAGCTGCTCCGGAGCACCCGGGAAGCCCGGCGGCTGTCCCAGGCCCGGCTGGCCGAGCGGGTGGGCATCAGCCAGCAACGGCTGTCCAAGCTGGAGCGGGGAGCGGTCGATCCCCGCCTGGGGGACCTGGCCCGGCTGTTCGCCGGGCTCCAGCTACGGCTGCGGATCGAGACCGCGCCGCCGCCCGAGGGGCCGACGGCCGACCCCGACCTGCTGCTCGACCGCCCGGAGGAGGAGCGGCTGGACGGAGTCTTCTTCCTCTGCCGGCAGCTGCGGAAGTTCGAGGACGTGCCGCACGCCGTCGTCGGCCGGCTCGCGGCCGTCGCGCACGGCCTCCCGGTCCTGGCGCTCCGGATCGACCTGCTGGTTGCCCACCAGGACCGCCCCCAGCTTTCCGAGAGCATCGGGCGGCTCGGAGCGGTCCGGTGGAACGAGCGGTGGCAGGAGTTCCGCGACCACCTGCCGGCTGGGCGTCCCGGGCCGATGCGGTGGCTGCTCAGCGACACCTGGGAGCTGCGGGTCACGCTGGTGGACGAGCTGCCGGACCGGATCGTGAGCCGGCTGTGCGACCAGGAGCTGTGGCTGCCGCCGCTGCCGTGGCTGCTCGCCAGCGACCCGGACCTCGCCGACCTGCTGGAACGGCTCAGGCGGCAGGGCTGGCACCGGCCAGCAGGGTGGCCAGCCGGGGAGTGACCGACCAGGCGGTGACCAGCTCGTCGTACTCCCGGCGCTGCGCCTCGGTCGGGGCGGCGCCGGTGAACGTCGCCCGGAGCAGCAGGTTACGCGGCGTGTGCCGGGAGTCGACGAACTCGACCACCTCGACCCGGTAGCCGCGCCGCCGGAGCAGGGCCGCCCGCAGCGCGTCGGTCAGCAGGTCCGCGTACCGCTCCCGCAGGATGCCGTGCCGGGTGATGGCCTGGTACGGCGGCGGGGTGGGCGAGCGCCGCAGCTGCGCGGCCAGGTCGTGGTGGCAGCACGGGGCGGCCAGCACCCACCGGGCGCGCCAGCCTACCGCCCGCGCCAACGCCTCGTCGGTGGCGGTGTCACAGGCGTGCAGCGCCAGCACCAGCTGGGGCGGCGGGTCCACCGGCGCGTCCTGGATGGTGCCGGCGACGAACCGGACCCGGTCGCTCCAGCCCAGCGCCGCCGCCAGCTCGGTGTTCCGGGCCCGCTGGTCGTCGCGGACGTCCACTCCGATCAGCCGCACGTCCAGCCCGCGGGCGGTGGTCAGCCAGCGGTACGCGGCGAAGCTGAGGTACGCGTTGCCACAGCCCAGATCCGTCACATGCAGCCGGTCCGGGAGCGGGTCGGGCAGGGTGGCCGCGAGCGCCCGCAGGAACGCGTCCACCTGCCGGCGCTTGGCGGCGTCGCCCCCGATCACGTCGAACAGCGGGTCTCCGGGGTCGAGCAGGTGCCCGGCCGGCCGGTCGTGGCCGGCGGCGGCCGGCGGCGCCGGGCCCGGCCCGCGGTGCAGCTGCGCCGAGCCGCCCTTGGTGACCCGCAGCTGCACGGTGACTCCGGCGGACTCCACCCGCCAGCTCCCGAACGGCTCGGCCAGCAGGGCGTCGACCGCCGCGGCGGCCGCCGGGCCGTACTCGTGGTTCCGGGTCACCGGGCGCTGCCCGTCGGACGTGACGACCTGCAGCCGGGCACCCTCCTTCAGCGACACCGGGCGCAGCTCGGCGCGTGGCACCGACGGGTGCTGCCCACGCCGACGCCCGCTCGCCACCGCCCGCACCAGGTCGCCGCCGAGCAGCAGCTCGCGGATCTCGGCCAGGGCGGCCGGCAGTGGTTCCGGCATCGCTACAGTGTGCGGGTCTCGCCGACGGCCAGGTCCCACAGATGCTCGCGCGGCCGGCCGGTCTCGACCCACGCCTTGGCGGCCCGCTCGGGTGGCTCCGCCACCGGCTCCGCGGACAGGATGAACGTGCCCCAGTGCATGGTCGCCATCCGGGTCGCCGCCAGGTCCTGGCAGGCCCGGACCGCCTCCTCCGGGTTGAGGTGCATCGGGCGCATGAACCAGCGTGGCTCGTAGGCGCCGACCGGCATCAGGGCGAGGTCGATGCCCGGGAACCGGGCCCCGATCTGGGTGAACCAGGTCCCGTACCCGGTGTCTCCGGCGAAGTAGATCCGATGCTGGCCGGAGGTGAGCACCCAGCCGCCCCACAGGCTCCGGCAGGTGTCGGTCGGGGTCCGGCGGCTCCAGTGGTGGGCCGGCACGAAGTCGAACCTCACCCCGCCGATCTCGTGCGACTCCCACCAGTCCAGCTCGGTGACGGCGGTGAAGCCGCGGCGTCGGAACCAGCGACCCAGTTTCGCCGGTGCGAGGATCGGGGTGTCCCGGGGCAGCCTGCGCACGGTCGGCGCGTCCAGGTGGTCGTAGTGGTTGTGACTGATCAACACCGCGTCGACTCGCGGCAGCGCCTCCCAGGCCAGGCCGGGCGGGGTGAGCCGGGGCGCCACCGCCGGGATCCGGCGGGACCAGACCGGGTCGGTGAGCACGGTCAGCCCGCCGATCCGCAGCACGAACGTGGCGTGGCCGACCCAGGTGACGTCGCTGGTGCCGGGCTGGTGAACCGGCAGCCCGGTGGCGGGCGCCGCGACCGGGATCGCCGCGGCATCGGCGGTCAGGTCGCGGACCGGCGGCCGCTGGCGCATCATCCGCCACACGTCGCGGAAGCGGGGCAGCGGCTCGGTCAGCCGGTCCGCAAACGAGCGGGGCCAGCGGCGGTTGTCCATGCTCCCAGGTTACGGTGGCGTGGCTGTGGTCGGCCTGAGTCCGGGCGACCCGGTGTCAGCCGGTCTCGGGCGTCCGGGTGCGCTGGGAGGTGTCCTGGCCGCCGCGCCGCCGTCGCCGCTGGCGGGTGCGCGGTGCCGGGTCGGACACCGGGGCTGAAGCCGCCTCTGCGCCGCCGTCCTGCCCTGCCGGGCGGCGTCGCTGGCGGCGCCGCTCACCCTGGCCGTCTCCGCCACCGCGGGCGTCGCCGCGACTCCGGCTCTCCCCGCCGGCGCGGCCGCGCCGGTCGCCGCCACCGCCGTCCCGCCGGGGCCCGGTCCGGCGGACCGGCGGGCGCCCGCCCAGATCCTCCTCGACCTCGGCCGACAACCCGGCCCGGGACCGCTGCGCGTGCGGCAGCTCGCCGGTCACGCCGGCCGGGACGTCCAGGTCGGTGTAGAGCCACTCCGAGGTGTGGTAGGTCTCCGGTGGCTCCGGGTTGGCCATGCCCAGCGTCTTGTCGATCAGCCGCCAGCGGGTCATGTCCTCCCAGTCCACGAACGTGACCGCGACCCCGGAAGCGCCGGCCCGCCCGGTCCGGCCGGTCCGGTGGATGTAGGCGTCCGGGTCCTCCGGGCAGTCGTAGTTGATCACGTGGGTGACGCCGGTGACGTCCAGCCCGCGGGCGGCCACGTCGGTGGCGACCAGCACGTCGACCTTGCCGTTCCGGAACGCCCGCAGCGCCCGCTCCCGGGCACCCTGCCCGAGATCACCGTGGACCGCCGCGACCGCGAACCCGCGGAAGTCGAGCTCGCCGGCGACCTTGTCCACTCCCCGCTTGGTCCGGGAGAAGATCATCGTGAGGCCGCGGCCCCGGGCCTGCAGGATCCGGGCCACGATCTCGACCTTGTTGAGCGAGTGGGTCCGGTAGACCAGCTGCCGGGTCTGCGGCGCCCGGGCGCCGTCCGCGTCCGGGTGGGTGGCGTGCACGGTCACCGGCGCGTGCAGGAACCGCCGGGCCAGCGTGACGATCGGCTCCGGCATGGTGGCCGAGAACAGCATCGTCTGCCGCCGCTCCGGCAGCATCGACAGGATCTTCTCCACGTCGTCGAGGAAGCCCAGGTCGAGCATCCGGTCGGCCTCGTCGAGCACGAGCGCCCGGACCCGCCGCAGCCGCAGGTGCTTCTGCCGGGCCAGGTCGAGCAGCCGACCCGGGGTGCCGACCAGAATCTCTACCCCGCGTCGCAGGGCGGCGATTTGCGGCTCGTAGGCGACGCCGCCGTAGATCGGCAGCACCCGCACTCCGCGGGTGGCCCCGGCGGCGGCCAGATCCCTGGCTACCTGCAGGCCGAGCTCCCGGGTCGGGACCACCACCAGCGCCTGCGGGTCGGGGTCTGGCTGGTCGGGCTCGCCCGGGGCGAGCACCTGCTCCAGCAGCGGAACCCCGAAACCGAGCGTCTTGCCGGTGCCGGTAGGGGCCTGGCCGATCAGGTCGGTGCCGCGCATCGCGATCGGGATCGCGTACTCCTGGATCGCGAATGCCTGGGTGATGCCGGCCGCGGTGAGCGCATCGACGGTCTCGGCGCGGGCGCCGAGTGCGGCGAAGGTGGGGCTGTCGGGCCGGATCGGTTTGGGAATGTGCGGTGTCTCCGTCATGGGGTAGTGTTCGCGTGCCCTTCATCGGGCCGCCGGCGCGGTGTGGAGGCCGGCGGTATGGGAGCGCCCTGTTTGTCCGAAGGGCGCGATGTCAGTCGGTCTGGCGCGCGCCGCTCCCGGTCGCGCTGACCGTGGGTACGCGCGTCGCGGGCGAGGACCGCCCGCGGCAACATCTCGATAGTACGCGAACGGCGAGTGCACCGGTCGGTACCCTCCGCCCCAATCCGACCCGGTCCCGACCCGGGCAGGCGGAGACGTGCGGCAGCTCACGCCCGGCTAGCCTGCCCGGTGTGACCGACATGACCTCACAGCCGCCCCGGGAGGCGGTGGTCGAGCTGCTCGGCATGCTCGGCTACGGCGAGCTGCTGGCGTTCGAACGGATGGCGGCCGATGCCCGGCTGGCCCCGGACCTGCGTCGCCGGGCGGTGCTCTGCGAGATGGCCGCGGCCGAGATCGGTAACTATCGCCGGCTGGTGGCCCGGCTGGGCGAGCTGGGAGCGGACCCGGAGCAGGCGATGCGCCCGTTCGCCGAGCCGCTGCAGGCCTATCACGACCGGACCGAGCCGCGGGACTGGCTGGAGGCGCTGACCAAGGCGTACGTCGGGGACGGCGTTGCCGACGACTTCACCCGAGAGGTGGCCGCCTTCCTCGGCGACCGGGACCGGGAGCTGGTCCGGGAGGTGTTGCACGACTCCCGGTACGCCGAGTTCGCGGCGTCCGAGATCCGGTCGGCGATCGGAGCCGACCCGAAGCTGGCGAACCGGCTGTCGATCTGGGCACGGCGGCTGGTCGGGGAGGGGATCTCGCAGGCGCAGTGGGTGGCGGCCGCCCGACCCGCCCTGGCCGTGCTGGTGGTGACCGGCTCCGGTGACCAGGAGGGCGTGCAGACCCTGCTCAAGCGGCTCACCCAGGCACACGGCGCCCGGATGACCTCGGTCGGGCTCAACAACTGACGGGCCGCCAGGTGGGTCAGCCCGGGGTGAACCCGACCGTACGGTGCTGCTGCTCGGCGATCTCGACATAGGCGAGCTTGTCCACCGGCACGATCACCCGGCGTCCCTTCTCGTCCACCAGCTGCAGCGCGCCGGTCGAGTCGGTGATCGCGGCGGTCACCACCTCGGTAACCTCCTCCGGGGTCTGCGCGCTCTCCAGCACCAGCTCGCGTCCCCCGTACTGGACGCCGATCTTGACTTCCAAGGTGACTCCTCGTCTCAAGCTCCGCCGCCGACGATACCGCCTCCGGCCGGTGCCGCCCCGCGCTACCGCCCCTCCGGGTCGCCCTGCATCGGGAAGCTCGCGATGCCGCGCCAGGCCAGCGCGGCCAGCAGCGCCTCCGCCTCCGACTTGGGAACCCGCCGCCCGCCGGCCAGCCAGAACCGGGCGGCGGTGTGGGCGGAGCCGACTAGGCCCGCGGCCAGCAGCTCGGCCTGGTCCCGGCTGACCCCGGTGTCGCCCATGATGGTCCCGGCGATCGCCTCGATCGACTCCCGTTCCGCCCGGTCCACCCGTTCCCGGGCGGCCGGCTCGTTGCGCAGGTCCGACTCGAAGACCAGCCGGAACGCCTCGCTCTCGTGGTCGATGATGTCGAAGTAGGCCTGCATCGCCCCGCGTACCCGCTCTTTGTTGTCGGTGGTGGCCGCCATGGCCGCGTGGGTCTTCGTTACCAGTGCACTACAGTGAGTGTCGAGCAGTGCCAGGTAGAGTTCCAGCTTGCTGGGGAAATGCTGGTAGAGCACGGGTTTGGAGACCCCCGCCCGCTCGGCGATGTCGTCCATCGCGGCGGCGTGGTATCCCTGCGCCACGAACACCTCCTGGGCGGCCGCGAGCAGCTGCTGGCGGCGGACCGACCTGGGCAGGCGGGTGGGGCGCCCGATGCCGAGGTCCGCGGCGTCCGAATGCTCCGCCGCGGTCGGTGTCGTCTCCGAGGCCATCGTTTCCTCCTCGCTGGTCGGCTCCACCGAGTACATCATCACGTATGGTGCGGATCCGCGGTTCGACGGCCGCGGGTTAACGGAGACGGTCCCGCACGGTAACCTCATTGAGGGCAGCAAGGAGCGCGCGTGGACGAACGACGGCAACCCGACAGCGATAGCGACCCGGGTCACGCCGAGCCTTCGGCGTGGCGGGTGAACGGCGGGCACCACGCCGCCGGCGCCAGCGCCCTGGTCGACCAGGGGTGGTCCAGCGCCGGGGCGGCGCTGGAGCCATCCGCCGAGCCACTTGCGCTGCTCGCGACCGGTCCGGCCGGTGGCGCGGCCCGGCACCGCCAGCCGTATGTCCCGGGGCTGGACGACGACACCCCGGCCAGCGGTTTTCCGGTCGCGGAACCGCCGCTGTGGCGGGAGGCCAGCCGGCACACTCCGGGTCCGGCCGACGGCCCAGCCGCCCTGCTGGATCGGTCCCGGGAGCCCGACCCGTCCCGGGAGCTCGACGGCTACGGCGGGCTGGTCGAGTCGGGGCTGCCGCAACGGGTCCCCGCCGAGCCGGACGTGCCGGTCTCGGACGACTCCGACCCGGAGACCTCGTCCCCGACCGAGCCGGTCACCCCGCGGGAGCGGTGGACCGCGCCCGAGCTGGCCTGGATCGCCGACCAGCTCCGCCGGGACGACGTCCCGGGGGAGGCGCCGACCGGCAGCTTCGACGTCGACGCGGTGGTGGCGGCGGTGCGGGAGGTGGCCGGGGTCGAGGCGGCGTCGGTGCGCACCAACCCGAACGGGATGCACACGCTGCGGCTTGACCTCGCCGACGACGCCGACCCGGGCCAGGTCAGCCGCACCGTGGCCAGGCTGCTGCTGGAGCGGATGGGGCTGGCCGCGGCGCCCCAGCACGTGCCGCAGGCCCGCTCGCCCCAGGAGGCTGGCGCCGGCCCGGCAAGCGCGGACGGCGCGGTCCGCGTACCCGACCCGCCCCCGGCGCCACCGCGCGACGCGCCGCTGGCGCCACTCCACGACCCGACCCCGGCCCCGGCCCCGGCCCTGCCCACCGTCCCGGTGCAGGCCCGGGCGCCGCAGGACGGCTGGGTGTACGAGGACATGGACGACCTGCTGGTGCCCGACCGCGACCCGGTTCCCGAGCCGGTGTCGCGGCCACTGCCGGCCTCCGAGCCCGGCCCCCGGGTGGTGATCGACCAGGTGCAGGTCCGCACGTCCGGGCTGGAGGCCGCGGTCGAGGTGCTGCTCACCGCCGGCGACCGGCAGGTGACCGGCATCGCCCACGGCCCGGCCGTCGACTCGTACCTGGTCCGGCTGGCGGCGGTGGCCGCGGCGAAGGCGATCGACTCGCTGCTGCGCGGGGGGGCCGACCCGGCCGGGCCGTCCCGTTGCTTCGTCGAGCACACCGGGGTGGTGCCGTTCGGCAACGCCGAGGTGGCGGTGGTGGTGCTGCTGCTGGTGTGCGGCGGCTGGGTCGAGCAGCTGACCGGTTCGGCGCTGGTCGACAGCGACCCCCGGCAGGCGGTGGTGCGGGCCACCCTCGGCGCGGTGAACCGGCGGCTGGAGGCGCTGCTCGACTGACGGTCCAGTCGGGCGGACAATGGCCGGATGCCATTCCCGCGTCCGGCGCGCCACCCGGCGAGCCCCGCCGACCGTACCAAGCGGGCGGTGCTGGCGCCGGAGTCGGCGGTGCCGGCGCTGCCCCCGCTGGTTCCGCTGTGGCCCGGGCGGGAGGTTCGGCTGGACGGTTCGGCGACCTACCTGCGCCACACCCCGCCGACCGGGCCCGGCGCCGAGCCCGCCCTGTACGTGCACGGGCTGGGCGGCTCCTCGACCAACTGGACCGACCTGGCGGCGCTGCTGGCGGGGCGGCTGGACGGGACCGCCATCGACCTGCCGGGGGCGGGCCGCAGCGCCCCGGCCGACCGGTACACGCTGCCGTCGCTAGCCGCCCGGGTGGTCCGGTGGCTGGAGCGGGCCGGCTCGGGGCCGGTGCACCTGCTCGGCAACTCGCTCGGCGGCACGGTAGCTGTCCTGGTCGCCGCCGGCCGGCCGGACCTGGTGCGGACGCTGACCCTGATCTCCCCGGCGCTGCCGTTCCTGGACCCGCGCCGGTCCCTGCAGAGCCGGATGGTGCCGCTGCTGGCGGTGCCGCGGGGTGACCTGATCGCCCGCCGGGTGCTCAGCACGATCCCGCCCGAGGAGCTGGCCAGCCGGGTGATCGAGGCGTGCTTCGCCGACCCGGGGCGGGTGGCCGAGCAGCGGCTGGTCGAGGCGATCGAGGAGATCCGGCTGCGGTACAGCGCCGATTACTACCTGTCCGCGTACCTACGCACCATGCGCGGCCTGGTCGGCAGCTTCCTGCGCGCCTACCTGCCGGGCAGCCGGTCGTTGTGGCGGACCGCCGCCGCGGTGCGCGCCCCGACGCTGGTGATCGGCGGGCGGCAGGACCGGCTGGTCGACATCCGGGTGGCGCCACAGGCGGCCTGGGTGATCCCGGACAGCCGGCTGCTGATGCTCGACGGAGTGGGCCACGTGGCCCAGATGGAGGTGCCCCGGCTGGTCGCCCGTGCGGTGATCGGCCTGCTAGACGAGGTGTGAGGCCAGTTGTCTGGTATGGCAGACTGGCCAACACCATGTCTGCTCGCCGCTCCCGGTTCGTCGTAACGGCTGTGGCGCTGGTTGCGCTGCTGGCCGGTGGGGCGTTCGTGCTGGACTGGCTGGCCGGCGACGGGCGGGGCGGCCGGGGCCCGGCCGTCGGGGCGGCGCCGCCGGCGCCCGGCGACGAGGCCGGCCGGGCCGGCGGGGTCCGGTTCCGGGAGCGCGCGACCGCCGCGCCGGCGCCGTCCAGGAGCAAGAACGGGACCGTCCTGTCGCTGCCGGGCGACTTCCCGATCGAGGGCCCGGGCACGTTCACGTACGCCGAGGGCGAGAGCGAGGAGCTCGGCGAGTCCGGCCCGGTGCGCCGGTTCCGGCTCGGGGTCGAGGACGGGGTGGACGAGGACCTGACCGGGCTGGCCGGGTTCGTGGACGACACGCTCGGAGCCGAGCAGGGCTGGACCGCCGGGCAGGACCTGCGGCTGCAGCGGGTGCCGGACGGCGCCGGGCACGACTTCACTATCTACCTGGCCACCAGCGCGACCACCGCCCGGATGTGCGCCGAAGTGGGTGTGGACGTGATCGGCGCCGGCCTGCCCGAGGGCGGGGTCTCCTGCCGGGGTCCGGGTCAGGTGATCTTGAACTTCAGCCGGTGGCGGCTGTCGGTGCCGCAGTTCGTCGACGCCGGGGTTGCGCTATCGACCTACCGGCAGATGCTGGTCAACCACGAGGTCGGCCACGAGCTCGGGTACGGGCACGAGGCGTGCCCCGATCCGGGGGAGCCGGCCCCGGTGATGCAGCAGCAGACCGTCGAGCTGGCCGGGTGCGAGCCGAACCCTTGGCCGTACCTGGACGGCCGGCGGTACACCGGCCCGCCCACGCCGTAGCAAACGGTGGCCCAGGTCATGCCAGGCTGGCCGCGGCGGCGAGTAACAATAGACGGGTACGCGTAGCCACACTTCGGCGAAGCTTGCGAGCCGAAGCGACCTCATAGCCGGGAGCCGATCGTGACCCTGCCGCCGCTGGTCGAGCCAGCCGCCGAGCTGACCACCGACGAGATCCGCCGTTACTCGCGCCACCTGATCATCCCGGATGTCGGGGTGGCCGGGCAGAAGCGACTCAAGAACGCCCGGGTGCTCTGTGTCGGGGCCGGTGGCCTCGGCTCCCCAGCGCTGATGTATCTGGCGGCAGCCGGAGTCGGCACGCTCGGAGTCGTCGACTTCGACACCGTCGACGAGTCCAACCTGCAGCGGCAGATCATCCACGGCCAGTCCGACATCGGCCGCTCCAAGGCGGCCTCGGCGGCCGCGAGCATCGCCGAGATCAACCCGTACGTCCGGGTGGTGATCCACGACGTCGCGCTGGACCGGGACAACATCTTCGAGATCTTCGGTGGCTACGACCTGATCGTCGACGGCACCGACAACTTCGCCACCCGGTACCTGGTCAACGACGCGGCGGTGCTGCTCGGCAAGCCGTACGTGTGGGGTTCGATCTACCGGTTCGACGGGCAGGCGTCGGTGTTCTGGGCTGAGCATGGCCCGTGCTACCGGTGCCTCTACCCGGAGCCGCCGCCGCCCGGGATGGTGCCGTCCTGCGCCGAGGGCGGGGTGCTCGGAGTGCTGTGCGCCTCGATCGGCTCGATCCAGGTGACCGAGGCGATCAAGCTCCTGACGGGGGTGGGGGAGCCGCTGGTCGGCCGGCTGACCGTCTACGACGCGCTGGAGATGGCGTACCGCACGATCCGGGTCCGGAAGGACCCGAACTGCGTCCTGTGTGGACCAAACGCTACCCAGACCGAGCTGCTGCCCGACTACGAAGACTTCTGCGGCGCCGTCTCTCCTGAGGCGGAGCTCGCGGTTGCTGATGCCACCATCACCGCCACCGAGCTCGCCGAGTGGCGCACCGCCGGCAAGGACCTCCTGCTGGTCGACGTCCGCGAGCCGGCCGAGTACGAGATCGTCCGGATTCCCGACAGCACCCTGGTCCCCAAAGGCGAGATCCTCTCCGGCGAGGCGCTGTCGACTCTCCCCCAGAACCGGCAGATCGTCCTCTACTGCAAGTCCGGTGTCCGGTCGGCCGAGGCGCTGGCCGCGCTCAAGGATGCCGGGTTCCGGGACGCCGTACACCTGCAGGGCGGCGTGCTCGCCTGGATCCGCCAGGTCGACCCGTCCCTCCCGTCCTACTAGCGCGTCGATCGTTTCCATGGCCGACGCTAGCCGGCGGGTGGACCTCGCGGCGGCGATCGGTTTCGTGGTCGCCCACGGCGACGAGGTGGACCGGGCCCGGCTGGCTTACCTCCGCAACGGCGCGGCGCCGGACCCGGAGCTGCTGGCCCTGGTGGAGGCCGGGCAGCTCGCCGGCGCCGGCTGGCCCGGCCGCCAGGGCGGGACGGTCGCCTCGGTCGACGCCACCTGCTTCCGGTTCGCCGAGCTGGACGATCTCGGGGCACTGAACCGGCCGCCGGCCCGGCAGGCACTGGACTGGCTGGCGGTGACCCAGCGCCCGGACGGCAGCTGGGAGGAGGACCCGGCGCTGGCCGACGAGGCGCCACCATGGGCCCGGCCCGGTGACCCGGAGGCGCGCCTCTACCTGACCGCGAACGCCGCGTTCTGGCTCTCGGCCGCCGGGCTGACGGCGCGCTCGGGGGGTCCGCTGGATGCCCGGGTCGGTGGCGCCTACGCCGGGGTGGTCACCGGTGCGGCGAACGCGATCGCCGCCAGCCTGCGGGAGGACGGGACCTGGCCGTCCTATCTGGTCACCGGTTGGCTGGGGGCGGCGGTCCTGTTCGGGCAGAACCGGTTCTGGGAGGCGGCCCAGATCCAGGCGGTGCTGGGCGAGCGGCTGCCGGATTTGTTGGCGCCCGACGTGGCGTCGTTGGCCTGCGCGCTGCGCCGGCTCCAGGTCGGGGCGGACGACTGGCTGCTGCTGGCCGCCCAGCGCCGGCTCGCCGAGGCCCAGCGTAGCGACGGTGGCTGGGCCAGCGACGACGCCGAAGCGTTCACGGTGCACACCACGCTGGCCGCGATCCGCGCCTGCCGCCCGGCCGTCACTTCCAGTACGCCGGCCGGGACAGCTTGATCCCGCTCGCGGTCACCACCTCGTCCGGCAACTGCGACCGGCGCAGCTTGTCCCGGCCGAGCCAGTAGAAGCCGTCAACGGTTCGCTTCAGGTCGTCTGAGTATCGTCGTGGCGGAAACGCCGCAACGAATCGAGTGCCGGGCCGAATCCGTCTTGCTGCCCGGACCGCCGGACACAGATCGCTGTCGGCCGAGACCAAGATCGCCATGTCGTACCTATCGAGCGCGGCGTCTTCGACCATTGCGACCGCCAGGTTGACGTCGCTCTCCTTCTCCTCGTATGTCACGCGACGATTGCCACAAGAGAAGCATAGAAGCGTTTTCTGCTGGAAGCGACCCTCGGTGATCTCTACTTGCGGGCAGTGGGAGGTTAGGGCCTGAAGGTAGGCATCTTGGCGATGTCGGCTGGAGGTGAGCTGCCGCAGGCGGGCCGTGAAGTAGTGGACTTGATCAAGCTCCTGGTCAGCGGTGACGAGCTGGCCCGCGAGCCGTTGCAGATCCAGCCAGTGGTAGGTCGTGCCGTACTTAGCCCGTAGCCCGTAGCCCGTAGTACAGGTTGTACCCGTCCACGTAGACGCGCACCCGTGTCATCGGCCTCCCTTGACATCCGGCCGAAGTGTTGTATCCTTGGCCGGTACCCCGCCAGAAGTGACGAACTCTGGCTCGACAGCCTCCGGTTTCCGGGGGCTGTCTCTTTATCCCATGCCCCTTCGGCAGGAGCAATCGTCGACCCTTAGGCGATTCCGGGTCTAAATGGACCGATGCCGGCAGCGACCCATTGTGGGTTCCGTCACAACAACCGGGTCCGATCCGGGCGCGCAGTTTACGAACGGCTGGGCGCACAGTATTGTCGTGCTATCCCGGCCAGAGGTGACGAACCCTGGCCAGACGCCCCACTCGGGCGTCCCGACAGCCCCCGGACCCCGGGGGCTGTCCCGTTCTCTGCTCAGCGAGGTAACGCAACCGCAGCAGCGTTGGTGGCTCAGCCGGCGTCCGGCACGGCGGGGCCGAGGATGTCGTCGGCGTCCACGATGGTGTACGCGTAGCCCTGCTCAGCCAGGAACCGTTGCCGATGCGCGGCGTAGTCGGTGTCCACGGTGTCCCTGGAGACCACGGTGTAGAAATGCGCCTGCCGGCGGTCCGCCTTCGGGCGCAGCACCCGTCCCAGCCGCTGCGCCTCCTCCTGGCGCGACCCGAACGTCCCGGAAACCTGGATCGCCACCGCCGCCTCCGGCAGATCGATCGAGAAGTTGCCCACCTTGGACAGCACCAGTGTGGACAGCTCACCGCGGCGGAACGCGTCGAACAGCTTCTCCCGCTCCCGGTTGGTGGTCTGCCCCTGGATGATCGGCGCGTCCAGGAACTCGCCCAGCTCGTGCAGCTGGTCCAGATAGGCCCCGATCACGAGCACCTGGTCCTCCCGGTGCCGCTCCACCAGGGCCCGCACCACCGGTAGCTTGGTCCGGGCCGTGGCCGCCTTCCGGTACTGCTCCTCCGGCTCCGCCACCGCGTAGGCCATCCGCTCCGCGTCGGTCAGCGTCACCCGCACCTCGGTGCAGTCGGCCGGTGCGATCCAGCCCTGCGACTCGATGTCCCGCCACGGCGCGTCGTACCGCTTCGGTCCGATCAGGCTGAACACGTCCCCCTCCCGGCCGTCCTCCCGGATCAGGGTGGCGGTCAGCCCGAGCCGCCGCCGGGCCTGCAGGTCGGCCGTGAACCGGAAGATCGGTGCCGGCAGCAGGTGCACCTCGTCGTAGATGACCAGCCCCCAGTCCCGGGCGCCGAACAGGTCCAGATGGGTGAACACGCCGCTGCGACGGGTGGTCAGCACCTGGTAGGTCGCGATCGTGACCGGGCGGATCTCCTTGCGCTCGCCCGAGTACTCCCCGATCTCCTCCTCGGTCAGCGAGGTGCGGGCGATCAGCTCCCGCTTCCACTGCCGCCCGGCCACCGTGTTCGTCACCAGGATCAGCGTGGTCGCCGACGCCTGCGCCATCGCCGCCGTGCCGACCAACGTCTTGCCGGCACCGCATGGCAGCACCACCACGCCGGAGCCGGCCGCCCAGAAGTGTTCCAACGCCTCCTTCTGGTACGGCCGCAGCGACCAGCCGGTCTCGTCCAGCGCGATCGGGTGCGCCTCGCCGTCCACATAGCCGGCCAGGTCCTCGGCCGGCCAGCCCAGCTTCAGCAGCGCCTGCTTGAGCCGCCCCCGCTCGCTGCTGTGCACCGCGATCGTGTCCTCGTCGACCCGGGAGCCGAGCATCCCGGCCAGCTTCCGGCTCTTGGCCACCTCGGTCAGCACCGCCCGGTCCAGCCCGCGCAGCACCAGCCCGTGCGCCGGGTCGTTGGCCAGCTGCAGCCGCCCGTACCGGTCCATGGTTTCGGCCACGTCCACCAGCAGGGCGTGCGGCACCGGATACCGGGAGTGGCGAAGCAGCGCGTCCACCACCGACTCCGCGTCGTGTCCCGCCGCCCGCGCGTTCCAGAGCCCGAGCGGGGTCAGCCGGTACGTGTGCACGTGCTCGGGCGAGCGCTCCAGCTCAGCGAATGGTGCGATCGCCATCCGGCAGGCCGGCGCGTCCGGGTGCTCGACCTCGAGCAGCAGCGTCTTGTCCGACTGCACGATAAGTGGTCCGCCGGTCACGTGGAACCTCCTCCCAACCGGGTCAATCGGCCAGACTACCAACTACCTGTGCGTCCGGTCACGAACCGAGAACGACCCGGCCGACCAGGAAACCGTAGCGCCACACACAACGTCGTATCGGATATCGGCGCCGCGCGGGCGCGTCCGGTTTGGGGGCTGAACGGGGGTGGGCGCGCCCGCGGAGGCGCCGTTGCCGGAAGCCGGCCGGTCATCCGGCGTCCAGTGTGGCGGCGGTGATCCGGTGCAGCGCCAGGGTGTGCAGCGTGTCGGTGCGTTCGTCCTCGGCCCGCAGGTAGCCGGCGCCGATTGAGACCGGTCGCAGCAACCGGGAGGTGCTCGCCCCGTGCGCGTCCACATACCCGACCCAGACCAGCGCCTTGTCGCGTACCGCCTGTTGCAGCACCGCCATCGCCTCGGTGTGGGCCTGCGCGGCGGCCAGGCCCGCCACCGCCCGGCCGTTGCGCCGCACCGTCACCGGCGCGCGCCGGGCGGCCCGGGCCGCGGCGTCGCCGCGCCGGATGTCCTCCACGATCCCGAGCAGTCGGGGGGTGCTCATCCGGGGGTACGCGAACGGGTCGAGCGGGGCGGCGGTACGCGGGCGCGGCGGAGCCCGGCGGGCGCGCGGCCGGGCCAGCACCATGGCGCCGCTGGCGTCCTCCGGCACCGGTGCGTAGCCCGCCTCCCGGAGCGCGGCCAGCATCCGGGCGGCCGGGACCGGGCTGGTCAGCACCGTCGGGGCGAGCCGCCGCAGCCCCAGCGGCGCCAGCCGCCGGTCGGTGAGCACCTGCGCGACCAGAGCCTCGTCGTCGCTGCGCAGGTACGCGCTGGTCGGGCCGACCCGCAGCCCGCCGTGCGCCCGGGCCACGTCGTCGACCAGGTAGGTCAGCCCCTGCGGGACCGGGGTCCGGGACCGGCGGGCGAACAGGGCGTGCAGGCCCTCGGCGGCGTAGCCGGCGTCCAGCGCCCGCCGCAGGCTGCTCCGGGTGACCCGGTAGACGCTCGCACCGCCGGCCGACTCGGGCTCGGCGACCAGCTCCAGCTCGGCGGCTAGCGCCGGCTCCGGCGGCCCCGGCACGACCACCGTCAGGTCCGCCTGCACCAGCAGCTCGCCGACCGGCGCCGGCAGCATTCCGGCCAGCGCGGTCGCCGCCGGCGGCTGCCCGGCCGGGGCGTCACCGGCCCGCGTGGGTCCGGCTTCGGCTTGCAAGCTACGTCGAACTCCGAGCGGGTCGTCGTCCGGCTCGGCGTCGACCGGCGTGCGCGCCTCGACCAGCAACGCCCGCGCGTACGAGGTCAGCGCCCCCTGCCCGGTCAGCCCCAGGGTGGCCGCCTCGGTGAGCAGCTGCCGGACCGCCAGGGCGCCGGCGGCCGTCCGGCGGGGTGCGGACCAGCCGACCAGGGCGACCACCTCCTCCGGGGTGGGTGCGGCGCCGGGCGGCAGCTCGGCGAGCGCCTCCAGCACGGTGCGGCGCGCGGCCGGCGCACCGGTGCGCTCGGCCTCCGGACCGAGCGCGCCGATCAGCCGGTCCTTGCCGTCGCGCTGGCCGACCAGCCCGGGCTGGCGGGTCATCGACAGCCAGCCGGCCGCGAGCGCGTGCCAGCGTACGGCGATCGGCGCCGCGCCCCAGCCGTCGTACCCGGTCGCCGGGCGCAGGTCCGGCCCGCCCGCCCCGCCTGCCCCGCCCGCCCTTCCGGCCGAGGACTCTCCGGTCTCGCCGATCAGCCCGGCCGCCGCCCCGACCTCGACCAGCAGGCCGGCGGTCGGCTCGGTGAGCCCGGCGGCCCGGGCGAGCCGCCGGACCTCCCGGATGCCCATGCCGCCGGAGCGCAGCACCGGCGCCGGCTCGGCGGCCAGCGCCTCCAGCACCATCCCGGCCAGCCGGACCGCCTCCATCGCCTGCCCGGCACCGGCCGCGTCTACCTGGCCCGGGTCGCCCGGCGGGCGGTCCGGCACCGGCGGCGCGGGGTGCAGCGCCCCCAGCGGTCCGGTGTCCCGGCGCAGCAGCAGCCCCAGCTCCCGCGGCAGCTCGACCGTGACGCCCGTGCCGCCCGCGGCGGCCCCCGCGTCACCGGCCCTCGTGTTGCCGGCCCTGGCGTTGCCGTCCCGATCCGGCTCCGGCGAGGTGGTGGCGAGCAGTCTGCGGCTGACCAGCCAGCCCACCGGGTTGTCGCCGGTCGGGTCGGCGGCCGGGTCCTCAGACACCGTCCCCACCGGTGGGCCGGCGGCGAGCCGGTCCAGCACCGCCCGGGCCGCCGGCGGGGCCGAGAGCAGGGTGCGGCGCAGCCGGGCCGGATCGGCGGCGAGCTCCGCGACCCCCGGGTCCAGCTGCTCGGCCGGCCGGCCGAGCCCGGCCGGGTACGGCCCGAGGATCTCGTCCAGCACCGGCACCACCCGCAGGGCGTCGGTCGGCCCGAACACCAGCAGGTACGCGTGGAGCTGCTGCACGGCTGCCCGGACCCGGGTCGCGTCGACGCCGGCGGCTGGCAGAGCGGCCACCGTCAGCACCTCGTCCAGCGAAGTCAGCCCGCCCGGGTCCCGGGTCAGCCGCAGCGCGTCCAGGATCTCCAGCTGGAACCGGTCGAGCCGGTCCAGCACCCGGGTGACCGAGATCCGGGACTGCGCCCGGGCGGCCAGCGCGTCCAGGTCCGCCGGCACCGGCACCATCAGGTCCGGCCGGGCACGCAGCAGCGCGGCCAGCGCCTGGTCGGGCTGGCCGCGCAGCAGCTCGGTGAGCGTGGAGGCCATCCCCTCCACGCTACCGGGTTCCTAGTTGAGGGAGTTGTGCATGGCCTCGACCAGCACACCGTTGCTGTCACCGTCGAGTGACCAGATCATCAGGCCACCGAGACCGTTCTGCCGGACCCAGCTGCCCTTCGCCGCGATCAGCTGCGGGTCGTCGTAGGTCCAGAACGTCGTACCGTCGAACTTCCAGACCGCACCGTGGGTGGTGTCCCGGAACACCGTGCCCGGCTCGGTGATCACGTGCTTGTAGTCCATGATCCCGGCCTCGAACATCTTGCCCGGGATCACCGGCACCGCGGTGCCGTTCTGGTAGAGGCCGTTGTTGACGTTCGGCACGTTCGTCCAGCCCCGGCCGTAGGCGGGCAGGCCGAGCGACAGGTCCCCGGGGTCGGCCCCCCGCGAGAGGTACGCGTTGACCGCGATCTCGCCGGAGAACCGCTGGTTCGCCGGAGCCGGGTTGTTCGGCGGGTTCCGCAGCTGGCCCTGGTGGTTGGTCTGGGGCTCCCACGGGCCGTAGAAGTCGTAGCCCTGCACCGTGGCGTAGTCGAGGTGGTTGAAGATCTGCGGCACCTCGAACCCGGCCTGGACCTTCGCCGGGTCGGCCGGCAGGAAGGCCGACAGCTCGTACGTGCGGCCCACCTGGGCCCCGAACGCGTCGAGCTGGCGCCGGAACTCGGCCGCCAGCGCCGTGAAGTTCGCCCGGTCCTCCGGCCGGACGATGTTGCCATCGTTGCCGGCGCTGCCCGGCCACTCCCAGTCCAGGTCGATGCCGTCGAAGACCCCGAACGCCGAGCCCGGACCGCCCTGCGGCTCGCCGCCGAAGATCGGCAGGTTGCCCTTGATGAACAGGTCGATGCAGCTCTCCACGAACGCCGCCCGGTTCTCCGGGAGCGCCGCGTTGGAGAAGAACCGCGACCAGGTCCAGCCGCCCAGCGACAGGTTCACCCGCAGGTCCGGGTGCAGCTGCTTGAGCTTGCGGAGCTGGTTGAAGTTGCCGGCCAGCGGCTGGTCGAAGGTGTCCGCGACCCCGTCCACCGACTGCGCGGCGGTGAACCGTCGCTGGTAGTCGGCCCACGCGTCACCCTGCCCGAGCTGGTTGGCCATGAAGCACCGGCCCTGCTCGTTCACGTTGCCGAACGCGTAGTGGATGTGGGTCAGGTCCGCGGCCTGCCCGGAGGTCTGCAGGTTCCGGACGAAGTAGGCGCGGTCGTAGATACCCCACTGCGTGAAGTAGCCGATGGTCTTCACGCCCTCCGAGGGGGGTGGCGGGTCGGTGGGTGGGTCGGTCGGCGGATCCGTGGGCGGGTCGGTCGGCGGGTCGCCGTCGCACGCTCCGAGGTCCTCCCAGACCCCGGAGGTGGTGACACCGGGCTCCTCGCCCTGGGTCCACCACTTGGCCCGCCAGGTACGGCTGCTGTGGCTGACCCGGTCGCCACCGACGTAGACGGCCGAGGCGCTCCAGACCGGGTCGGCGCACTCGCCCGGCGGTGGCGGCTCGCCCGGCTCGCACGCGCCGAGGTCCTCCCAGACCGCCGCGGTGCCCGGGGTCTCGCCCTGGGTCCACCACTTGGCCCGCCAGGTGTGGTCGGCGTGGCTGACCTGGTTCCCGCCGACGTAGACGGTGCTGGCGCTCCACGCCGGGTCGGCGCAGGTTGCGAGGACGCCCGGGGCCGAGTCCTGCGCGCTGGCCACCGGCTGGATGGCCAGCATCGCCGCCGCCGCGAGCAGCGCGGCCAGGCTCGACGCGACGAGCGCCCGGGTGGTGGTTCGGGTTCTCATCTGTCCTCCCGAAGTTGGGATCGTCCCTCGTGTTTAGGAAACCTTCCTAACAGATAGTCTGAAGTTTGTCCCACCGGCTGCTGCTTGTCAATGGATTCGGACGCCGGGGTAGGGACGGGTTAGCCTAAGGACGAACGTTCCAGCGGGAGTGTCCTCCAGCCAGCCAGAAGTCGAGGGTCTGCGGTGCCAACGGGTCGAGTGAAGTGGTACGACACTGCGAAGGGGTACGGCTTCGTCACCAGTGACGAGGGCGGTGACGTGTTCCTGCCGCGCAGCGCGCTGCCCAGCGGCGTGACCGAGCTCAAGAGCGGTCAGAAGATCGAGTTCGGCCTGATCGAGGGCCGGAAGGGCTCGCAGGCGCTGGGCGTGTCCCTGGTGGAGGCGCCGCCGTCGGTGACCGCGCTGCGCCGCCGGCCGCCGGAGGAGCTGCACGGCGTCATCGAGGACATGATCAAGCTGCTGGAGGGCAAGGTCCTACCGGAGCTGCGCCGCGGCAAGTTCCCGGACAAGCGCAGCGCCCAGAAGGTGGCCCAGGTGGTGCACGCGGTCGCCAGCGAGCTGGATACCTAACCCGGGTCTGGCAGCGCCGCGGCCCGCGCCAGCAGGGTGTCGACCGCGGCCCGGCCCTCGGCGCCGAGATCGGCCGTGAACTCGTTCACGTAGAGCTGGATGTGCTGGTCCACCACCCCCGGCTCCAGCTCCTGGGCGTGCGAGCGCACATACCCGCGGCTGGCGGCCGGGTCCGCCCAGGCGGCGCGCACCGACTCGCGTACCCATTCGGCGGCCAGCTCCGGGTCGACCGCGCCCCGCCGGGCCAGGATCGCCCCGAGCGGGATCGGCAGGCCGGTGTCGGTCTCCCACCACTGCCCGAGATCGACCAGCGCCCGCAGCCCGTACCGCGGGTAGGTGAACCGGGCCTCGTGGATGACCAGCCCAGCGTCGTACCGCCCGGCCGCCACCGCCGGCATGATCTCGTGGAACGGCAGCACCACCACCCGCGCCGGCCCGCGGTCGCCGGCCCACAACCGGAACAGCAGGTACGCGGTGGTGAGCTCGCCCGGAATCGCCACCGTCGCACCGGCGAGGTCGAGATCCGATGCCGGCTCCCGGACCAGCAGCAGCGGCCCGCAGCCCCGGCCCAGCGCGCCGCCGCACGGGAGCAGCGTGTAGCCGTCCCGCAGCCCGGGCAGCGCGGCGTAGCTCACCTTGACTAGGTCGTACTCGCCGCGCCGGGCCGCCGAGTTGGTGACGTCGACGTCGGCATAGGTCACCTCGACCGGCGGCGCCCCGCCGACCAGCCCGTGCACCAGGGCGTGGAACACGAACGTGTCGTTCGGGCAGGTCGAGATCGCCAGCGACAGCGCCACGCCGCCTACGGTAACCGGTGCCGCCAGACGGTCAGCTCCCGCGGCCGCTCGCTGCCCGTCCCGGACACGCAGAAGACATACCCGGGGTCGGCGCCGCAGTCCACCGGCGGCGAGACGTCGATCGCCCCCAGCGCCCGGATGCCGGACAGATCCGGCTGGAGCCGCCCGACCACCGTGCGCTCCGGGCCGTACTGGAACAGCAACGGCACCCCGGTGCCGGCCGCCGGCTCCGGCCGGGCCGGGGTGAGCCGCCAGTCGCGCAGGTCGAGGGCGGGCTCGCCGGTTCCGGCGTCGATCAGCCAGCCGTGCATCCACGGGTGCTCGGTCATCAGCAGCTGCTGGCCGACCAGACCGGCGCCGGCCAGCTCGGAGACCACCACCCCGGCCGTGTCGTCCGTGAACGGGAACCAGTCCGCCGACCACACCAGTGCCCCGCTGGCCGGGTCGAGCGCCCGGGGCGGCCGCTCACCGATCAGGCACAGCAGATCGCCGCAGACCGTCGGCCATACGAAACCCGGCCCGCCCGGGTCGGTGATCGTCCACCGTGGCGAGAGGGTCGCCACGTCGTACGCGGTGAGCGTCGGCGGCCGCCCGAACTGGTCGTGCAGCAACACGAGCGACCCCACCACCTGGACGTCCGTGGACTCGGTCACCGGGAGCCGGGCGCTGGCGCTGGCGCTGGCCAACCGCTCGCCGGTGGTCAGGTCGAAGGAGATGAGCTCGCTGCCGGCGCCGCCGTACGCCACCAGGTAGCGGGAGTCCTCGCCACCCGTGGCGTAGTTCCACCCGGCGACCGGAACCGTCCACAAGGGCTTGCCGGTGGCCGGGTCGAGCGCGGTGAGCTCCCGTCGCGGCGGCTCGTTGATGTCCTCGTCGATGCCTTCCAGGACCGTCGACCGGAGTTCGCTGACCAGGTAGTGCCCGCCGGCGAGCAGCTCCTCCGGGCCGCCCTGCCGGCTCCACAGCTCCTGCCCGGTGCCGGGATCGAGCACGGTGGTCTGGCCGCCGGTGGCTTGGTAGGACTGGACCAGCAGCACCCCCTCCCAGCGCAGCAGCCAGGTGTGTTCGCTGCGCGGCACCGGCGCCTCCCACCGGACGGTGCCATCCGCCAGCCGGTAGGCCGTAACCCGGGGCTGGGCGGACTCGGGCGCCTCGACCAGGTACAGGTCCTGCTGGTCACGAGCGAAGCCGAGCATCGCCGGGAACCTGAGGTGTGGGGCGAACACCGGCTGCGCCGGGGCGGCGGCGCCGGTGGCGACCAGCAGCGCCAGCACGGTCGCCGCGGTGAGGCCGGCCAGGCGTCCGGTCCGGCGGGGGGTGTGCCAGCGCCGCAGCCGCACCAGCACCGGCCACGGCGCGTCCAGCTCGGACGGCGGGCCCGGTGCCAGCTCACCAAGATCGATGTTCCGGGTGGGGGTGGTCATGCCTCCACGGTACCTAGACGGCCCAGTGCCAGGCTGTCGCAGATGGCGGCCGGGGGTGTGCCGGTTCAGCGTTGCTGGCTTGTCCAGTCGGTCCAAGCGTCGACCGCCTCCTGCAGGCTCATATGGTCGATGGCCTCGGATGTCAGCCCGACCTGATGGGTCAGCCGCTTGACGAGCCAGGCCGGCACCGGCTCCGCCACCAACGGTTCTGGGGTGGCTGACAGCCCGGCCGTGACCTTGCCGAGTCGGTCGATCACCTCTCCGAGCGCTACGGTCTTCGGCTCGGGTGGAAGGTTCGCCGCGCGGGACCGCATCTCGTCGTACACCTCGCTGTCGGCGCGGGCACCGACCGCCCACACCTCAGCCACGTCGACGATCACTGCACCGGACTCGTCGGAGCTAACCCGCCAGACGATCCGCCAGTCGCGGTTGGACGCCGTCAGCTTTCGCCAACCGATCAACGTGCCGTGCAGGTCGACACCGGCCTCCGGGTCGCGCTCGAGGAGCAGCATCTTCTTGACCGCCCACCGCGCGATCTGCGGATCAAGCCGCAACAGCGAACGCAGATCCTCAAACGCTGGCTCGATGAGGCGAACCACGACCCGCTCGGCGTTCGGGTGCCGGCCGGAGCGCCGGGCAGTCACTCCCGTCCCGCGGCAAGGTCAGCATCTAGCTCGGCTTCCAGAGCGGCCCGGTCGTAACCGAAGGCCGTGATGACTTCGTCGAGACCGATCCGGGTACCGGTGTCCGTAGCGGCGCGGGTGAGGATGAGCGCGATGTCCCGCAAGTCCCGCTCCAGCTCCCGGAGCTCCTCCAGCCGGCGCATACCCACCATCGCGGCGACTGGGCGACCGTGGCGGGCTACCACCGTGTCGTGACCTTCCTCAGCACCGCGGACCAGCCTGGCGATACCCTGGCTGGCCGCTTCGGTCACCGAGACGATATCGGGCGTGGCGTCGAGCAATGTCATGCCATAACTGTACATCAAACTGTGCAGTCCTGGTACCGCCCGCCAGGGGCCCCCGCTGGTCAGGCCAGCCGGGCGGCGGCGGCGGTGAGGGCGGCCAGCGCCTCCCCGATCCGCCAGGCTGACCGGTCCCGCGGGCCGACCAGGTTGGAGATCGCCCGCAGCTCCCCGAACCCGACCCCGGCACCGGCCGCCGCGCACCCCACCCCGTACCCCTCCATGGCTTCGGCCACGGCGGCCGGGTAGGCCGTGGCCAGGGCGGCCGCCCGGCCGGCGGTGCCGGTGCCGGTGGCCACGGTGAGCACGTCGCCGACCGGCGCCGCCGGCAGCCGCGCCCGCAGCTCGGCCAGCACCCCCGGGTCGGCGGTCACCGCCACGGTGCCCAGGCCGAGCTGGTCCAGCGACAGCCAGCCGTCTGGGGACTCGGCACCGAGGTCCGCCTGGACGCTCCGGGCCGCCAGCGCCACCGTCCCGATCGAGGCGCGACCGGCGAACCCACCGGCGATGCCGGCGGACAGGACGGCCCGGTACGGGTGGCCGGCGGCCTCGGCGAGCGCGAGCAGCCGGGCGGTGCTGGCGGCCGCGGCAGCCGGGCCGACGCCGACCGCGGCCACGGTGACCGGCGGCCGGCCGGCCGGCAGCCCGGCCAGGATCGCGTCCCGTTCGGCGTCGACCGCGGTGACGATCAGCAGCGGCCGCAGCGCCGGCCCGGTCACTCGCCGGCCCCGTGGTCGGCCGGCTCGGTGGTGGGGGCCGGCTCGGTGGTGGGGGCCGGGTCGGCCGCGGTCGCCGGCTCCGCGGTGGGCGCCGGCTCGGCGGCCGGGGCTCCGGGTGCCGGGCGGCCGGACAGCGGGTCGCCGCGCAGCCGGACCGCCACCAGCACCGTCCGGGCCACCGCGAGCAGCAGCAGCCCGGCCGCCACCCCGACCCCCACCCGCCCGGGGGCCGGAGCCAGCCCGACCGCGGCGCCGGCCACGAACGCGAGCATCAACACCGTCTCGGAGTTGGCGAACGCGGTGGCCCGGAGCCGTTCGGTGAGCCGTTCCTGGATCGACGAGTCGACCGCCAGCTTGGCCAGGCCGCTGGAGACCGCCGCCAGCAGGCACAGCAGCGCCACCAGCGGCAGCGTGAACCGGATCGTCGCGACGGTCGCGGCGGCCCCGGCCACCAGCAGCCCGGCGGCCTGGACCACGATCGGGTGCCGGATCCGCAGCCGGCTGCCCGCGGCGACGGCCAGGAACGTCCCGGCGATCAGCGCGCCGCTCACCACCGCCAGCGCGGTGCCCTCGCCGAGCACCCGGCCGCCGATCGAGGTGGGGAGACTGCCGGCCCGGATCGAGAAGGCGAGGAAGATCAGCAGGAACCCGTACAGCGCCCGGTGGATGGCGCTGCCCACCACTGTGGCCCGGACCAGCCGCCCCGCGAACACCCGTTCCCGGATGCCGGCGGGGTCCCGGCGGGGCCAGGCGCGCGGGAAGGCGCGGGGGGCGGCCGGCCGGTCGGAGTCGGCGCTGGCCGGCAGCCGGAGCGCGATCACCATGCCCACCAGGAAGATCACCGACGCGACCCGGAGTGGCCACTGCGGACCCAGCCAGAACGCGGCCAGCCCGAGCGGGAGGACCACCAGTCCGGCGAGCGTGCCGTAGACGCTGCCCCGGGCGTTCACCTGGGACAGGCCGAGCCGCTCCGGCAGCAGCCGCGGGACCGCGGCGGCCCGGGCCACCCCGTACGTCCGGGACAGCACCAGCACCCCGAACGCGGCCGGGTACAGCGCCAGCTGGTCGAGCTGGTCGGCCAGCAGCCAGGCCAGGAACGCGCGGCCGAGCATGGTGGTGGCCAGCGCGTACCGCCGGCCGTGCCGGACGTGGTCGAGCAGCGGGCCGATCAGCGGTGCCAGCACGGCGAACGGCACCATCGTGACCAGCAGGTAGAGCGCCACGTTGCTGCGGGCCTCGCCGAGCGGGACGGCGAAGAAGATGGTGCCGGCCAGCCCCACCGCGACCAGCGTGTCGCCGGCGGCGGAGACGGCGTGCAGGTCGAACAGCCGCACCATGCCGCTCTCCCCGCCGGCGACCCGGGACCGCAGCCGCCCGCCGGCCCGGGTGGCCTGCCGGCCGGCGGTGACCGTGCGCCGGGTCGCGGAGCGGGTGCCCCGGGCGGCGGAGCGGGTGGCCCGGGCCGTGGCGGCGACGGCCCGGCCAACGGGTTCCCAGACCGGCATGACCACCATCTTCGCCGATCTGGGCGACCCCGGCGCGGAGCGGCCCCGGGTGGTCGCCTGGGGCGGCGGCGATCGCATGCGGTAGCCGATCGCATGGAAGAATGGCGGCATGCCCAGGACGAGCAGCGCCAGCCCGGCCGAGCCCGCCCGGCGGGCCCGGGCACCCCGGCTGGACTCGGTCTGCGCCGAGGCGGTCCAGCTGGCCCGCGAGGCGATCATCGAGGCTGATCCGGAGCACGTGGGCGAGCACCTGGCCGCGGTGGCGGAGGCCGACCGGGTGGTGACCCACCAGTTCGAGTGCGGGCTGCCCGGCTACCGGGGCTGGCGGTGGGCGGTGACCGTGACCCGGGTGTCGCGCAGCCGGCAGGTCACGATCAGCGACACCGTCCTGCTGCCCGGGGCGGACGCGCTGCGGGCACCCGACTGGGTGCCCTGGGACGAGCGGCTCAAGCCAGGCGACCTCGGCGTGGGCGACCTGCTCCCGACCGCGCCCGACGACGAGCGGCTGGCGCCGGGGTATGTGCTGTCCGACGACCCGGCGGTCGAGGAGGTGGCCTGGGAGCTGGGCTTCGGCCGGCAACGGGTGATGTCCCGGCAGGGCCGGCTCGACACCGCCCAGCGGTGGTATGAGGGCGAGCACGGCCCGGACGCGGCGATCGCGGCCTCCGCCCCGCGCTCGGCCCGGTGCGGCTCGTGCGGCTTCTGGCTGCCGCTGGCCGGCACGCTCCGGCAGGCGTACGGGGTGTGCGGCAACCTGTACGCGCCGGACGACGGCTCGGTGGTCTCCGTAGACCACGGGTGCGGGGCGCACTCGGAGGTGCTGCTCGCCCCGGAGCAGCAACCGGTCGAAGAGCTCCCGACGGTGTATGACGACGGCGAGGTCGAGCTGGTCACGGTGAGCCGGGCGGCCGGCTCGGTCGACAACGGGGCGCCGACCGAGCCGCACGGCCACAGCTAGCTAAGCCAGCGGCCGCGCTTGTTGGCGGCACCTGGCCGGCGGCGGTCGTGGACCATCAGCACCGGCAGCCCCGCCAGCCCCACCAGCACCCCGGCCAGGCAGGTCCACAGCCAGCCAGACGGCGCGCCGGCGATCAGCAGCACCACCCCGACCACCCCCCAGACCCCGGTGCCGGCCAGCACGACCGGCACCATCGGCGGGTCCAGCCGGGGCGGTGTCACGCGGTCCCGGCGCCGGGTGCGGCGGTCGGGCGCGGGTGGATCGGGCACGGAATGAAGGCTACGGGTCGGCAGCCTCCCGGCATGCTGGGTACTCTGCAGAACACGCGGGTTTCGCTCGGCAAGCTCGCGAACAGGCTACCGGTTTCGCTCGGCAAGCTCGCGAAACTCAGTGACCGTGGTCATAATCGCTGGTCGTTAGCCCAGCTTATTAGTTATGCTAACTATCGTGACGGAGCGGGCGGTGATGGCGAAGCGGGTGTCCTCGGCGCAGCTGGCCGGGATGCTGCGCGACGCCCTCACCCGGCTCAACCGGCGGGTCCGGCAGACCCGCCCGGTCGGCGACCTGACGGCGACCCAGCTCTCTGCGCTGGCCAGCCTGGACCTCGCCGGTGCGATGACCCCCCGGGAGCTGGCCGATGCCGAGCGGGTCCGGCCGCCCACGATGACCAGGATCGTGGCGCGGCTGGAGGAGCGCGGGCTGGTCCAGCGCACCCCGCACCCGACCGACCGGCGGCAGGTGATCCTGGCCGTCACGTCGGCGGGGCGGGAGATGCTGGCCCAGTTCGAGCGCGCCCGCGAGCAGTGGCTGGCGCGGCGGCTGGCCGAGCTGACCGCCGAGGAGCGCGACACCGTGCGGCGGGCCGCCGAGATCCTGCGCCGGGTGGCGGAGGCCTGAGCCGCCTCCCACCGGGCCGTTCCGTCCGCTGTGGACGTTGATACACGACCCGAGGAGGCGTATCCGGTTGCGGATCCGGCTGAAGCGGACCTTCCAGTCCCTGACCGTGCGAAACTATCGGCTGTTCGCCACCGGGCAGCTGGTGAAGCTGGTCGGGGTCTGGATGATGTTCATCGCGCAGGACTGGCTGGTGCTGCAGCTGTCCGGCGACTCCGCGACCGCGGTCGGGTTCACCGTGGCGATGCAGTTCACCCCGATCCTGCTGCTCACCCTGGTCGGCGGGTCGCTGGCCGACCGGTATGACAAGCGCACCCTGCTGCTGGTCGCGAACGCGGCGTTCGCGACCCTGGCGATCTTCCTGGCGGTGCTGGTGGTCAGCGGCGCGGTGCAGCTGTGGCACGTGTTCGTGATCGCGGCCGGGCTGGGCACCGCGAACGCGATCGAGAACCCGGTCCGGCAGGCGTTCGTCTCCGAGCTGGTCGGCGGGACCCTGCTGCCGAACGCGCTCTCGCTCAACGCCGCCGTGTTCAACACCGCCCGGATCACCGGGCCGGCGGTGGCCGGCGGTGCGATCGCGCTGTTCGGGGTAGGGCAGGCCTTCCTGATCGCCACCACCTGCGTGGTTGCCCCGCTGGTCAGCCTGGCCCGGCTGCGGCCCCGGGAGCTGCATCGGGACCCGCTGCTGCCGCGGTCGGAGCGGGCCCGGGCCCGGATCACCGACGGGATCCGCTACGTGTGGCGCCGGCCCGACCTGGTCCTGCCGATGGCGCTGGTCACCGTGGTCGGGGCGGCCGGGTTCAACTTCCAGGTCACGCTGCCAGTCCTGTCCAAAGTGGTGTACGAGACCGGGGCCGCCTCGTTCGGGCTGCTCGCAGCCGCGCTCGCGGCCGGGTCACTGGGCGGTGCGCTGGCCGGTTCGTGGCGGCGGTCCCGCCCGTCCGCCTACATTGTGATCGGGGCGGCGGTCGGGTTCGGGGTGTTCACGATGCTGGTCGGCTTCTCCTCCCCGTACTGGCTGGTTCTGCTCCTGTTGCTTCCCACCGGTTTCTTCGCGATCTACTTCGCGCAGGCGGCGAACCAGCGGGTGCAGCTCGGTTGCGAGGCGGCGTTCCGGGGGCGGGTGATGGCGCTCTACATCATGGTGTTCCTCGGCACCACCCCGATCGGTGCGCTGGCGGTCGGCTGGTGGGCGGAGCGGTTCGGGGCCGAGTCGGCGATCTGGATCGGCGGGCTGGCCTCGCTGGTGACCGCGGTGTCCGGGCTGGTCTGGCAGCTGCGGCACCACGGTGAGCGGCTGCGGGTCCAGATCCGCCCGCCCCGGCTCCGGGTGGTCGACCACCAGCTGCCGGACGTGGTCGGCGCCGACTCACGTTCCTAGGCCCCGGCGGGAGGCGTGTCGAGGATCGGCGGCCGGCTTCGACCCCCTGGTGGAGCGGCACCATCCGGGATGCCGCCGAACCCAGACAGGGAGCTACTGATGGGACTAGTGACCGCACAGATGTCGGTTTCGCTCGACGGGTACTACGCCGGGCCGAAGCACACCGACCCGGTCAACTGGATGGGAAGTCCAGAGGCGCTCGGCTTCTTCCGGATCACCCGGTGGGTGATCGACGCGATGGCGTGGCGGGAGCGGATGGGCTTCCAGGGCGGTGAGCGCAACCCCAGCTCCGACCTGATCGCGGAGACGTTCGAGGCGGCCGGCGCGTACGTCATGGGCCGGCGGATGGCCGACGGCGGGGAGGTGCCGTGGGGAGACGAGCCACCGTTCCGGGCGCCGGTGTTCGTAGTCACCCACCGGCCCCGGGAGACGCTGGTCCGGCAGGGCGGCACCAGCTTCACGCACGTGACCGACGGGGTGGCCAGCGCGGTGGCGCAGGCCCGGGCCGCGGCCGGCGGGAAGGACGTGGCGGTCGCCGGCGGTGGCAGCCTGCTGCAACAGGTGCTGAACGCCGGCCTGCTCGACCAGCTCGATCTCCACATCGTTCCGGTGGTGCTCGGCGACGGCATGCGCCTGTTCGACCCGGCCGCCCTCGACCTCGCTGGTGACCAGGCGATCGAGCTCACGCCGACCCGGGTCGTCGACACGCCCGAGGTCACCCACGTCCGCTACCGGGTGGCCGGGCGGGCGCAGCTGGTCACCGACGACCGCGGCAGCGGTGCGCCGGCCGAGGCCGGATAGGTGACCCAGCTCCGCGGGCTGCTCCGGGAAGCCGCGCAGTAGCGTCGCGGTGGGCGCGGTGGGTTAGCCTGCCCGGATGCGGCTGTTCGTGGCGGTCTACCCGCCGGAGTCCGCGCTCGACCACCTGGCGGCGGCGGTCGGACGGCTCCGGTTGGGGCAGGTCGCGGCGGACGGCACCAACGTCCGGCTCGCCAGGCGTCCACTGTGGCACATCACGCTGGTGTTCCTGGGTGAGGTGGCCGACGACCGGGCGCCGGCCGCGGCCGAGTCGGTGCAGGCAGGGGTGGCTCGGTGGCGGGCGGCATCCGCCACCGCGCCGGTGCTCCAGCTGGCCGGTGGCGGCCGGTTCGGCCGCGGCCGAACCAGCGTGATCTGGATCGGGGTGGCCGGCGAGATCGACCCGCTTTACCGGCTCACCCGCTCGGTCCGGCGCTCGCTGCGGGCCGCCCGGCTGGGGTTCGACCGCAAGCCGTTCCGGCCGCACCTGACCATCGCCCGCCCAGGGGATCGGCTGCCGGCCACCGACCTGGCCGCCGACGTCGCCGCGCTGGCCGGGTACGCGGGACCGGTGTGGCCGGCCGAGCAGGTGCGGCTGGTCCGCAGCCTGCCCGGCCCGAACCCGGTCCACGAACCGTTAGCGACCGTCCCGCTGACCTGAGCCGACCTGAGCCGACCTGACCGGGCAGCCCGCCCAGCGGGCGCCGGCCGCCGGACGCCGGCCCGGCGGCTACCAGGACCAGGCTTCCGGGCCGGGACCGCCCTTGCCGACCGGCGGGAACAGCTGGTCCAGCCGGTCCAGGGTGGCCTGGTCCAGGGACACCGCCAGCGCCCGCAGCGACCCGTCGAGCTGCCCGATCGTGCGCGGCCCGATGATCGGGGCGGTCACCGCCGGCTGGGCCAGCAGCCAGGCGATCCCGACGTCGGCCGGGTCGTGGCCCAGGTCGGCGCACAGCTTCTCGTACGCCTCGATCGCCGCCCGGTGGGTGCTCAGCACCTCGTCGGCCCGGCCACTGGTGGCCCGCCCGGCGCTGCCCTCGGCGAGCTTGCGCAGCGCCCCGGCCAGCGCCCCGCCGTGCAGCGGCGACCACGGAACGATCCCGATGCCGTACCGCTGGGCGGCCGGCAGCACCTCCAGCTCCACCGCCCTGGTGAGCAGGTTGTAGATGCACTGCTCCGAGACCAGCCCGAGGAAGTGCCGCCGGGCGGCCGACTCCTGCGCCTGCACCAGGTGCCAGCCGGCGAAGTTGGACGACCCGACATACCGGACCTTGCCCTGCGTGACCAGCACCTCCATCGCCTGCCAGATCTCCTCCCACGGGGTGGTGCGCTCCACGTGGTGCATCTGGAACAGGTCGATCCAGTCGGTCTGCAGCCGGCGCAGCGAGCCCTCGCAGGCCGCGATCAGATGCCGGGCGGACAGGCCCCGGTCGTTCGGCCAGTCGCTCATCCGGCCGTACGCCTTGGTGGCGAGCACCACCTTGTCGCGCCGGCCGCCGCCCTGCCCGAACCAGCGCCCGATGATCTGCTCGGTGACCCCTTCACCGGTCTTCCAGCCGTAGACGTTCGCGGTGTCGAAGAAGTTGATGCCGTGCTCCAGCGCCCGATCCATGATGGCGTGGCTGTCCGGCTCGGTGGTCTGCGGCCCGAAGTTCATCGTGCCCAGGCACAGCCGGCTCACCGACAGCCCGGTGCGACCCAGATTCGTGTAGTCCATGGTCCCAGCTTGCCACGCCGTTGACCGACCGCCAGCCGGGCGGTAGCTTCGGCGGTATCACTCTGGTGAGCGGGGGCGCCTACGGCACAGAGGAGTCCGAGGTGTTGTCTTCCCCCCGCTTGTCCACATTAGCGCGTACGGTCACCGGCGCGCTCGGGACCGCCGTGGTCGCCACCTTGATCGCCAGCGCCGGCACCGGCGCAGCCGCCGCCCAACCGCCGGTGCCGGACCAACCGCCACCGGCCTCGCTCGGGGAGTCGGACACCGGCCTCTGGCTGGTCCGGCTGGCCGAGCCGTCGCTGGCCGCCCGGGACGCCGACCGCACCGCCGGCGCGCTGGACCCCGCCACCGCCACCAGCCAGTCCTATCTGGACCATCTGGCCGACCGGCAGGCGGCGGTCACCGGCTCGATCGAGGAGGCGCTGGGACGGCCGGTCGAGGTGGTGCACGCGTACCGGAACGTGCTCAACGCCCTGGCGGTGCGGGTTAGTGACGCCGAGGCGGCGGCCCTGGCGGGCCTGCCCGGGGTGGCCGACGTGCAACCGGACCTGGAGCGGGAGCTGGAGACCGACGTCAGCCACGAGCTGATCAGATCGGCCGCGATCTGGGACGGCGGGGGTCCGGATCTGCCCAGCCGCGGCGAGGGGGTGGTGGTCGGCGTGCTGGACTCCGGGATCAACCCGGACCATCCGGCGTTCGCCGCTACCGACGGGGACGGCTTCACTCACACCAACCCGCTCGGCTCCGGTGACTTCCTCGGCGTCTGCGACCCGGATCACCCGGAGCACGAGGACATCTGCAACGACAAGCTGATCGGGGCGTGGAACCTCCACAACGGCTCGCCGAGCGCGCGGGACGCGGACGGCCACGGCAGCCACACCGCCTCCACCGCCGCCGGCAACAAGCACGAGGCGGCGATCGGGTACGGCGACGACGAGTTCACTCGCACCGTGCAGGGGGTGGCGCCGCGCGCCAACCTGATCTCGTACCTGGTCTGCTTCCCGGGCTGCCCGGTCTCGGCGATGGTGGCCGCGGTCAACCAGGCGATCGCCGACCGGGTGGATGTGCTCAACTTCTCGATCTCCGGCAGCGACAACCCGTGGGTGGACCCGGTCGACCGGGCGTTCCTGGAGGCGGCCGGCGCCGGGATCTTCATCTCCGCCTCGGCCGGCAACACCGGTCCGGGTGATGGCACGGTGGCCAAGACCGGCCCGTGGAACGCGGCGGTGGCGGCCAGCACCACCGACCGGATCTTCGCCAATCCGGTGACCGTCACCGGCCCGGCGCCGGTGCCGCCGGAGCTGACCGGCCGGCGGGCCTGGCCCGGCTCCGGCCCGGCGCTGCTCGCGGACCTGGCGGCCGAGCTGCGCTACTCCGGGCAGGTCGGCAACCCGAACGGCTGCGCCGCGTTCCCGGCCGGTGGGTTCGCCGGCAGCGTGGCGCTGATCCCGTTCGGCACCTGCACCCTGGACGTGAAGGTGAACCGGGCGGCGGCCGCCGGAGCGGAGGCGGTGCTGCTGTTCGACAACCAGCCCGGCCCGCCGATCTTCGGGGTGGGTCTGGAGGGCACCGCCATCCCGGCGTTCACGCTCGACCGGGCCGACGGGGAGCGGCTGCGCGACTTCACCGTGGACAGCGACGACCCGGCCCAGGTGCAGATCGGCGCGGCCACCGAGCTGGTACGGGACCCGGCGTACGCGGACACCGCCGCGTGGTTCAGTGCCCGCGGCCCGAGCCAGTTCGACCTGCTGGCGCCCACGTTCGCCGCGCCCGGGGTGAACGTGCTGGCCGCCTACCGGGAGGTCGACGGCGACCCGGTGCAGTACCTGTTCAACCGCGGCACCTCGATGGCCGCGCCGCACGGCACCGGTGCCGGGGCGCTGCTGGCCTCGCTGCACCCGGACTGGTCCCCGGCCCAGATCCGGTCGGCGCTCGCGTCGACCGCCGACCCGGCCGGGATCCGGGACCAGGACGGGGTGAGCCCGGCCGACCCGTTCGACGTCGGCTCCGGCCGGCTGGACCTGGACCGGGCCGGGCGGGTCGGGCTGGTGCTGGACGAGACCCACGCCGACTTCCTGGCCGCCAACCCAGCCACCGGCGGCGACCCGCGCACGCTGAACGTGCCGGCGATGGTCGACCAGCGCTGCAACCTGAGCTGCGGCTGGACCCGGGAGGTGACCAGTGTGGCCGGCGGCCCGGCCAGCTACACCGCGGCGGTGACCGCGCCGGCCGGGATGAACCTGACGGTCCGCCCGGCCGCGTTCACGATCCAGCCGGGGGAGTCGGTGACGCTGGAGATCACCGCGGACGTGTCCGGACTGTCGGGCGGCGACTGGGCCTTCGCCGACGTCCGGCTGGAGACCGGCGACCAGCACCCGGGCGGTGCGGCGGTGGCGCCGGTGCACTACCCGGTGGCGGTGGTGCCGGTGGCGCCGGCGCTGACCGTGAACCCGGCCGAGATCAGCGTGGCCCAGAAGCCGGACCGGGTGGCCCAGCCGCGGCTCGCGATCGGCAACGCCGGCACCGGCGACCTGACCTGGCAGCTGGGCAGCGGCGATGGCTGCACCGACCCGGATGCGGTCGAGTGGCTGGACGTGGCGCCGCGGTCCGGGACGGTCGCCCCCGGCGGGGTGGACCGGCTGGCGGTGACGCTGGACTCGACCGGGCAGCCACCCGGCGTACTCACCGCCACCCTGTGCCTGGACAGCAACGACCCGTCCGCGCCGCTGACCACGGTGCCGGTGACGCTGACCGTGCAGGACCTGCCGACGATAACGGTCACGCCGGAGGCGCTGGCGGTGGTCCAGCCGGGCGGTACGGTCACCGGGACCACGGTGACGATCGGCAACTCCGGCACCGCCCCGCTGGACTGGTCGATTGCCGAGGCGGCGGATCCGGAGGCCGCCGTGGCGGACGTCGACCCGGGGCGGCTAGCGCTGCTGCGCCAGGGCGTGCTGCTGGTGCCGGACACGGTCGGCGACCGGGTGCTGGCCTTCGACCCGGTGACCGGTGACCTGATCGACCCGGACTTCATCCCGTTCCGGGAGGAGGCGAACCTCGCCACCCCCGGGCACGTGATTCTGAACGCCGAGCAGGACGGGTTCCTGCTGTCCGACCAGTTCCGCCACGAGATCCACGCCTACGACCTGAACGGGCAGTGGCAGGGCGTGTTCGCACCGGCCGGCGGCGCCGACACCTCGGTGGCGCAGAACATCCGGGGGATCGCGATCTCGCCAGCCGGCACCCTGCTGGCCACCGTCGCCTCCGGACCGAACGCGCACGCGATCGCCGAGTTCGACGCCGAGGGCAACTATCTCGGCAACTTCATCGACAACGGGGCCGGCGGGATGGCCGGGCCGTGGGACATCCTGTTCCGGGACTCGGACATCCTGATCGCGGCGGTGGCCAGCTCGGCGATCCACAGCTTCGGGCTGGACGGCACCCCCGGGCCGGTGTTCCACGACGACGTACCGTTCCCGCAGCAGCTGCACGAGACCGCGACCGGGAACATCCTGGTAGGCCAGTTCTCAGGCACCACCACCGCCGGAGTCTGGGAGCTGGACGGGGCCGGCAACCTGCTCGACATCTACCCGCTGCGCAGCGGCCGGGGGGTGTACGAGCTGCCGAACGGCAACATCCTGGCCAGCAGCGGCGGCGGCGCCAGCACCGGCGGGGTGCACGAGCTCACCCGGGACAACCTGGTGGTGGACACCAAGTTCCAGGGGGCCGGTGCCCGGCTGATCACCCCGGTGCAGCTGGACCGGCCGTGCGACACCCCGGGGGAGGTGCCGTGGCTGGCGGTCGAGCCGGCCAGCGGGACCACCCCGGCCGGCGGCAGCAGCGAGGTCACGGTGCTGGTGGACTCGGCCGACCTGGCGCCCGGTGAGCACACCGCCCACCTGTGCGTGACCAGCAACGACCCGGACGCCCCGGTGGTGTCGGTGCCGGTGACCGTCACCGTGACCGAGCCGGCCTGCGACCGTACCGTCACCGGCACCGGCACCCACCTCGGCCCGCTGGTGGTGTCCGGCGGCCTTACCTGCCTGGCGTACGGCGCGGAGGTGACCGGGCCGGTGAGCGTACGGACCGGGGGCAGCCTGTTCGCCAGCGGCGCCTCGGTCGACGGTCCGATCTCGGCGACCGGTGCCGACGTCGTGGAGCTGCACGGGTCGGAGCTGACCGGCGCGGTGTCGGTGCACGCCGCCACCGGCCGGGTGCTGCTGGCCGGCAACCAGCTGACCGGCCTGGTCAGCCTGGTGTCGAACAGCACCGGCGCCGAGCCGATCATGGTCTCCGGCAACAGGATGACCGGGGTGCTGTCCTGTGTGGCCAACCAGCCGCCGCCGGTCGACAACGGGGTGCCGAACACCGTGGTCGGGGTGGCCTTCGGGCAGTGCGCCGGGCTCTGAAGTCCGCTTGGTGGACGAGCGGGTGGGAGGGCGGACGGTCAGGAGGACTCGCGGGCGGCGGGTGGGCTGCCGAACAGCACCTCGTCCCAGCTCGGGCCGCGCTTGCGCTTCGGCGCGTCGGCACCGGACTCGCCACCCCCGATCGTCCGGCGGGGCCGCAGCACCGCCAGCGACGGCACGGCCGGAACCTCCTTCGGCGTGTCCGGGTCGTCGTCGAACGGCGACCCGGCGCGCTGCCGCGAGGTGTCCGCCACGGCCGCCGCCGCGGCTGGCGTGTCCAGCCCCCGACCGGCCGCGCCCAGCGGCCGGTCCAGGGACGCCATCAGCGCGTCCCGCCCGGCCCGGATCGGGTCCCGGCCGGTGTGCCGGCGCGGTCCCGGCTCCTCCATCGGACTCGGCAGCCCGTGCCCGCCGCGGGACGGCTCGCGCAGCTTGCTGCGGCCGGGGCGCCGGGCAGCCTGGTCCCGCTCGCCGGCCGCCTCCTCCTGCCCCAGGATCGGGGTCGGCCGCTCGGTGCACAGGTAGTGCGCCATGTCGTCGTGCGGCGTGACCAGGGTCCGGGCCTTGTCCAGCTCCCAGATCGCCTGCGCGGTCGCCTTGCCGGACGGCCAGGTGGCGACCACCCGCCAGGTGCCGTCGTCCCGCCGATACGCGTCCCAGGAGATCTTCTCGGCGTCCACCCCGTGCTGGGCGAGCCGGCCGTCCACCACCTCGGCCAGGGGGGCGCCCTGCTCGGAGGTCCGCAGCCGGGTCCGGCGGGCGTGCTGGGCCAGCATTGCCCGCTCCTGCAGCACCGGCCCCGCGTACCGCAGCACCCGGTCGACCGGCACCCCGGCGATCCGGGCCACCTCGTCGGCGGACTCTCCGGAGCGGATCCGGGCCTGGATGTCCCGCGGGGACAGCGACGGGGCCGGCCCGCCGGCGGCCGGTGCCGTGCTCCGCTGGCCGGAGCCGCCGTGCAGCGCCGTCGACACCCGGTCGTCCCTGGGCAGGGCCAGCAGCCGGCCGACCTCGTCCGCCAGGACCAGCGCCTGGCCGTCCTCGGAGAGGGCGACGAACCTGACCGGCCGCATCAGCTATCTCCCTCCGGCGTGACTCCTCCAGCCACCGCACACGGTACGCGGTCGGCCCGGGCCCCGCCGGTAGGCCACGCCGACCGCCCGACTCAGGTCAGCTTCGGCAGGGCGCCGGCAAGCAGGTCCAGGAACCAACCGCCCAGCCGCATGATGATGGCGTAGTGCTCGACGTTGGCCGGCGGTATTACTACCAGGTTCCCCTCTTGCAGCTCGTAGCGGTGTACGTCGTCGGCGGCGGCGAGCAGGGTCACGTCATCCAGGGTCAGCGGTCGAGCCGGAAGCTGGACCGACATCGGCGGCGAGTCGATGGTGGTCATGACCGCCCTCCTCCCTGGTCGGATCGCAAGCACCGCAGCAATGGTAACCGAGGCAGCGCGGCCGGTACCGTCCAGCGCATGCAGGAGCTGACCATCCGGGGGTACGCGGCAGCCGACGCGGAGCCGCTCGCCGAGCTGTTCAACGAGCTGACCCAGCACGCCGGTGGCCGTCCGTGGGCGGTGCCGGCCGAGCTGGACTCCTACCTCGCCACCAGCCTGCCGGACCCGGCCCGGGACAGCCGGCTGGTGCTGTCGCCGGACGGAACGCTGGTCGCCGCGGCCACCGTCACGCCCCCGCCGGAGGGCGGAACGCGGAGCGACCTGCTCGGCGGGGTCCATCCCGACTGGCGTGGCCGGGGGCTGGGCCGCCGGCTGCTGAGCTGGCAGCTGGACCGGGCCGCCGAGCTGGGTCGGGCGGCGGCACCGGATGCCGGCTGGTACGCGTCCACCCGGGTAGAGGCCGGCGACCAGGCGGCGGCCCGGCTGTTCCGGCGGTTCGGGCTGACGCCGGTGCGGCACTGGCTGATCATGGTGGCTCCCACCGCCGGAGTGCCGCCCGAGCCGCCGCTGCCGGCCGGGCTGCGGGTCGAGCCCTACTCGGCCCGCTGGGAGCGGGCCACCCACGCGGCCCACTCGGAGGCGTTCGCGGACCACTGGGGCTTCCACCACTGGCCGCTGGCGCAGTGGGTGCCACTGTCGGTCGGCTCTGACCGGTTCGTGCCGGAGCTGTCGCTGCTGGCGCTGGACCGGGACGAGCTCGCGGGCTATGTCCTGTCCTATCGAGACATCCATCCGGACCGGTTCTACATTGGCCAGGTCGGGGTCCGGCCGCCTTGGCGCCGCCGGGGGCTGGCCGGTGCGCTGCTGGTCCGGATGCTGTCGGCCGCCGGTCGAGCGGGCCGGCCGTGGACCTGGCTGCGAGTGGACGCGGACAGCTCGACCGGCGCGGTCGGTGTCTACCGGCGGGCCGGCTTCACGGTCGAGTCCCGCTCGGTCAGCTACGCCACGACCCGGCGGCGTTGGACCGACTCGCCGCTGCCGGCGTGATCGTTGGCAGGGCGCCGGCCTCGGGCCCGGCCAGCGAGTTCCGCTACTGACTGGCGAGCCGCCCCACAACGTGGTCCAGGCAGGCGGTCAAGGCGTCCACATCGGATGGTTCGATCGCCGGGAACAGGGCGATCCGCAGCTGGTTGCGCCCGAGCTTGCGGTAGGGCTCGGTGTCGAGGATGCCGTTGGCGCGCAGGGTCGCCGCGATCGCCCCGGCGTCCACCGAGGAGTCGAAGTCGATGGTGGCGACCACGTTGGACCGTAGCGTCGGGTCGGTCACGAACGGCTGCGCCACCGGGCAGCGCTCGGCCCAGCCGTAGAGGATGCCGGCGGACTCGGCGGTGCGCTTGGTGGCCCAGCCCAGCCCGCCCTGGGCGAGGATCCACTCGACCTGCTCGGCGGCGAGGAACACGGTCGCCAGCGCCGGGGTGTTGTAGGTCTGCTCCAGCCGGGAGTTCTCGATCGCGGTGACCAGGTCAAGGAACGCCGGGACATACCGGCCCGACCCGCGGATCTCGTACGCGCGGGCCAGCGCGGCCGGGGACAGCAGCGCAACCCACAGGCCGCCCTCCGAGCCGAGCCCCTTCTGCGGCGCGAAATAGTAGACATCGGACTCTCGTACGTCCACCGGCAGGCCGGCCGCGGCGGAGGTGGCGTCGTGCAGCATCAGCGCGCCCGGGTCGGCGCCGGCGACCCGGGCGACCGGCACCGCCACCCCGGTCGAGGTCTCGTTGTGCGGGGTTGCGTATGCGTCGACTCCGGGCTGGGCGGTCAGCACCGGTGCGGAGCCCGGCTCGGCGGTGCGCATGTCCGGCTCGGCCAGGAACGGGGCCGCGGCCACCGCCGCCGCGAACTTGCCGCTGAACTCGCCGAACGACGCGCACTGCGCCCGGTCCCGGAGCAGCCCGAACGTGGCCACCTCCCAGAACGCGGTGGTGCCTCCGTTGCCCAGCACGACCTCGTACCCGTCCGGTAGCTCGAACAGGGTGGCCAGGCCGCGCCGCAGCCGGGCCACCTGGTCCCGCACCGGGCGCTGCCGGTGGGAGGTGCCCAGGTACCCGGGGGCGACCGCGTGCAGGGCCGCCAGCGCCGCCGTCCGCACCTTCGAGGGACCGGAGCCGAACCGCCCGTCCGCCGGTTTGAGCGCGTTCGGGATCTGAATGCTGGTCACGTCCGTCCTCTCGTCGAGTGCCCGGGGCTCCATGGTGCCACCGCGGCACCGGCCCGGCCCCGGCGACCGCGCCGCGGTGAGGCGTCGCTCACCTCACCGGATCTGAAACCGGGACAGCCCCTCGGGTGGCTCGTCGTGAACAGTCACCCGCTCCACCACCGCCCCGGCCGGCCCGTGCCGCGCCCAGCCCGCCATCCGGTCCACCCGCTCGGCCGGGCCTTCGAAGACCGCCTCCACGGTGCCGTCCGGCCGGTTGCGCACCCAGCCGGCCACGCCCTGCTCGCCGGCCAACCGCCGGCAGCTGTCCCGGAAGAACACGCCCTGTACGAGCCCGGAGACCACCACCCGCTTGCGAACCACCCGGCCGAGACTACCGGCTGGGACTAACTATCGGTCGACGTGCGGGATCGACTGCCAACCCTCGACCGCCTCCGGTGGCCGCGCCTCCGGCCCGACGTAGCGGGCCGCCGGTCGGATCAGCCGGTCCAGCCGCTTCTGCTCCAGGATGTGCGCGCTCCAGCCGGCGGTCCGGGCACAGGTGAACATGGACGTGAACATGTGCGCCGGGACCTCGGCGAAGTCCAGCACCACTGCCGACCAGAACTCCACATTGGTCGCCAGCACCCGGTCCGGCCGGCGGGCGTGCAGCTCGGACAGCGCCGCCTTCTCCAGCGCGTCGGCCACCTCGTACCGGGGGGCGCCGAGGTCGCGGGCGGCCCGCCGGAGCACCCGGGCGCGCGGGTCCTCGGCCCGGTAGACCCGGTGCCCGAACCCCATCAGCCGCTCGCCCCGGTCCAGCACCCCCCGCACGTACCCCTCGGCGTCGCCGCTGCGCTCCACCGCCTCGATCATGTGCAGCACCCGGGTCGGGGCACCGCCGTGCAGCGGCCCGGACAGCGCGCCGATCCCGGACGAGATGCAGGCGGCGGCGTCGGCACCGGTGGAGGCGCAGATCCGGGCGGTGAAAGTGGACGCATTCAGGCCGTGCTCGGCGGCGGAGGTGAAGTAGGCGTCGACCGCCTGCACGTGCCGCGGGTCCGGCTCGCCGCGCCATCGCTTCATGAACCGTTCCACGATGGTGTTCGCTTCGTCGATCTCCCGCTGCGGGACCGCCGGCAACCCGAGCCCGCGGGCGGCCTGGGCCACGAACGACAGGGCGGTCACCGACACCCGGGCCAGGTCGCTGCGGGCCTGCTGGTCGGAGATGTCCAGCAGCTGCCGCAAGCCGTAGTAGGGCGCCAGCATGGCGACCGCGGACTGCACGTCGACCCGGATGTCGCCGGAGTGCACCGGTACCGGGAACGGCTCGGCCGGCGGCAGGCCGGGCCCGAACTCGCCGTCCACTAGCAACGCCCACACGTTGGCGAACGAGACCCGCCCGATCAAGTCCTCGATGTCGACGCCTCGATACCGGAGCGCGCTGCCCTCCTTGTCGGGCTCGGCGATCTCGGTCTCGAAGGCGACGACACCCTCCAGGCCAGGCTTGAAATCGGACATTTTGCTCTCTCCCCGTGGTTCCGTCGTGCGCAGGCGTCGTGCCGGCGAGGTTTGCCCGTCCCTCCCGCCATCTTGCCCCACGCCGCAGCCCCGGAGCACGCCCCGCCCGCCCGGCCCGGTACGGGAAGATGGCTACGTGACCCAGGACACACCGGATGTCGCGCGGATGCGGCGGGACTACGAAACCGCCGGCCTGGCCGAGTCGGACCTGGCCGCCGACTGGCCGAGCCAGTTCGGTGCCTGGCTGGCCGCCGCGATCGCCGCCGCAGTGCCGGAGCCGAACGCTATGACGCTCGCCACCGCCGACCCGGCCGGGCGGCCCAGCGCGCGTACCGTCCTGCTCAAGGGGTACGACCACCGGGGCTTCGTGTGCTTCACGAACCTGCGCTCCAGGAAGGCGACCGAGGCGCTCGCCAACCCGTACGCCAGCCTGGTGTTCAGCTGGCTGCCGCTGCACCGGCAGGTGGTGGTCTGCGGCACCGTCGGCCAGGTGCCGCGGGACGAGGTCGGTGCCTACTTCGCGCAGCGCCCGCGCGGCGCCCAGCTCGGCGCGTGGGCCAGCCCGCAGTCGCGGGTGCTGGCCTCCCGCGCCGAGCTGGACCGGGCCTACGCGGACGCGGCCGACCGGTTCCCGGAGCAGGTGCCGGTTCCGGCGCACTGGGGCGGGCTGCGGGTGGTGCCGGACACCGTGGAGTTCTGGCAGGGCCGGCCGGACCGCCTGCACGACCGGCTCCGGTACCGCCTGGCCGGCGGGGGCTGGGTGGTGGAACGGCTCGCGCCATGACCGGCTGCCCAGCGAGTCCCGGCCGGGCACTATATGGTAACCGGCATGGAGGATGCGCCAGCCCCGTCCGGTGCACAGTGGACCATCTCGTACCAGGACCAGCAGGCGGTCCTGGTCGAGATCGGTGGCGGGGTGCGGCGGTGGCGGGTGGGCGGAGTGGACCTGCTCGATGGTTACCGGGCGGGTGAGCTCTGCCCGGGCGGTGCCGGACAGGTGCTCGCACCGTGGCCGAACCGGATCCGGGACGGGCGGTACTCGTTCGCCGGGGTCGCGCACCAGCTTCCGCTCACCGAGCCGGACCGGCACACCGCGATGCACGGGCTGGTGCGGTGGCTGCCCTGGCGGCTGGTCGACACCTCCGGCTCCTCGGTCACCTGCCAGTGCACCCTGCCCGCGCAACCCGGCTACCCGTGGTCGTTGTCCCTGCGGACCGTCTGGTCCCTCTCCTCGGCCGGTCTGGCCGCCACCCACCACGTCACCAACCTGGCCGGGACTTCGGCGCCGTTCGGCCTCGCCGTCCACCCGTATCTCCGCCCGCCCGACACCCCGGTCGCGGATCTCCGATTGGCGGTCCCGGCCCGGTCCCGGCTGCTGACCGACACCCGGATGCTGCCGATCGGCGCCGCCAAGACCGACGGCACGGACTGGGACTTCACCACCCCCCGGTCGATCGGCGAGGCGGTGCTCGACACCACCTTCGGCACCCTCACCCCCGACCGCGACGGCGGCTCCACCGTCACCCTCACCACCCCCGACGGCGCCGCCCTGTCCGTCTGGGCCGACTCCAACTTCCACTACTGGCAGGTCTTCACCGGCGACACCCTGCCCGGGGACCGGCGTCGCCGGGCGGTCGCGGTGGAGCCGATGACCTGCCCGCCGGATGCGTTCCGGTCCGGCCGGGACGTGGTCACGCTGGAGCCCGGCGCGACCTGGCACGCCACCTGGCGCCTCTCCTTAGCGCGTTGATCCCGGCTTGCCGCAACTCCATGATCGATTGCCGGCCGGTCGGCGCGCGCCGGGGCCGTGGCTAGCATGGCAGCGTGCGTCGCGGACCCCTCGCGCTAAGCGCTGCCTCGATCCTGCTGCTGTCCCTGACCGCCGTCTCCTGTGACGACGGCGGGGACGGGATCGACCTGGCGGAGGTCGGGCGGGCGGACGTGGTCGAGGTGGTGGACGCCCCGGCGGCGGTGGTCGCGACCGCGGCCGCCACCCTGACCGCGGTCGCCGACGGCACGCTGGCCGAGCTGCGGGTCGGGCCCGGCACCGAGGTCACCGAGGGCCAGGTGCTGGCGGTGATCGACTCGCCGGGTGCGCATCGCCGGCTGGAGCAGGCCGGCGAGGCGCTGGCGCTGGCCAGTCAGGCGACCGCCGTTCCGTCCGGCGGCGCCGGGGAGCTGACCGCCACCCAGGACGCCACCGACGAGGCGGCCGGGCGGGCGTTCGACCAGGCCCGGCAGGCCGCCGACCAGCTGGCCGACGACCGGCTGCGGGAGGCGCTGCAGGCGCAGGTGGACGCCGCCCGGGAGCAGTACGAGATGGCGTCCGCCGCGGCCCGGGCGGCGGTGCGGTCGGTGCAGCAGGGAGTGGCCTCGCTCGGCTCCGCGGTGGCCGCCCTGGGCGCCGCCCAGCGGCTGCAGGCCGAGCAGGCGTACGAGCTGGCGGAGGCCACTGTGGGTGAGCTGACCCTCCGGGCGCCGTTCGACGGGACGGTGCAGCTGGGCGGGACCGCCGCCGGGGGCGGCTCCTCCGACCTGCTGGGCGACCTGCTCGGCGCAGCCGGGGCAGGGGCCGCGGCGGGCGACGCGGCCGCCGCCGGCGACCTGCCGGGGGGACTACCGGCCGGGCCGGGCGGGTCCGGACCGCCGCCTGGGGTGGACCCGGTGCCGTCGGCCGGCGCCCCGGTCAGCGCCGGGACCGCCATGCTGACCGTGGTGGACGTCACCGAGCTGGGTGCGGTGGCGCAGGTGGACGAGACCGACGTGCTGCTGGTCGAGCCGGGGGTCGGCGCCGAGGTGGAGCTGGACGCCGCCCCGGGCGCCCGCTACCCGGCCACGGTTACCGCGGTGGACCTGCTGCCCACCCCGTCCGCCCGCGGCGGCGTGGCGTACGGAGTCCGGCTGACTCTGCAGGCCGGGCGTTCCGGGGACGGGACCGCCGCACCGTCACCTCGCCCGGGGATGAGCGCGGTGGCTCACCTGCGGGTCGGCGAGGCGGTCGGCACGGTCGCGGTGCCGGCGGCGGCGGTCCTGCGGGTGGCGGACGCCGACGTGGTGTGGGCGGTCCAGGACGGGCAGGCGGTCCGGATCCCGGTGACCCTGGGGGTGCAGGGTCGGGACGTGGTGGAGATCGTGTCCGGGCTGCGCCCCGGCGACCGGATCGTGGTGCGCGGAGCCGACCGGGTCACCGAGGGCCAGCGCCTGCCATGACCACCACCGGATCCTTCGAGATCTTGGACGCTGATGGCCCCTATCGGGGCAACCAGCGTCCAAGATCTACAGGTGAGCCGCCGTGACCGTGGCCCCGGCGATCGAGGCCGACGCGGTCTGGCGTACCTATCCGATGGGGGCGACCACGGTGACCGCGCTGCGGGGTGTGTCGCTGCGGGTCGAGCCGGGTGACTACCTGGCCGTGGTCGGGCCGTCCGGATCCGGCAAGTCGACCCTGATGCACCTGCTGGGCGGGCTGGACCAGCCCACTGGCGGCCGGCTGGCGATCGGCGGCCGGGACGTCGCCACGCTCACCCCGAACCAGCTCGCCCAGCTGCGCAACCAGCTGGTCGGGTTCGTGTTCCAGTCGTTCCACCTGCTCCCGCGTACCTCCGCGGTGGACAACGTGGCGCTGCCGCTGGTCTACCGCGGTACCTCGGCCCGGGCCCGGCGGCAGCGGGCGGCGGCGATGCTGGGCGAGGTCGGGCTGTCGCACCGGCTGGACCACCGGCCGAACCAGCTCTCCGGCGGCGAGCAGCAGCGGGTGGCGATCGCCCGGGCGCTGGTCACCGACCCGTCCGTGCTGCTGGCCGACGAGCCGACCGGCAACCTCGACACCGCCACCGGCGAGGCGGTGCTTGGCCTGCTGGAAAGGCTCAACCGCAGCTCCGGGGTAGCGGTGGTGCTGGTCACCCACGACCGGGAGGTGGCCGCCCGGGCCAGCCGCCAGATCGTGATGCGGGACGGTCAAGTGGTGGAGCAGGTGGTGGGCTGATGCGGCTGGCCGAGGCGTGGCGGGTGGCGCTGGGCGCATTGCGGGCCAACCGGCTGCGCAGCGGGCTGACCATGCTCGGGGTGGTGATCGGGGTGGCGGCGGTGGTGGTGCTGGTGGCGATCGGCACCGGCACTCGCTACGAGGTGGAGCGGCAGGTCGAGGGGCTCGGCTCGAACCTGCTGCTGGTCTTCCCCGGGGAGGCGAACTTCACCGCCGCGCCGGCGGTCTCCCGGCTCACCCTCGCGGACGTGGAGGCGGTCGCCCAGGTGGTCGGGGACCGGGACCGGGTGGCGGTGCAGGTGGCCTCCGGCGAGACGGTACGCGCGGACGACGCTTCCCGGTTCACCAGCGTGCTCGGGGTCCTGGACACCACCCCGCAGGTGTTCGTACGGGACCTGCGGCGCGGCTCCTACCTGACCAGGTCCGACGTGGACACCGCCCGCCGGGTGGTGGTACTCGGTTCGCGGGTGGCGCAGGACCTGTTCGGGGAGCGGGAGCCGATCGGGTCGCAGGTCACGATCGCCGGGGTCCGGTTCCGGGTGGTCGGGGTGTTCGCGTCGATCGGGCAGGGGCTGGGGGTGGACCGGGACGACCAGGTGCACATCCCGGTGACTACCGCACACCGGTTGCTGGGCACGGAACGGATCGACGCGATCGCGGTCCGGGCGCCGGACCGGTCCGCTATCGACTCGCTCGGGGACCAGATCGTGGCCGAGCTGCGGGAGCGGCACCCGGAGACCGAGTTCAGCGCGGTCACCCAGGAGGAGATCATCGGAGTGCTCGGAGACATCCTGGGCATCCTGACCTGGGTGCTGGCGGCGATCGCCGGGATCTCGCTGCTGGTCGGCGGGGTCGGGGTGTCCAACATCATGCTGGTGTCGGTGCGGGAACGGGTGCGCGAGATCGGGCTGCGCAAGGCGGTGGGCGCGCGCCCGCGCGACATCGGGGTCCAGTTCCTGCTCGAGGCCGTCCTGCTGACCTCGCTGGGCGGCGTGCTCGGGATCGGGCTGGGCGTCGGCTCCGCCCTGCTCGCCGCCGAGCTGAGCCCGGTCCCGGCGGCCGTCACCGGGTGGTCGATGGCCCTGGCCTTCGGCGTCTCGGCGGCGGTCGGGATTGCGTTCGGGGTGATCCCGGCGCAGCGGGCCGGCCGGCTCGACCCGGTGACCGCCCTGCGCAGCGAGTAAATCCGAGGAAAGCTCACGACGCCTCACCCGTCCCGGTACCGTACTAGTGGAACGTGCGTAGCCGGGGGTGACCATGCAGAGATCAACACCCTCCGAGGGTGCGCTGACGGGTGTGAAGTTCCTGACCGTCGCCGAGGTGGCGGCCCTGATGCGGGTGTCCAAGATGACCGTCTACCGGCTGGTGCACGCCGGGGACCTGACCGCGGTCCGGGTCGGGCGGTCGTTCCGGGTACCCGAACACGCCGTCCACACCTACCTCCGGGAGGCCTTCCGGGAGCCGGCCTGACCTCAGCTTTCGCTTTGTCTGGGCAACCGATACGCTGGACGCCGACCGCGCGGGCCTTCCGCGTACCGGCCGATGGCGAAAGGTTGTCTCCAGATGGGCTCGGTGGTCAAGAAGCGCCGCAAGCGCATGGCCAAGAAGAAGCATCGCAAGCTGCTGCGCAAGACCCGCGTCCAGCGCCGCCGCCTCGGGAAGTGACGCCCACCCGGGCGGAGCTCCGCCCGCGGGCGCACCGTTAGCGCGGATCGTCGCGCATTTCGGAGGAGTACGTGAGCTCCGGAAGCTCCGCCGACCTGTCGGTCGTGGTGGTCACCGGGATCGGCCGGTTCCTCGGCGCCCAGGTCGCCTCCCGGCTGGCCGCCGACCCGCGGGTCGGCCACGTGATCGGGGTGGACGCCGGCTCACCCCCGCCCGAGCTGGCCCCGCTGCTGGCCCGGGTCGAGCTGGTCGAGTCCGACCTGACCGCCTGTGCCACCGTCGTGGCCAACCTGGACGCTCGGGCGGTGGTCCACCTGGGGGTGGTCACCGCCCCGGATCCGGCGGTCGGGGGGCGGGCCGGCATGAAGGAGCAGAACGTCATCGGCACCATGCAGCTGCTGGCCGCCTGCCAGCGCGCTCCCCGGCTGCGCAAGCTGGTGGTTCGCTCGTCCACCGCCGCGTACGGTGCCTCGTTCCGCGACCCGGCGGTGTTCACCGAGGAGACCGAGCCCCGGGAGGTGCCCCGGGGCGGCTTCGCCCGCGACATCCTGGACATCGAGGGGTACGTCCGCGGGTTCCGGCGGCACTGCCCGGAGGTCACCGCGACCGTCCTGCGGCTGGCACCGCTGATCGGCCCGGCGGCCGACACCACGCTCACTCGCTACTTCGCCCAGCCGGTCGTACCGACCGTGCTGGGGCGGGACCCGCGGCTGCAGTTCGTGCATGTCCAGGACGCGCTGGAGATCCTGCACCGGTCGGTGGTGGAGGACCACCCGGGCACCTTCAACGTCGCCGGGCCGGGCGTGCTCACCCTCAACCAGGCGATCCGCCGGGCCGGCCGGCTGCCGGTGCCGGTCATCGAGCCGGGGCTGTCCGCGGCCGCGGCGTTCGGCAAGCGGCTCGGGCGAGGGGGCTTCGGGCTGGACCAGCTCGACCTGTTCGTGCACGGCCGGGTGGTGGACACCACCCGGCTGACCAAGGAGTACGGGGTGACGCCGCGCTCCACCGCCGAGGCGTTCGCGGAGTTCCTGGGCGGTCGGAGGGCCGGTATCGCGCCGCTGGGCAGGGACCGGCTGGAGGCCGCGGAGCAGGCGATCCTGCGCGCCATCGCCCGGGTACGCGGCCAGGGGCGGCCGGCGTGACCGGGCCGCCGCCAGTGCCGGTGCGGGCTGAGCCGGACCTGTGGGACCGGCGGGTCGCGGCCGGGCTGGCGTTCCTTCGCCGGCGGTTGGCCGGCGACTACGAGGTGGACGAGTTCGGGTTCGACCCCGACCTGACCGAGCACGCCTTCCACCCGCTGCTGCGGCTGCTCTACCACCGCTGGTTCCGCACCGAGCTGCTGCGGGGCGACAACCTGCCCGGCTACGGGCCGGCGCTGGTGGTCGCGAACCACTCCGGGACGGTGGCGCTGGACGCCCTGATGCTGACCGTGGCGGTGCACGACGCGCTGCGCAACGGTGCCGGGGCGCGGCGGCACCTGCGGCTGCTCGGCGCCGACTTCGTCTTCCAGGCACCGGTGATGTCGGAGCTTGCCCGCAAGTCCGGCGGTACGCTGGCCTGCCACCCGGACGCCGAGCGGCTGCTGCGAGCCGGGGAGCTGGTCGGGGTGTTCCCGGAGGGGCTGAAGGGGGTCGGCAAGCCGTACCGCGACCGCTACAAGCTGCAGCGGTTCGGCCGGGGCGGGTTCGTGTCGGCCGCTCTGCGCACCGGCGCGCCGATCGTTCCGGTCGGGATCGTCGGGGCCGAGGAGATCTACCCCAAGATCGGCAACATCGGACCGCTCGCCCGGCTCCTCGGCCTGCCCTACTTCCCGGTGACCCCCACCTTCCCCTGGCTCGGCCCGCTCGGCCTGATCCCGCTGCCCAGCAAGTGGTTGATCGAGGTCGGGGCGCCGATCGACACCACCGGCCTGGCCGAGCAGTCCGACGATCCGCTGGTCGTGTTCAACCTGGCCGACCAGGTCCGGGAGGCCATCCAGCAGATCCTGCACCGGCTGCTGGAGCTCCGCCCCACCCCGTTCCCCGGGTAGCCATGGGATCGGTCATCGATCTCGACCCCGGCGCCGGCGCCGCCGGCGGCGCAGCGCGAGCGCGGTGACCACCGCCCCGGCCCCCGCCCCGGCGGCCAGCGCCATCGGTACGCCGACCCGGGCGGCCTTGCGGGCACTGCGGAAGTCCCGGACCTGCCATCCCTGCCGGCGCGCCTCCCGCCGCAGCGCCGAGTCCGGGTTCACCGCGACCGGGTGACCGACGGTCGACAGCATCGGCAGGTCGTTGATCGAGTCGCTGTACGCCGCGCACCGGCCCAGGTCCAGCCCCTCCAGTGCGGCCAGCTTAGTGATCGCGTCGGCCTTCGCCGCCCCGTGCATCAGGTCACCCACCAGCGCTCCCGTGTAGACACCGTTCGACACCTCGGCCACCGTCCCGATCGCGCCGGTCAACCCGAGCCGGGTGGCCATCACCCGCCCGATCTCCGCTGGCGCAGCGGTGACCAGCCAGACCCGCTGGCCGGCATCCAGGTGCAGCTGCGCGAGCGCGCGGGTGCCGGACCAGACCCGCTCGGCGATCAGCTCGTCGTAGATCTCCTCCGCGAGCCGCTCCATGTCGGCCACTCGCCAGCCCGCAACGAACGCGAGCGCGGACCGCTTGGCGAGATCCATCTGTCCGCTGTGTTCGGTCGCGACCAGCCGGAACCTCAGCTGGCGGGCGGCGAACCGGAGCAGGTCGCCGGCCGACACGTACTTCCGGGCAGCCAGGCCGCGGGCGAACCAGTACATGGACGCGCCCTGCAGCATGGTGTTGTCCACATCGAAGAAGGCGGCGGCGGTCAGGTCCGGGGTCGCCGCCGGCGCCGCGGTGTGCCGCCCCGCCGGATCGGGCCCCGGCTCGACTCCTGGCGCTGCCCGGGAATCGTCGTCTTGCCCAGTCGGTGGCTCGGACTGCGGCCAGCGGCGGGTACGAGGCACGACGATTCCCCCCTCGCGGTCTCCTCCTCCGCGAGGGTAGCCGGTCGGCGCCGGCAGCGAAGCCGCGGCGCGCAGCGGCCCGCGGCTGCCCCGCGGTCGAGGCTGCCCCGGGCTCGGCGGCTGCCCCGCGGCCGGCGGCTGCCCCGCGGTTAGCTGCCGAGCAGGTTGCCGAGCAGCCGGTTCAGGCCGCTGAGCAGGCCGCCCTCCTCGTCGTCCACCGGCTCCTCGCCGGGCTCCGGCTCCTCCGCCGGAGCGGGTGGGTCGATCCCGCCGACCGGGTCGGCCGGGGTCACCGGGGCATCGTCCGGGACGGCCGGGCGGGGCGCGCCGCCCGGCTCGCCGGGGCCGGATTGGTCACCCGCCGCCTCCGGAGCATCCTGGGATGCCCCCGACGACGGCGCGTCCGGCTCCGTGCTCGAACCGGTCTCTCCCAGGTCGAGTGCGCTCGGTGGCGGCAGTGCGACGCACGCCTGGGGGACCGGCCCCAGCGAGTCGATGCTGGTCGCGGACGGGCCGCCGCAGTCCCGCAGGCTCTGCCGGAGCTGGGCGGTGCGTTCCTCGATCGCCTCCAGCAGCTCCTGCGAGGTGGTCAGCCGGGCCTGGTCGGCGCCGGTGACCTCCTCGGACAGCTCCCTGAGCGCGTCGCGCTGGCCGGTGGTGAAGTCGTCGATCGCGTCGAGGGCGGCCCGGTCCTGCCGGTTGGTGGCGGTCGCTGTGAGCAGCCTGACCCCCTGGCTGGTGTCCCGGTCCATGTCGTCGAAGACCCGGTCCCGGTCGCTGGCGATGGTGCGCGCCTCCACCAACCGGGTCCGCGCGAAGCCCAGATAGAGCTGGCCCCGGCCGACGTCCGAGCTGGCGAGCGCGAGCTGGGCACGTTCGGTGGACCGCTTCACACCGTAGAGCGGGTCTCCCGGGACGGCGTTCTCGCTCGCCGTCGACATTCCCGTGAACGCCACCGCCCCGACCGCGACACCGGCCACGACCGCGGTGCGGGCGCGCGGCCCCCGAGCGGTCCGCGCCGCCCGGGGCGCCCGGGCGAACGCGCCGTGGTGGGCGGGGGCCTGCGCGAGCGTGGCGATGTGTCCGATGCCTTCCCGCTCCGCGGTCGCGATCAGCATGGCCCGCAGGCCGGTGCGGAACTCCGGGTCAGCCTCGGGACCCGCCCCGGTGCCGACGAGCTCATGGCGCAGCGCCACCAGCTCGGCGAGCTCCTCGTCCATCGGGGTGCGGAGATGCTGGCGCCGTCCGCCGCTCGCCTCATCGAGCAGCTGTGCGAACCGGTCCGCCCGGCGTCGGTGCCGTAGGGAACTCGTCATCGCCGGCACCTCCCTTCGTCGACATCGGTGCTGTGGTACGGGTGCGACGACACTGCTAGGACCGTGCGGGGTGCCGCCGGCCGTACTCGGACCAACGGTTGATCAGATCGACCGGTTACGGCCGGGCCGGTACCGGATTTGATCACGGCCGGAAGCCGTCGGGCAGCAACCGGGCCAGCGCCCGGACCGCCCGGTACTGTAACGCCTTGATCGCGCCTTCGTTCTTACCCATCGCGTGCGCGGTCTCGGCGACCGAGAACCCCTGCAGGAACCGCAGCACGATGCACTCCTGCTGTTCCGGGTTGAGCTGCTTGACGGCGGTGAGCAGGGTCACATTGGTGATGTGGTCGACCACCGCGGTCTCCGGCGTGCCCTCCGGTCCCCGGTCCTCCTTGTCGGCGTCGAGCACGTCCCCGGTGGTGATCTCCAACCGGTAGCGGCCGGACTTGAAGTGGTCGGCGACCAGGTTCCGGGCGATCGTGACCAGCCAGGCTCCCAGGTCGCGGCCCTGCCAGGTGAACGACCCGATCCGCTTGAGTGCGCGCAGGAAGGTGTCGGAGGTCAGGTCCTCGGCGAGCTGGCGGTTGCCGACCCGGAAGTAGATGAACCGGAACACCGTCTCCATGTACCGGTCGTAGATCAGCCCGAACGCCTCCGTCTCGCCGGCCTGGGCGCGTTCCACCAGCGCCCATACCTCGGCCGCCGCGTCGCCCGGGGCTGGTCGCGCCGGGTACACGGGACCAGCGTCCGCCGGGGCGGCCGCGGGCGTTGCCAGGGCGGCCGGGGCGTCCACCGGGGTGTCCGCCGGGGCGCCCACCGGGGTGTCCACCGGCGCGGGAGCCACCGGCGCGGCGGCCGTTGCCGCCCCGGGCGGGGCGGTCGTGCCCGGTGGGAGCACCGTGGCGGAGCCGATGGTCCGCCCCGCGAGCACCGCGGTCGGAGCATCGTCCGCGCCGGGCCGGTTCCCCGCCTGCACCGGCGGCCGAGCCCGGGATCGGCGGGACGCCTGGGTGGTGACTACGTATGCCTCGAAGCCTGCAACGACGCGTGCTTCGCTCACGTCCACCGCCCTTTCTCCGCAAACCTGGCGTCAGGCAGGTGCAGTACATTACCGGGCACAACGGCCTCCCTCGGGCTGAGGCATACCGACTCATACCAAAAGGGGTGAGCCGACCCTTCGTGATGATAGGACCCATCTCCCCCTGCGTGTGCAGAGTCTGGCGACACACGCCCGAAAATCCTTTCCCAGTGGTGTGCCCGACCTGTCGCACAGTGTGTGCGATTACCCCCGAACGGGCGATGTATGACAGACTGGACTTTCGTGGAGGCCGCCCGGATTACCCTGCTCACCCGGCCCGGCTGCCACCTGTGCGAGTTCGCCCGGGAGGCGGTGGAACGGGTACGGGTGGCGACCGGCGTCGCCTGGGTGGAGGTGGATGTGGCCGGCGACCCGGAGCTGGAGCGGGAGTTCGGCGGCCGGGTGCCGGTGGTCCTGCTGGACGGCGCCGAGCACGACTACTTCCGGGTCGACGAGGAGCGGCTGCTCCGCGACCTCCGCCCCGCTGCCTGAGCGCCGCCGCCGCGGCGGCCGGTCGCCGGTGCCGGATCCGATCGGTACGGTCGATGGGATGAGCGCGAAACCGCATCTGGTGTGGGACTGGAACGGCACCCTGCTGGACGACCTGTCGCTGGTGGTCGACGCCACGAACGCGGCGTTCGCCGAGTGCGGCGGCCCCCGGATCGACGCTGACCACCACCGCCGGCGGTTCCGGCGACCGATCGCGGACTACTACGCCGAGGTGCTGGGCCGTCCGGTCGGGGCGGCGGAGTTCGCCCAGCTGAACCGGGTGTTCCACGACGCGTACCAGGCGGGCCTGCCGTGCGCCCTCACCGCCGACGCGGACGCCGCCCTGCGCGCCTGGCCCGGCAGCCAGTCGCTGCTGTCGATGTGGTTCCACGACGAGCTGATGCTGGCCGTGGCGGGGCACCGGCTGACCGAGCACTTCGCGCGGATCGACGGGATGCGCCGGCCGCTGGACGGCGCCGTCGACCACAAGAGCCCGTACCTGGCCGATCACCTTGCGGCGATGCGCCTGCCGGGTGCCGAGGTGGTCCTGATCGGCGACACCGTCGACGACGCGCGCGCCGCGGCCTCGACCGGTACCGGTTGCGTGCTCTACGCCGGTGGCTTCACGGACCCGGGCCAGCTGCGCGCCACCGGCTACCCGGTCGCCGACTCGCTGGTCGACGCGGTAGCGCTGGTGCTCGCCGGCGTGACCACCCCGAAGGCAAAATTACCCAGAATGGGAGCATAATGTCCATGCGGCGTCCATCCGCCGCCGCCCCGATGCCCGGGGAACGGAGGGCATCGGCGGTGCCGCCCGGCCGCGGTGCCGCCGGTGCGACGGGGGTCTTCCTCGCGGCGGGCGCGGGCGGCGGGTGGGCGCCGCGGCATCGTCCCGCGCCCGCAAGATCGCGATTTGTGCACGGCTTCACAAACCCGTACGCTGTAGCCGGTGGCGTGAGCATCATCGGAGGTAGTGGTCGCGCTCTACCCAGAGTGAGGATCGTTACGTCGGCACGGAGTCACATGAGCCAGTTCCCCCGAGGGAGCACCGGACCACCGGATGGGGTGGTGGTCCCGGACCTACCGGAGCTTCCGGAGGCCACGGTCTCGCGGCTCCCGGAATACCTGCGCGCCCTGCACCAGATCGCGCAGGCCGGGCAGGACACCGTCTCCAGCGAGGCGCTGGCCGCCGCCGCCGGGGTCAAGTCCGCCAAGGTGCGCAAGGACCTCTCACAGCTCGGGTCGTACGGCACCCGCGGAGTGGGGTACGAGGTGGCGGTGCTGATCGAGCAGATCGAGCAGGTGCTCGGGCTCACCCAGCGACGCAACGTTGCCCTGATCGGGGTCGGCAACCTCGGGCACGCGCTGGCCGGCTACGGCGGGTTCGGCAGCCGGGGGTTCCGGATCGGCGCGCTGGTCGACGCCGACCCGGCCCGGGTGGGCGAGCGGCTGGGCGACCTGGTCGTCACCCACATCGACGAGCTTCCGGCCACGGTGGCCGCCGAGCAGATCGCGATCGGAGTGATCACGACTCCGGTGGTGGCGGCGCAGGCGGTCGCCGACCGGCTGGTCGCCGCCGGGGTGACCAGCATCCTGAACTTCGCGCCATGCGTGCTGTCGGTGCCAGACGGGGTCGACGTCCGCAACGTCGACCTCGCGATCGAGCTGCAGATCCTCTCCTTCCACGAGCACCGGCGCGGCCGCGGAGACCCCGACGGCGCGGCCGCGGTGCGCCGCGCGGCCCCGAAGGTGGTCGGACCATGAACCTCCTGGTAGTCGGTGCCTCGTACCGGACCGCCGACGTCGCCCTGCTGGAGCGGCTCTCGGTCGCCCCGGCCGTCCGTACCGAGGTGCTGCGCGCCCTGCTGCGCCGGGAGCACGTCACCGAGGCGGTGCTGCTGTCCACCTGCAACCGGGTCGAGGTGTACGCCGGGGTGTCGACCTTCCACGGCGGGGTGGCGGAGCTGTCGGCGGCGCTGGCCGACCGGGCCGGGGTAGACCCGGCGGTGCTGGCCGGCCATCTGTATGTGCACTGGGACGCGGACGCGGTGCGGCATGCGCTGCGGGTCACCGCCGGGCTGGACTCGATGGTGGCCGGTGAGGCACAGATCCTCGGGCAGGTGCGGGAGGCGTACGCGGTCGCCGCGGCCGCGGACGCCACCGGCCGGCTGCTGCACGACCTGATGCAGCAGGCGCTGCGGGTCGGCAAGCGGGCGCACGCCGAGACCGGGATCGACGCCGCCGGCCGCAGCGTCGTCACCGCCGCCCTTGCCGCCGCCGTCGAGTCGATCATGGAGTTTCCTCGGCGTGTCGCCGGCGTGTCGTTGCAGCAACTCCATGATCGACAGGGTGAGCCGGCGGGGGCGGCCGACCTGACGGGGCGGGACGCGGCGCTGGCGGGGCGCAGCGCGATGGTGATCGGTGCCGGCTCGATGGGCGCGTTGGCGCTGGCGACGCTGGCCCGCGCCGGCGTCGGACCGCTGTTCGTGGCCAACCGGGACGCCGACCGGGCGCATCGGCTCGCGGCCTCCCACCAGGCCCAGGCGGTCCCGCTCACCGGTCTCGGCGACGCGATGTCGACCGTGGACGTAGTCGTCTCGGCCACCGCCTCGGTCGGCCCGGTGCTGTCCCGCAACACCGTCGCCGCGGTGCTGGCCGCCCGGGCCGCCGACCGCGGACCGCTGGTGATCTGCGACCTGGCCGTACCCCGGGACGTGGAGCCGGCCGCCGCCGACCTGCCCGGCGTGGTCCTGATCGACCTGGAGCGGCTCGCGTCCCGGGTTCCGGCCGGAGCCACCCGGGAGGTCGCCGCCGCCGAGGAGATCGTCGCGGCCGAGGCCGCCACGGTCGCCCACACCCTGCGCGACTCCGAGGTGGCGCCCACCGTGGCGGCGCTGCGCGCCCGGGCCGACGAGGTGGTCTCCGCCGAGCTGGACCGGCTCGCCCAGCGACGCCCGGACCTGACCAACGAGCAACGGGCCGAGGTCGCCCACGCGGTCCACCGGCTGGTCCAGCGGCTGCTGCACCAACCGACGGTCCGGGTCCGGCAGCTGGCGACCGAGCCCGGCGGGCGGACCTACGCCGCCGTCCTGGCCGAGCTGTTCGACCTGCAGGTGCCGCAGCCCCGGCGGGCCGACGAGGTCCCCGACCTGGTCGCGCGGCGGAACGCCTCCGACTACGCCGGTGGCCCGAGCGACGGTGAGGGGGCGGCCGCGTGACCCAGGCAGGAAGCGCCGGCGGGGTGCCACCGGTCCGGCTCGGTACGCGCGGCAGTGCGCTCGCGCTGACCCAGGCGCGCGCGGTCGCCGACGCGCTCACCGTCGCTACCGGGGTGCCGGTGGAGCTGGTGACAGTGGCCACCGCCGGCGACCGGTCCACCGCGCCGGTCGCGCAGCTCGGCGTGGGAGTGTTCGTCTCCGCGCTGCGGGACGCGCTGGCCGCCAAGGAGATCGACGTCGCGGTGCACTCGTACAAGGACCTGCCCACCGCCCCGGCGGACGGGCTGGGCGTGGCCGCCGTGCCGGAGCGGGCCGACCCGCGGGACGCGCTGGTGGCCCGGGACCGGCTCCGGCTGGCCGAGCTGCCGGCCGGCGCCCGGGTCGGGACCGGGGCACCCCGGCGGGTGGCCCAGCTCCGGGCGCTCGGCCGCGGTCTGGAGCCGGTGCCGGTACGCGGGAACGTGGACACCCGGCTGCGCCGGGTCGCCGACGGCGACCTGGACGCGCTGGTGCTGGCCCGGGCCGGGTTGGACCGGCTCGGCCGGGGCGCCGAGATCACCGAGACCCTCGATCCGGCGGTGCTGCTGCCGGCGCCGGCCCAGGGCGCGCTGGCGGTGGAGTGCCGGACCG
>WHTQ01000126.1 GCA_009377645.1 Micromonosporaceae bacterium | reverse complement strand
GCAAACCCTAGCAAAAACAAAAACTAGACTCGCCAAAAACATAACACTTGGCACACGCTATCCAAAACACCCTGTCGAGTTCTCAAACAACAAACACACACCACAAACCCACCCAACAAAGGGAAGATCCACGGGGCAACTCGTACAACGTTACATGATCGGTGCAGACGTGTCAAGTCCACGCCGCCGCTGGGCGACCACCCGTTGCGGGCGCCCGCTCAGCTCCGGTCCCGACCAGCATACCGGAGCTCGTCCGGCGCCCGCAATGACCACTTTCCCGGCCGACGGCGGGGCACCCCAGCTCAGGCGCTGGCGTGGAAGATCCCCCAGGCCAGGTTGCCGGCCTGACCACCGGCGACCCAGTTCCGCAGGCCGTCTTTCATCCGGGTGCGGTACTCCTCGCTGACCTTTCCGACCAGCTCGCTGTCGCGCCGCTCCGTCTCCTCCAGCACCCGCTGGTAGTGCCGGGCCAGGTGCGGGGTTTCGTCCCGGAACTCCACCGACTTCATCCCCAGCCGGTACAGGTGGCGCCGGTAGAAGTCCGGCGAGCCCATCGACTGCAGCTGCAGCCGCTCCAGGATCGGGGTCAACGCCGACGGCGGGCAGCCGTTCGCCGCCATCGGGTCGGTGAAGATCAGCTCACCGCCCGGGCGGAGCACCCGGACCGCCTCCTCGATCACCCGGCTGCGGTCGCCGCTGTGCAGGAACGCGTCCTGTGACCAGACCACGTCGTAGGCGCTGTCCTCGAACGGCAGGTCCTCGAACGAGCCGTCCACCACCTCCACCAGCTGGTCCAGCCCGTGCTCGCGGTTGAGCGCCCGGTTCCGCTCGTTCTCCACCTCGCTGAGGTTGAGGCAGGTCACCCGGCAGCCGTAGGTCTTTGCCAGGGTACGCGCGGCACCGCCGTATCCGGCCCCGACGTCGAGCACCTTCGTGTCCGGGCTGAGCCGCACCCAGCCGGCCATCTGCTCCACGGTCCGCCGGCTCGCCCGGGCGATGTCCTCCTCCGGCGACTCGTAGAGTCCGATGTGGATGTCCTCGCCACCCCAGATGATGGCGTAGAAGTTGTCCGCGTCCGCGGAGTTGTAGTAGTCCCGGGCGGTCTTCACGGTTGCCGAGTACAACTGTCCCAGCTCCTCGTCTCGTCGGTAGGCCTTCTCGGCCACGTGGATGAAGAAGTCCGGCTCGTGCTTCGAGAATGTCTCCTGGAAGTCGCCGAAGGTCTCAATCCGCTGGAAGCCCACCTCCCGCATGAGCCGGCGCATGTAGTCCTTGCGGAGGGGATACATGTTCAGGTAATACTCCGCGCCGTCCGGGAACGTGTAGCAGAACCGCGCCAGCCCCTCGTCCACATGCACCGGCTCGGCCGAGACGTTCTCACCGGCGTAGTAGTACTTGTGCTTGCTCGAAAAACCCTCGTCGAGGATCGCGTCGTAGTTCCGGTGGTCGATGATGAGCACGCCGTCGTGCTTGAGCATCGCGTAGAACTCTGCCAGCGCCTTGCGCCGGTCGCGCTCCGCGAACAGGTGTGTGAACGAGTTTCCGAGGCACACGATCGCGTCGTACTCACCATGCACGTCCCGGTTCAGCCATCGCCAGTCGGCGTGGACCACCCGCAGGATGTGGCCACCGTACGCGAGGCCGTTCGCGAACGCTTTCGCCAGCATCTCCGGGCTGCCGTCCGCGCTGACCGTCTCGAACCCCTCCTCGAGCAGCCGCACCGAGTGAAACCCGGTGCCGGTGGCGACATCGAGCACCTTCCGGACCCCGTGTCCCTTGAGCTGGTCGATGAAGAAGCTGCCCTCACTCTCGGTGCGCTTCTTCCAGTCGATGAGGTCGTCCCACTTCTGCACGAAGCTGGTTACGTACTCCGCGACATAGTGGTCAGTCTCACGTACCTCCAGTGGCCTGTCACCGAAATCTTGCGGGGCGGATGGGTCCAAAGAGGACTCCGGGGGCGCGTCCGCCGCCGCGTTGAGGTTGTCTTGGTGGTCTGTTCCCATGCTCGCTCCCGAGTGTTCGTTGCAGCGCGCACACAGTGGGTCGCCAACTCCCACCGGCGCGCTGACCTGGACCGCTCGTACATCGAGTCCGCAGAAGGGGCAACCCTGCTGGCGAGCCGTCGGGGCCCGCAACGGACAAACTGGGGAAGGCAGACGAAACCATCCGCTCGCTCCCCGGCGCCCGCCGGTACTGCGCTGGTCCTCCTCGACCAGCGGCACTCGGTCGCCCAGGTGCCTCACCGACCGCGCGCCTGTTAGCCAGGCTAACGGAGTGCCCCTTTGGCCGCAACATCCAGTCGCTCGGCGAGCGCCGGATTAGGTGTCCTGACCTCGGCAAACGCCGTCAGCCCGGGCGGGCCGCCGCGACCGCGTCGGCTACCGCCTGCGCCACTCGCGGGTCCAGCGGGCTGGGCACTACCGCGTCCGGCCGGAGGGTGGCGGCCGCCGCCGCGACGACCGCCGCGTGCCGCGCGGCCACCGCCGGAGCGCGAACACGATCGCGTCGGGTGCCATTCCGGCGACCGCCGCCTCGTCGATCTGGCCGTCCGGTGTGGATGATTCCGCGGGAGTCACACACGACGGTCGAGCCAGCGTCGACGCCGGCGGCCAGCAGGGGTACGGGTGACGGCCACGCCGGCCGCCCCGGCGCCGCTGATCACCACCCGCAGCTCAATCTCGAAGCACCGCGGCGGCCACGATCTCGTCCACGTCCTGTGTGTCCAGACAGATCGGCACCGCGTCCACGCCACCGAGCTGCTTGAACAGCACCGCCTTCCCTCCGACGAGGCGCTGCTCGCGGGACACTGGGGCCGGCGAGCTGGGATCGCGGCCGTTACGGGGCGACCCGCCGCCTCCGGGAGAGTAGCGCGGGCCGGGGCCACCACCGGCACACCACCCGGCCCACCACGTCGGCCGGGCCGTAGGCCCGGGAGTCGTCGGTGACCGCCGGGCTGTCCGACTCGATCCACCAGCCGCCCTCGTACGGGTGGATGGCGCGCTTGACCACCAGCCGCCCGGGCCGGTTCCGGAACTTGGCCACCACCACGTCCCCGGCCCGGACCGCGCGGCCGCCACGGCGCACCAGCAGGGCGTCGCCCGGCCGCAGGGTCGGGACCATCGATGGTCCCACCACCAGGGCCGTGAACATCGCTCACCTCCGCAGATGACGTCTGCCGGTGACCTTCGCCGCGAACGTACCGGCTTCGTCCGCGCCCCGGTACCGGGCAGAGTAGGGTCGGTTTACCAGGATCATCGCAAGAGTCCGATGGAGGAACCCGATGCGACTGCCGCGCGTACTGACTCCGCGCACCATCGTCCACGCCCACTGCGACCTGCCATGCGGGGTCTACGACCCGGCGCAGGCCCGGATCGAGGCCGAGTCGGTGAAGGCGATCTGCGAGAAGTACCAGGCCAACCAGGACCCGGAGTTTCGCACTCGGGCGCTGATCATCAAGGAGCAGCGTTCCGAGCTGGTCAAGCATCACCTGTGGGTGCTGTGGACCGACTACTTCAAGCCACCGCACTTCGAGAAGTACCCGCAGCTGCATCAGCTGTTCAACGAGGCGACCAAGCTGGCCGGCGGTGGCGGCGGCAGCAAGTCGTCGACCGACGTGCAGGTGGCCGAGCAGCTGCTCGGCAAGATCGACGAGATCGCCAAGATCTTCTGGGAGACCAAGCAGGGGTGACCCAACCGCCGGCCGCGGGGGTGGAACGCGATGTCGTCCTGCTGACCGTGCCCGCCGACGGTGCCTACCTGGGAGTTCTGCGCACCGCCGCGGCCGGGCTGGCGGCGCGGCTGCACTTCACGCTGGACGAGATCGAGGATCTCCGGATCGCCGTGGACGAGGCGTGCGCGATGCTGATCCGGCTGGCCGCTCCGATGGCCACGCTGCGGTGCCGGTTCGAGCTCACCGGTGAAGAGCTCGGTGTGGAGGTGGCGGTGTCGGCGGCGCCGGAGGCGTCGCCGCCCGCCACCTCCACGTTCGCGTGGAAGGTGCTCACGGCACTGGCGACCGACCCGTCCGCGGCGTTCTCGGAGCGGACCGCCACGATCGCCCTCACCGCCCGGCGCTCGAACGGCGAACCACGCCCGGGCGCGCGGTACGCGATGGGGGACCCCACCGAGAACGGCGGGTAGCTCTCCCGGCCCCCGGCCGTCCACGCACCGGGAGCGCGGGCGGTCAGCGCAGTGCCTCGGTCGTGCTCGGAGCGAGCAGGAGCGTGGCCACCGCGACCCCGAGCACCGCGACCGGCGCCCCGAACCCGGCCGCCCCGCCGGTGATCAGGACGACGGCGAGCATCACCGCCAGCAGCTGCAGGACGATCGCCGGCGCCCGGGCCCGAGCGCTCCGGCGGGTGAGCGCCACCGCCAGCCCGGCCAGTGCCGCCCCGATCACCACCGTGAAACCGGCCAGCGACAGGGCCGCACCGACGTCGGCCGGCTCACCGGTGACCGCCTGGTAGACCAGCAACCCGGCGACCGCCGCCGCCGCGAGCGCCTCGGTGCCGAGCAGCCACACCGCCCCACGCAGCGGGCCCGGCAGCTCAGTCACCATCACGCGCGCAACCTTACAACGGATACGCTGCCGTCATGCGAGCGTTGCTGGTGGTCAACGAACAGGCCACCACCACCAGCGAACGCAGCCGGGACGTGCTGGTCCGGGCACTGCGCACCGCCGCCGACCTGCAGGTTGCCTACACCCACCGACGGGGCCACGCGACCGCGCTGGTCCAGGACGCGGGAGACCAGGTAGGGCTGGTGGTCACGCACGGCGGCGACGGGACCGTGAACGAGGTGGTCAACGGTCTCATGGCGAGCGGGAGCGGGCCGGCCGACCGGCCGGCTCTCGGGGTGGTTCCGGGCGGCTCCACCAACGTGTTCGCGCGCGCCCTCGGGATACCTCCGGACTGGGCCGAGGCGACCGGCGTGATCCTGGAGGCCCTGCGGGACGCCCGCGCTCGTACGATCGGCCTGGGCCGCGCTGACGACCGGTACTTCACGTTCTGCGCGGGGCTTGGGCTGGACGCGGCGGTGGTACGCCGGGTCGAGCAGGCCCGGTTCCGCGGGCGCACCTCGACACCGCGGCTCTACTTCCAGTCGACGCTGCGGCAGCTGGCGTCGCGCCGGGACCGGCACCCGCCGGGGATCACGGTCGAGGTGGCCGCACCGGACCAGCCCGGTGCGGAGCAGCTGGCGACGGTGATCGTCCAGAACACCGCACCGTGGACCTATCTGGGTGACCGTCCGATCGACCCGAACCCTGACGCATCGTTCGACCTCGGGCTGGACGTCCTGGCAATGCGGGCGCTGAGGGTGCCGGGTGCGGCTCGGACCTTCGGGCAGTTGTTGGCCGGCCGTGGCGCACCGCACGGGCGGCATGTGGTGCGGTGGCACGATCTCACCGAGCTGACTCTGCGCGCCAGCGTTCCGGAGCCGTTCCAGGTGGATGGGGACTATCTCGGCGAGCGGGACAAGGTCCAGCTTTCGGCGGTGCCGGACGCGGTGCGAGTGCTCTGCTGAACGCGCCCGCCGCCGGTCACCGCGTGGTGTGCGCCTTCTGCTGTCGCCCGCTGCGGGGCTGCCCGATGCCGGGCCGCCCGTGCCAACCGCTGGGCGGGCCCGGGGTCAAGTCTCTCCTGGACGCGGTGTGACACGCGCCCGAAATGCTGGCACAGGTAGGCAAACCGTACTAGATTAGCTAGCGACTGCCGCAGTCAGGGGCCGGCTTTGCAGCCGGGTGATGATCTGGACAAACCGGTCGTGAGGTTACTCACCCGACCGGACATTTTCCGAGCGGACCCCTTGACATCGCGACAGTTCGTGAAAGCATTCACAAGCGGACCGCGAACGGGGCTCATAGTCTGCTCATGCGTGCTGGTCGCAGCGGCTCGCTGGCTGCGACCGGGCTCCCGCGGACGTACATAGGGAAAGTATCGACGCAATCACACTGCCACTAACGAGGAGCGTAGCCGCCATGGACTGGCGCCACCGTGCCGCCTGCCGAGACGAGGACCCGGAGCTGTTCTTCCCGATCGGGACGTCCGGCCCGGCTCTCCTGCAGGTCGAGCAGGCAAAGGCGGTCTGCCAGCGCTGTCCCGTGACTGAGGAGTGCCTTCGCTGGGCGCTCGAGAGCGGGCAGGACGCCGGCGTGTGGGGTGGATTGAGTGAGGAAGAGCGGCGCGTTGTCAAGCGCCGCAGTGGCATCCGCCTCCGCGCCCACTCGTTCTGAGCCCAGCACCGACCAGCAGCTCGACGCCCCGTGGCCGATCCGGCCCCGGGGCGTTCTGCTGCCGTCGACAGACTCAGTTGATCATGGACCTACTGCACCGACACACCGGCGACACGCCCGGGAAACTCCATGATCGACGTGGTGGGTGGGGCTGGGGCGGGGGCCGCGTCCAGCCGGGCGAGCACCAGGTGGGCCAGCTCCCGGGCCGCGCCCAGTGGGGCGGCGACGGTGACCGCCCCGGCCGCTCGCGCCGAGCCGGCGGCGGCAGCGTACAACCGGCCCGGAGCCAGGAAGTACGCGGCCGCCGCGACTCGGCGCCCCCCGTCCGCCCGCAGCGCGGCGACCGCTTCTCCCACGGTTGGCGCGGCCGCCGACGCATATCCGGGCCGGCACGGCACCCCCAGGGTGTCGCTCAGACCGGTCGCGGTGGCGGCCACGGTGGCCCGGGCCGCCGGGTCCCGGGTGCCGGCGGCGGCCAGCACCACCGCGTCGTACCCGGAGCTGACCGCCGCTAGCCGGTGCCGTAGCGCGGCGAGCAGCGGAGCCGGGACCACGCCGCCGGCCGGCCCGAGGACACCGGCCACCCGGACCGGCATCCGCAGCCCGGCGGCCCGGGCTTCGGCGAGCACCGCCGGCAGGTCCACCCGGTCGTGGTACGCGGAGGTGAGCAGCAGCGGCACCGCCACTGCGCCGGCGTGCCCGGCGCTGGCCAGCGCCGCCAGCACCTGACCCAGGCGCGGGCCGGCGTGGTCCAGGAACGCCGGGCGGACGTCCAGACCCGGCCGGGCGGCCGCGACCGCCCGGGCCAGTGCCCGGGTGGTCGCGGCCGCCCGCGGGTCGGCGCTGCCGTGCGCGACCAGCACCACCGCACCAGCCGAGCCGCGGTTCATGTGTGCAGCCCGCATTCGGTCTTGTCGAACATCGGCCACCGGCCGGCACGCGGGTCCTCACCGGCCTTCACCCGCCGGGTGCACGGCCAGCAACCAATCGACCCGTACCCCTGGCTCAGCAACGGGTTGACCGGGACGTCGTACCGGGAGATGTAAGCGTCCACATCGGCCTGGCTCCAGGCGGCCAGCGGGTTGACCTTCACCTTGCCCCGGGTGGCTTCGAAGTGGACGACCGCAGTGTTGGCCCGGGACGGCGACTCGTCCCGCCGCAGCCCGGCCGCCCAGGCGTCGTAGTCGGCCAGCGCCCGCTCCAGCGGCTCCACTTTGCGCAAAGCGCAGCACCCGTCCGGCTCCCGGGAGAACAGGCGGGGGCCGTACAGGCCGTCCTGCTGGCCCACGGTCAGGCGCGGACGGATCGAGCGGACCCGCAGCGGCATGGATCCGGCCACCTGGTCACGCACCCGCAGCGTCTCCGGGAAGTGCAGCCCGGTATCCAGGAACACGACGTCGGTGCCGGGGGCCACCCGGGAGACCAGGTGTGCCAGCACCCCGTCCGCGAACGAGCTGGTGACGCAGAACCGCGGCCCGAACGTGTCCGCGGCCCACCGGACGATCTCCTCGGCGCTGGCCCCCTCCAGCGCCCGCCCGGCGTCGGCGGCCAGCACCGCCAGGTCGTCGGTGTCGGTGAATGCCGCGGTCATTGCAGCTCCTCCTCGCCGGCTCGGAGCACCCAGGCCGAGAACGGCTCCTCCTCCTTGCGGCCGGCAAGGTAACGCCCGACCAGGCGCTCCACATAGTGCGGCAGCTCCTCTGCAGTGGTCTTCAGGCCGCGTACCTTCCGGCCGAAGCTGGCGTCCTCCCCCTCGGCCAGCGCCAGCCCACCCCCGAGGTGGACCTGGAAGCCTTCGACCTGGCGGCCGGCACCGTCCATCACGATCTGTCCCTTCAGGCCGATGTCGGCGACCTGGGTGCGGGCGCACGCGTTCGGGCACCCGTTGACGTTGATGGTGATGTCGGCATCGAAGCCGGCCAGCGTCTGCTCCAGCCGCTCCACCAGGTCGGCGGCGAGCACCTTGGTCTCCACGATGGCCAGCTTGCAGAACTCGATCCCGGTGCAGGCCATCACGCCGCGCCGCACCGCCGAGGGTCGGGCGGACAGCCCGATCCGGTCCAGCTCGTCGACCAGCGCACCGGCCCGGTCTGGTGGCACGTCCAGGACCAGCACCTTCTGGAACGCGGTCAGCCGGACCCGGCCGGAGCCGTACTGCTCGGCCAGGTCGGCCAAGCGGTCCAGAGTGGAGCCGGAGACCCGGCCGGCCACCGGGGTGGCGCCCACATAGGCCAGGCCGTCCTTCTGCGGGTGTACGCCGACGTGGTCCACCGGTCGGTTGGGCAGGTACGGGGGTGGGCCGTCCAGCAGCCGTCGGCCCAGATACTCGTCCTCCAGCACCCGCCGGAACTTCTCCACCCCCCAGTCGGCCAGCAGGAACTTCAGCCGCGCCTTGTGTCGAAGCCGGCGGTAGCCGTAGTCCCGGAACGCGCCGGTCACACCCGCCCACACCTGCGGCACCTCGGTCAGTGGCACCCACGCGCCGAGCCGCTTGGCCAGCATCGGGTTGGTCGACAGGCCACCGCCGACCCAGAGGTCGAAACCGGGGCCGTGCTCCGGGTGCACCACACCGAGGAACGAGATGTCGTTGACCTCGTACGGGACATCCGGCAGCCAGGCGACCGCCGACTTGAACTTGCGCGGCAGGTTCGCGAACTCCTCGCTGCCGATGTAGCGGTCGACGATCTCCCGGATCGCCGGGGTGCCGTCGACCAGCTCCGCGGCGGCGATCCCGGCCACCGAGCTGCCCAGCACCACCCGCGGGGAGTCCCCGCACGCCTCGGTGCTCTGCAGCCCGACCGCCTCCAGCCGCCGCCAGATCTCGGGTACGTCCTCGATCCGCACCCAGTGCAGCTGCACGTTCTGCCGGTCGGTCAGGTCGGCGGTGTCGCGCGCGTACCGCCGGGAGATCTCAGCCACAGTGCGCAGCTGCGCCAGGTCGAGCTGCCCGGAGTCGATCCGGATCCGGAGCATGAAGAACTCGTCCTCCAGCTCCTCCGGCTCCAGCAGCGCGGTGCGGCCGCCATCGATGCCGGGGCGGCGCTGGGTGTAGAGGCCGAACCACCGGAACCGGCCGCGCAGGTCCTGCGGGTCGATGCTCGAGAAGCCCCGCTTCGAGTAGATCGTCTCGATCCGCTGCCGCACGTGCAGCGGGTTGTCGTCCTTTTTGGTGCGCTCGTTGGCGTTGAGCGGTTCGCGGTGACCGACCGCCCACTGTCCTTCGCCGCGGGTGCGCGGCGCACGCCTGCCTGTGGTGACCGTCATCTGTCGCCATCCTTCGTGTAACGAGGACCCGTGGGTACGAGAAGGCGCGCGGCGCGGACGGCCTGCAGAGCGGCGACTGGTCGGTCGCTGGTCGGGATGGGCCTGACGGCGGGCGCGCCCGTTTGCAGCGGTGCGGAAAGGGGCGGGCTGTCAGGCCGGACAGATGGCGCTGCGCACGCGACCGTAGTCGACGTGCCGGCGAGAGGTAAGCCCCGACGAGGTGGCCGAGGTGCCCGGGGCGGACACACCCGGGGAGATCGTCGGCGCACCGGTGTGGCGCGGGGCAGGGCTCACGCCCTCACTGTCTCACGCTGAGGTGGCCGGCGTCCACCGGCCCGCCCCGCCAGCGTCCCCTCGCCCACTGCGCCGGCGTCCACCGGCCGGCCCCGATGAGCCGCGTCGATCATGGAGCTGCGGCACGACACACCGGGCGACACGCCGAGGGAACTCCATGATCAACGCTGCGGAGGAGGGTCGGCGGGGCGGGCGAGCGGGATCGCCAGGACCGCTTCGGTGCCGCCGGCGGCACCCGGGCGCAGGTCGATGCTGCCGCGCAGCTCACCGGTGGCCAAGGTACGGACGATCTGCAGCCCGAGCCGCTGGCCAGGATCGTCGTCGAAGCCGGGCGGGAGGCCATGGCCGGTGTCGGCGACGGTCACGTGCAGCTTCCGGCGGTGCCGGCGGACCTCGATCGTGACCTCGCCGGAGCCGCCGTCGGCGAAGCCGTGCTCGACGGCGTTCAGCAGCAGCTCGTTGAGGATCATGACGAGCGGGGTGGCCAGCTCGGCGGGCAGGGTGCCGAAGGTGCCGCGGCGGTGCATGGTGACTTTGGCCTCGGGTACGGCGACCTCGGCGGCGGCGGTGGCCACCCGGTCCACGACCCCGTCCAGCTCCACCGCCTCGTCACTGGTCATCGCCAGGGTCTCGTGGACGAGCGCGATCGAGGCGACCCGCCGGACGGACTCCTCCAGGGCGGCTTTGGCCTCCGGCGGGTCGACCCGCCGGGCCTGCAGCCGGAGCAGGGCGGCGACGGTCTGCAGGTTGTTCTTCACCCGGTGGTGGATCTCCCGGATGGTGGCGTCCTTGGTAACCAGCGCCCGGTCCCGGCGGCGCACCTCGGTCATGTCCCGGACCAGCACCAGCGCCCCGATCGGCACCCCGGCCGGGATCAGCGGCAACGCCCGGGTCAGCACGGTCGCCCCGCGTACCTCGATCTCTCGACGCGGCGGCGAGCCGCCCCGCAGCGCCGCCAGCACCCGGGCCGCGGCCTCCGAGCCTTCCAGCGGGTTCTCGGCGAGCCGGCTGATCAGTCCGGCCAGGTCCTCCCCGACCAGGTGGGCGGTCAGCCCGAGCCGGCGGAACGCGGACTGTGCGTTCGGGCTGGCGTAGGTGACCTTGCCGCCGGCGTCCAGCCGGACCAGCCCGTCCCCGACCCGGGGCGCGCTGGTGGTCTCGCCGGCGTGGATCGGCGGCGGGAAGGTGCCGTCGGCGACCATCTGGGCCAGGTCGTCGGCCGTGGTCAGGTAGTTCAGCTCCAGGTGGCTGGGGGTACGGGCGGTGGTCAGGTTGGTGTCCCGGCTGGCCACCGCGATCACCCGCCCGGGCTCGCCGGCGGTGGTGCGGCGGCGCACCGGGATCGCCTCGTGCCGGGCCGGGGTGTCCCCGTACCACACCGGGTCGCCCTCCCGCCAGATCCGGCCCTGGGTCAGGGCGACCGCCAGGTGCGCCACCTCCGGTCCGCGGCCGAGCCGGCCCACCTGGTCATCCTGGTATGCGGTGGCGGCCGTGGTCGGGCGCACCTGCGCGACGCACACGAAGCCCCGGGGGCGGGCGGGTGGGTCGGTGCCCTCGACCGGGACCCACAGGACAAGGTCGGCGAAGGACAGGTCGGACAGCAGCTGCCAGTCCCCGGCCAGCCGGTGGAGGTGGTCGATGTCGGCCGGACCCAGAGTGGTGTGCTCCTCGACCAGGTCGCGCAGCGTGGACACGACCCAAGGGTACGGCTAGTGGGTGCTGGTGACCTTGTGAAGACCGCGCGGGGCGTCCGGGTCCTCGCCGCGGGCCAGTGCCAGCGCCAGCGCCAGCTGCTGCAGCGGGAGGATGTCCAGCAGCGGGGCGTGCCGCTCGTCCACCGCCGGCACCCGCAGCTGGGCGGCCGCCCCGGCCACCCGGCTCGGCCCGATCACGACCACGTCGGCACGGCGCTCACCGAGCTTGGCCAGCACCTCCCGCATCGCCCGGCCACCGGGACCGTCCCCGACCAACGCCAGCACCGGCACGTCCGGGTCGGTCATGGCCAGCGGGCCGTGCAGCAGGTCGGCGCCGGAGAACGCCAGCGCGGCCAGGTAGGAGGTCTCCATCAGCTTCAGCGCCGCCTCCCGGGCGGTCGGGTACGCGTACCCCCGGCCGGTGGTGACGATCCGGTCGGCGAACCGGTACCGCTCG
>WHTQ01000162.1 GCA_009377645.1 Micromonosporaceae bacterium | reverse complement strand
TTCGAGTGTGCTGGGTGACCCAGTCGACGATCCGGCGGGAGTAGTCGGCGCGGTGCGAGGGCCGGCCGTCCAGGATGAACAGGTGGCTGGCCTGCGGGTAGACGACCAGCCGGGCGGGCACCTGCCGGGAGCGCAGCGCCGCGAACCACTGCTCCGCCTGGCCGACCGGGCACCGCTCGTCCTGCCCGCCGTGCAGCAGCAACGTCGGCGTGACCACCCGGTCGACCCGGGGGTACGGCGACTGTGCGGCCAGCCGTGGCGGGTCCTGGTACGGCAACGCCCCGTTCTCCAGCCGGTTGAGGTGGGTGCCCACGTCGGAGGTGCCGCTGATGCTGGTGAGATCGGCCACCGTGCCACCGGCGACGGCGGCGGCGAACCGGTCGGTGCGCCCGGTCAGCCAGCAGGTCAGGTAGCCGCCGTAGCTGTACCCGGCCACGGCCAGCCGGGCCGGGTCCGCCACGCCCTCGGCCACCAACTGGTCCACGGGCGCGAGCAGGTCCGGCTCGTCGGCCAGCCCCCAGGCGCCCAGCGCGGCGGTGAGGAACGCCTCGCCGTAGCCGTCGCTGCCGCGCGGGTTCAGGGTGAGCACCGCCCAGCCGCGGGCGGCGAGCAGCTGGTGGTAGAGGTGCCCCGGGTCGGGCACCGGGCTCCAGGCGTTGTGCGGTCCGCCGTGAATGTCGAGCAGCAGCGGCGCCGGGGTGGGTGCGTCCGGGTCGCGCAGCAGCCAGCCGTGCACCTCGGTGCCGTCCGGGCCGCGGAAGCGGCGCTCCTGCGGGCGCAGCAGCGCGACCCCGTCCGGGGCGTACCGGGCCAGCCGCCGTTCCGCGCCGGTGGTGAGGTCGACGACGACCAGGTCGCCGTACGACTCCGGGCCCGCCACCACCACCGCCGCGACCCGCGCCCGGGCGGCCACCGACAGCCCGGACACCACCCGGTCCGGCCCGCCCAGCACCCGCCGCGGCCGGCCGCCGCCGGCCGGGACCGCGTACAGGTGGGTGCAGCCCCGGTCGCGGGCGCAGAACAGCACGGTGGAGCCGTCCGCGCCGACCTGGGGCAGGCCGCCGGGGTAACCGGGGATGCCGGGCATCAGGTTCCGGTCCAGCCGCTCGGTCAGGTCGACGGTGGCCGCCCCGGCCAGGTCGATGCGCAGCAGCCGGTGGTGGCCCACCGCGGTGTCGGTGCGGCCGGCGACCAGCAGGGCGGAGCCGTCCGGCAGCCAGCCGGCCGGCCCGGCCTGGCCGTGCCGGGGTCCGACCAGCCGGGGCACCGGTGCCTCGGCCCGGGTGTCGACCACGTACGCGGCCGACTCGCCAGTCAGGTCGGCGTCGGCGGACATGGCGGCCGAGAAGGCGATCCGCGCGCCGTCCGGCGACCAGGCCGGCTGGCCGGCGTGCCAGTCACCCGAGGTCAGCCGCCGGGTCCGGCCGGTCCCGACCTCGACCACCACCAGGTGCTGCCGGATCCGGCGGAGCAGGCCGGCGCCGTCGGCCTTGTAGCCGAGCCGGTCGGTGACGACCGGCGCGGCCGCCCGCCGCTCCCGGGCCGCGTCGTCCTCGCCGCCGGCCGCCGCCAGGTCGACCGGCGCGGCGAACGCGATCCGGGTGCCGTCCGGGCTCCACACCGGAGCGCCCGCGCCGGCGGGCAGGGAGGTCAGCTGCTCCGGCTCGCCGCCGCCGGCCGGGAGGAGCCACACCTGCGCCGCCGCGCCGGTGGTCCGGAGGAACGCGATCCGGGTGCCGTCCGGCGACCAGGCCGGCGCGGAGTCGGCCGTACCGCGGGTCAGCTGCTCCGGCTGCTGACCCACAGGGTCGCCGGAGGTCGCCACCCGCCAGATCGTGGTGTGGTTCTGGTCCGCGTCCCGGTCGGCGGTACGCAGCACGTAGAGCACGCTCGACCCGTCCGGGGCGATGGCGGGCTGGGCCGGCACCTCGATCGCGTACAGGTCGTCCAGGGTGAGACGGCGGGTCATGCGCGGCTCCTTAGCGGTTCCGGTGCGGCGGCGAAGTGGCACTCCGCCCGGTGCGGGCGGAGCGGCGCCTCCGCCCGCGGGTCGGTGTCCAGGCAGATGTCGCGGTCGGCGTGGACCAGCGGGCCGACCGGACACCGGGGGTGGAAGCGGCACCCGGTCGGGGGCCGGTGCGGATCGGGTGGCTCGGTCTCGGCGTACCCGGCCCCACCGTCGAGGGACGACCCGATCCGGGGTACCGCCTCCAGCAGCGACCGGGTGTAGGGGTGCCGCGGGTCGCGCAGGACCTCCTCAGCCGGGCCCAGCTCGACGATCCGCCCCAGGTACATCACCGCGATCAGGTCGCTGACATACCGGACCACGGCCAGGTTGTGGGAGATGAACAGCACCGCCATGCCCAGCGCCCGCTGCAGGTCGCGGACCAGGTTGAGCACCGTGCCCTGGACCGACCCGTCCAGCGACGAGGTGATCTCGTCGGCGATGACCACCGGGGGCCTCGTGGCCAGCGCCCGGGCCAGCGCGACCCGCTGCCGCTGCCCGCCGGACAGCGCGCTCGGGTAGTCGCCGGTTCGGTCCGCGGACAGGCCCACCAGCTCCAGCAGCCGGCGCACCTCCCCCGCCCGGCTCCTGCCGCGGGGCAGCGCCTCGGCGATCGAGGCGCCGATCGTCATCCGCGGGTTGAGCGAGGAGTACGGGTCCTGGAAGACCATCTGCACCGGGCGGCGGCCCCGCATCCGGGCGGCCAGGCTCGCGCCGTCGAGCGTGATCTCCCCACCGGCCAGCGGCACCAGGCCGACCGCCGCCCGGGCGAGCGTGGACTTGCCGGAGCCGGACTCCCCCACCAGCCCCACCACGGTGCCGGCCGGAACCTCCAGGGTGACCGCGTCGACCGCGGTCAGCGCGGCCCGGCCATAGCCGAACTGGACGCTCACCCGATCGAACCGGAGCATGCTCACGACCCCCTCGCCGCCGCCAGCGGCCGGGCGAGCTGCGGGTGCCAGCACGCGGCGCGGTGCCCGGGTGCCAGGTCGACCAGTGGCGGGGCCGCCTCGCCGCAGTGCTCGTCCGCGAACGGGCAGCGCGGGGCGAACGCGCACCCGCTCGGCCGGCTCGCCGGTTCCGGCGGCTGGCCGGGGATGGTCGCCAGCGGCCGCCCCCGGTCGGCCAGCATGCTGGGCACCGCGGCGATCAGCGCCCGGGTGTACGGGTGCGCGGCGGTGGTCAGGTCGGCGGTGGGCAGGTCCTCGACGATCCGGCCGGCGTACATCACCAGCACCCGCTGGCACAGCTGCGAGACGACCGCGACGTCGTGCGAGATCAGCAATACGGCCAGCGAGGAGCCTCGCTGCACCTCCCGGACCAGGCGCAGCACCTCCCGCTGCACCGTCACGTCCAACGCGGTGGTCGGCTCGTCCGCGACCAGCAGCTTGGGTGTGCCCATCAGCCCCATGCCGATCATCGCCCGTTGCCGCATCCCGCCGGAGAGCTCGTGCGGGAACTGGCTGGCCCGTCGCGCCGGCGCGGGGATGTGCACGTCCCACAGCCGCTGCACCGCCCTGGCCAGCGCGACCCGCCGGCGCGCCCCGGCATGGACCTCGGCCACCTCCGCCAGCTGGCGGCCGATCCGCATCGCCGGGTTGAACGAGG
>WHTQ01000007.1 GCA_009377645.1 Micromonosporaceae bacterium | reverse complement strand
GTCCGAGCGGATCGTGGAGGTGACCTGGAAGCCGACCAGCGCCTCCACGTTCCTGGTGGCGATCCAGGTGGAGGCGCTGGACCGGCACAAGCTGCTGGCCGACGTCACCCAGGCGCTGTCCGACGAGCGGGTGAACATCCTCTCCGCCACCGTGGCGACCACCCGGGACCGGGTCGCGATCAGCCGGTTCACGTTCGAGATGGCCGACCCCAAGCACCTCGGCCACCTGCTCGCCGCGGTCAAGAAGGTGGACGGCGTCTTCGACGCCTACCGGGTCACCTCCGGCGCCTGACCGCTCTCAGGACGGGTCACCGACTCGCAGGCTCTCGATGATGATGTCCTCGTTCGGGTGGCCGCCGCCCGGGCTCGGGTCGAACGCGCCGTCGTGGCCGATCTCGTTGACCTGCTCGAGCACGTCCATGCCCTCGACCACCTGGCCGACCACGCTGTAGTTCGGGCCGTTCAGGTCGGTGTCCTCGTAGATGAAGAAGAACTGGCTGCCGTTGGTGCCCGGCCCGCTGTTGGCCATCGCCATCGTTCCGGCCGGGTAGTAGACCGGGTCCGGCGTGGTCGGCAGGTTCTCGTCCGCGTACTGGTAGGCCGGCCCGCCGCTGCCGATCGCCTCCTGCTCCTGGTAGTTCTCGTCCACCGCGTTCGGGTCCCCGCACTGCAGCATCCCGGGGAACATCCGGTGGCAGTACGTGCCGTCGTAGAACTCCTGGCTGGCCAGGTGCGAGAAGCTCGCCGCGATGCACGGCGACGCGGCCAGGTCCAGCTCGACCGCCACCTCGCCCAGGTTGGTGGTGACCGTCATGACCTGGGTGCCCTCCCGGGGCTCACCCTCCGGCGGCGTCCCGACGTCCACCACCGCGTCGCCGGCCGCCGCCTCGTTCCAGGCGCACTCACCCGGCGCCGCCGCCGGTGGGGCGCTGCCACCGGGGGTGGGGGTGGTGGCCGCCGTCGGGTTCCGGTCGTCGTCGCCGGTCACCGCCGAGACCACCAGGAAGGTCCCGGCCACCACCAGCACCAGCCCGACCGCCGCGCCGGCGCCGATCAGCCGCTGCCGGCGCTTCTTCGCGGTCGCCTGCCGTTCGGCCATCTCCCGGGCCAGCCGAGCCCGGGCCGCGGCCCGCTGCTGGCGCTCCCTGCTGGACGTCACTGTGTCTCCTCCTCGGTTCTCACTGGGTGGGGGCGGCGGCCGGGTCGGTGACGGTCAGGCTCCGGATCAGGACCTGCTCGGCCGGCCGGGTCGGTTCCTCCTCGGTCCCGCCGGCCGCCCCGATCTCCTCGACCACCGACAGCCCGTCGGTCATCGTCCCGATCAGCGGGTGGATCGGGTTCTCCGGCGAGTAGTCCTCGTAGAACAGCAGGAACTGGCTGCCGTTCTCCCCGACCGTGTCCCCGAACGCTACCGTCCCGGCCGGGTAGGTCGGCTCCCCGCCGGCCGGCGCCCCGTCCTCGGTCTGTGGCGGCACCGGCAGGTTGTCGCCGTAGAACGCGTAGCTCGGGCCGCCCTGCCCGCTGCCGCTCGGGTCGCCGCACCGCAGCGCCACCCCCTCGAACAGCTCGTGGCACTCGGTCTCGTCGAAGAAGCCCTGGGAGGCGAGGTGCTCCATGCTCGCCGCGCCGCACGGGTCCTCCGCGACATCCATCGTCACTGTCACCTGGCCGGCGCCGGCCGAGCCGGCGTCCAGTTCGAGGGTGATCGTCCGGGCTCCGGCGGATGGCGGGTTGGTCTGCGGGGTCCCGACGTCGGTCCGGTCCGGGTGGTCGGCCGGGTCCCGCGGCAGCCAGGTGCACAGGTCCGGCTGGGCGAGCGGGTCCGGGTCCGAGCCGGACTCGAAGAACCCGGCCAGCCAGCCCACGCCCACCCCGATCAGCGCCAGCGCCAGGAACGCGCCGATCCCCGCCTGGACCTGCCGCCGGCGTCCCTGCCGCTGCGCCTGCCGCACCAGCTTGCGCTCATACCGGTCGCGCTCCAGCTTGCGCTGCCTGGTCTTGGTCGATGCCACGGCGGTCCTCCGAGGTCATGGTCATAGCGGCGCGCCGACCGCCCGAGCGAGTGTACGGGTTCCGCCTGAGACTAGGCTGGAGGAGGGGTACGGGCTGGGCGGGGGCTGGTTCAAGACTAGCGAAGGTGGGGCTGAGGTGCTGGTTGCCGGGTTCCCGGCGGATGCGTTCGGGACCAACTGCTACGTGATCGCCACCGCGCCGGGGGAGCAGTGCGTGGTGGTGGACCCGGGCATCGGGGTGCTCGACGAGCTGGACCGGCTGCTGGCCGAGCACCGGCTGCAGCCGGCGGCGGTGCTGCTCACCCACGGCCACCTGGACCACACCTTCTCGGTCGCGCCGGTCTGCGGCGCCCGCGGGATCACCGCCTGGGTGCACCCCGCCGACCGGGAGCTGCTGGCCGACCCGACCAAGGGGCTGTCCAACGAGCTCAAGGAAATGTTCGGCGGCCGGCTGCCATACACCGAGCCGGACGACGTCGCGGAGCTGCCCGACGGGGGGACGGTGGAGATCGCCGGGCTGTCGGTCACCGTCGACCACGCACCCGGCCACACCCCCGGGTCGGTGCTGTTCCGGCTGCCGCAGGCCCCGCCCCGGTGGGACGCGCAGGCGGTCTGCCTGTCCGGCGACGTGCTGTTCGCCGGGTCGATCGGGCGGGTCGACCTGCCCGGCGGCAGCCTGCCTGCGATGGTGACCAGCCTGCGGGACAAGGTCCTGCCGCTGCCCGACGACACCGCGGTGCTGCCCGGCCACGGGCCCGCGACCACGATCGGCCGGGAGCGCACCACCAACCCGTACCTGCTGCAGGTGACCGAGCGGCGCGGCGCCGAACCGGCGGCTCCGGCCCGCGGCTGGTAGGGATGAGCGCATGACTCGACCGACCCCGCTGTCGGGGTTCCCGGAGTGGCTGCCGCCGCAGCGCATGATCGAGCAGCAGATCGTGGACCGGATGCGGCGCACCTTCGAGCTGCACGGGTTCGCGCCGCTGGAGACCCGGGCGGTGGAGCCGCTGGACCAGCTGCTGCGCAAGGGCGAGACCTCCAAGGAGGTGTACGTGCTGCGCCGGCTGCAGGCCGATGCCAAGGATGCCAGCGACTCCGGGCTGGGACTGCACTTCGACCTGACCGTGCCGTTCGCCCGGTACGTGCTGGAGAACGCGGGCCGGCTCCAGTTCCCGTTCCGCCGCTACCAGATCCAGAAGGCGTGGCGCGGGGAGCGGCCGCAGGAGGGGCGCTACCGCGAGTTCCGGCAGGCCGACATCGACGTGGTGGACCGGGACACCCTGCCGTTCCACTACGACGTCGAGCTGCCGCTGGTGGTCGGTGACGCGCTGGCCGGGCTGCCGCTGCCGCCGGTCCGGATGCACGTGAACAACCGCAAGCTGTCGCAGGGCTTCTACCGGGGCCTCGAGCTGCCCGACCCGGCCGAGGTGATCCGGGTCGTGGACAAGCTGGACAAGGTTGGCCCGGCCGGAGTGGCCGGGCAGCTGGAGGCGCTCGGCGCGTCCGCCGGGCAGGTCAAGGCCTGCCTGGCGCTGGCCGAGATCAGCACCCCCGACCTGTCGTTCGTGGACGCGGTCACCGCGCTCGGGGTCACCGACCCGCTGCTGGACGAGGGGGTGGCCGAGCTGGCGGCGGTGGTGGAGGCGGCCGCCGAGCACGCCCCGGGGCTGCTGGTGGCCGACCTGAAGATCGCCCGCGGGCTGGACTACTACACCGGCACCGTCTACGAGACGGTGCTGGTCGGCCACGAGTCGCTCGGGTCGGTCTGCTCCGGCGGCCGGTACGACAACCTGGCCAGCGCCGGCACCGACCGGTTCCCCGGAGTCGGGCTGTCGATCGGGATCAGCCGGCTGCTGGGCCGGCTGCTGGGCCGGGACGCGCTGACCATCTCCCGGCCGGTCCCGACCTGCGTACTGGTGGCGCTGCCGGACGAGCCGTCCCGGCCGGCCTGTCTGCGGGTGGCCGCCGCGCTGCGGCGGCGCGGCATCCCGACCGAGGTCTCACCCACCGCGGCCAAGTACGGCAGGCAGATCCGGTACGCGGAGCGCCGCGGCATCCCGTACGTCTGGTTCCCGGGCGAGGGCGCCGGGGAAGGGCCGGGAGAGGTCAAGGACATCCGGACCGGCGAGCAGCTCCCGGCCGACCCGGCCAGCTGGGCGCCGCCGCCGGCCGACCTGCACCCGGTGCTGGCATCGGCCTAGCCAGGCCTGGTGCCGGGGGCCATTACAGTGGCTGCGAACCATGGCAAGGAGGCGCCCGTGCCGGTCAGTGACGTCAGCAGGTCACCGGAGACCTGGGTCCTGTGCATCTACGACCTGACCCCGCGGGCGCGGTTCGACCACGCGGTCCGTACCCGGTTGGACGAGGTCTTCGACTACGGCCGGTTCCAGGGCCACGTTGACGCCTCGGCCCGGCTGCTGCCGCAGGTCGCCGATCACCAGGATCTGCCGCCCGGCGCGCTCGACGCCGCCGGTGACCAGCTGGCCGGGTTCCGGATTGGCGAGGTCACCGCGCTGCTCCTGGTCACCCCGCGCGGTGACCCGCTGCTGGTGCTGGAGGTGGAGCTGCCGGGCGAGCCGGACGCCGCCGAGGTAGCCGGGTTCCTGGCCGCCACCTGCTTCGAGCGGGAGCTGCTCACCGTGTCCGGCCAGCCGCTGCTGGCGTGGCTGGGCGACCGGCTCGGGCTGGCGGCGCCGCTCCAGTTCGGCCGCAACGTCCACCAGTGCGTGTTCCCCGGCGGCCACCTGCGGGAGGAGCTGCTGCGGGCCGACGCCGCGCCCGGGCCGGGGGACCAGCTGCCACCGGCCGTGACCACGATCGTCTACCGGGCGACGGTCAGCGCGGACCGGGGCAGCCAGCTCGGGGTCCGGACCCCGCGAGCACTCAACAACCCGGGCGAGACGCTGGTGGCGCACGGCCGCGGGGTGTCGCTGATCGCCGGGTGGAGCGAGCAGGTCGAGAACGTGCTCGCGTTGGCCGCGACCACGATCGTCGCGGCGATGGGAGTCCTGCACCGGACCCGGGACCTCGCCTTCGACGCGCTGGAGCTGAACCAGTCCACTCAGCTGGTCTCGACCGGCGATGCCCGGGAGCTGGTCTCCCGGCTGTCGTCCCGGCTCAACGAGCTGCAGCTCGACCTGAGCTTCGGAGTGGAGGCCTATGTAGACAGCGTGCTGATCCCGGAGCTGGTGGTGGAAGGTTTCCAGTCGTCGATGCGGATGGCTGCCGACCTGGACACCGGCCTGACCAACACCTCCCGGATGGTCGACCGGCTGGCGGCGGTGATCCGGGCCCGGGCGGCGGTGCTGGACGCGGCGACGCAGGATGAGCACGAACGCCGAAACCGGGTGTTCAACGTGGTGCTCGCGGTCGGGTCGCTGATCGCGCTGCCGCCCAGCCTGCTGCTGGCGTTCTTCGGTGTGACCAGCCCGGACGTGGACCAGGCCCGGTCGGTGCTGGACCTCGACCGGTACTGGTTCGCGTACGGGCTGGCCTGGCTGCCGTTCGCCGGGCTGCTGCTGGCCGGTTTCCTGCTGCGGCGGCGGATCCGCCGCGACTCCCGGCTGGTCCAGGCCGACGGCCAGGTCGGCGACCCGACCGTCGACCCGGCTGGCGAGCAGGCCGTTGACCCGGCGGGTGGGCTGGTCGTCCCGGCACCGCGTACCGCCGCCGCCCTCGGCCGGCAGCCGTCGGCCACCCGACGTGAGGTCCCATGACCACGCCGGTGGCGGTCTCCGCGCACAGGGGAGGCGGCGAGCAGCATCCGGCCGCCACCTGGGAGGCGTACCGCAGCGCCGCGGCGACCGGGGCGGACTATGTGGAGTTCGACGTGCGGCGGCTGGCCGACGGTGCCCTGGTGTGCTACCACGACCCGCGCGCCAGCCACACCGGCCCGCCGCTGCGGACCCTGTCCTACCGGCAGCTGTGCGACCGGGTCGGCTACGAGGTGCCGACCATGGCCGGGGTCGCCGCCGAGATCGCCGTCGGCGGCGCGGCCGGCCACATAGACCTGAAGGAGACCGGGTACGAGGCGGACGTGGTGCGGCTGGCGCGGGAGGTCTTCGGGGAGGAGGGGTTCGTGGCCACGTCGCTGGAGGACGTGTCGATCGCCCGGATCACCCGGGACTTCCCGCGGGTGCGCACCGCGCTGTCGCTGGGCCGGGGCCGGGCCGAGGTCCCGCCCGGCACGCTGCTGGGCACCCGGCTGCGGGAGCTGTTCCCGCTGCGCCGGGTGCGCGCCACCGGCGCCCAGTGGGTGGCGGTGGACAAGACCCTCGCCCGGTACGGCGTGCTGGCCCAGTGCGCCCGGCACGGGATCGGTGCGATGGTGTGGACGGTGGACGAGACGGCGCAGATCGACCGGTTCCTGGCCGACCCGCGGGTGCGGGTGCTGGTCACCAACCGGCCCGGGCACGCGCTGCGCCGGCGGGCCCGGCTCGACCCGCCGCCGCCCGGGTAGCCCCGACTACTCGCCGGATAGACTGCCCGGGCAGCCCGTACCCGAGGAGAGCCCGTGATCCGCACCCACCAGGCCGGGAGCCTGCGCGCCGCCGACGCCGGCACGACCGTGACGCTGGCCGGGTGGGTGGCCCGCCGCCGCGACCACGGCGGGGTGACCTTCGTGGACCTGCGAGACGCCTCCGGGGTGGTGCAGGTGGTGCTGCGGGAGTCGCCGGCCGCGCACGCGCTGCGCAACGAGTTCTGCCTGCTCGTGACCGGTGACGTGCGCCACCGGCCGGCCGGCAACGAGAACCCGGAGCTGCCCACCGGCGAGGTCGAGGTGGTGGTCGACGAGCTGGTAGTGCTCTCCGAGAGCGACACACTGCCGTTGCCGGTCGACGACGAGCAGACCGCCGGTGATGAGGTCCGGCTCCGCTACCGTTATCTGGACCTGCGCCGCTCCGGTCCGGCGCAGGCGCTGCGGATGCGCTCGGCGGCGAACCGGATCGCCCGCTCGGTGCTGCACCGGCACGACTTCGTGGAGGTCGAGACCCCGACCCTTACCCGCTCCACACCGGAGGGTGCGCGCGACTTCCTCGTACCGGCGCGGTTGCAACCCGGCAGCTGGTACGCGCTGCCGCAGTCCCCGCAGCTGTTCAAGCAGCTGCTGATGGTGGCCGGGCTGGAGCGCTACTACCAGCTGGCCCGGTGCTACCGGGACGAGGACTTCCGGGCCGACCGGCAGCCGGAGTTCACCCAGCTGGACATCGAACTGTCGTTCGTGACCCAGGACGACGTGATCGCGCTCTCGGAGGAGATCATCGCGGCGCTGTGGCGGGAGCTGGCCGGTCACCAGGTGGTGGCCCCGGTCCCGCGGATCACCTGGCACGATGCGATGGGCCGGTACGGGTCGGACAAGCCGGACCGCAGGTTTGGGCTGGAGCTGACCGACCTGACCGACTACCTGCGCGGCACCGAGTTCCGGGTGTTCGCCGGTGCGATCGACGCAGGTGGCTACGTGGGGACGGTGGTGATGCCCGGCGGCGCGTCCCAGACCCGCAAGGAGCTGGACGGCTGGCAGGACTGGGCGAAGGCGCGCGGTGCCCGCGGGCTGGCGTACGTGGTGCTGGACGCCGAGACCGGGCAGGCACGCGGGCCGGTGGCGAAGAACCTGTCGGCCGGGCAGCTGGCCGGGCTGGCCGACGCGGTCGGCGCCAAGCCGGGTGACGCGGTCTTCTTCGCCGCGGCGACGGACCGGCGGGAGGCGCAGGAGCTGCTTGGGGCGGCGCGGGTCGAGATCGCCGGCCGGGTCGGACTGGTCGACGAGTCGGCCTGGGCGTTCTGCTGGGTGACCGACGCGCCGATGTTCGAGCCGGACGGGCAGGGGGGCTGGACCGCCGTGCACCACCCGTTCACCGCGCCCACCGACGAGTGGGCCGACCGGTTCGAGCAGGCGCCGGGGGATGCGCTGGCGTACGCGTACGACCTGGTCTGCAACGGTCACGAGATCGGCGGTGGCTCGGTCCGGATCCACCGCGCGGACGTGCAGCGCCGGGTGTTCGACGTGCTGGGGATCTCGGCGGAGCAGGCGGCCGACAAGTTCGGGTTCCTGCTGGAGGCGTTCCGATTCGGGCCGCCCCCGCACGGCGGGATCGCGTTCGGCTGGGACCGGATCTGCGCGCTGCTGACCGGTGCGGACTCGATCCGTGAGGTGATCGCGTTCCCGAAGACCCGCGGTGGCCTGGACCCGCTGACCGGCGCCCCGACCCCGATCAGCCCGGAGCAGCGCGCCGAGGCGGGAGTGGATACTCCCCAGACTGGGTAACCAACCGGGCATGTTTGCGATCGTGGCGGCTGCGGCGTTCGGCCTGGCCCTGTTGTTGGAGCTGATCGACGAGACGCTGGGTGAGCTGGTCACCCCGCGTACCCTGACCCTGGCTGGTCTGCTGCTGCTGGCGCTGCACCTCGGCGCGCCGCTGCGCGGCCGGCGCGGATGGCGCCGCTAGCCGGTTCGGACCCTGGTTCCGGGCGGGCGTAGGCGGTTCGGGACGCGGTTTCCCCCCACTCAGCCCGATAGGCTGACCTGGCTGGGCAGAGCCTCGGATGAGGTACTCACCATCGACGACTCTCTCGCGTAAGTAGCGGTTGGTGTGTCGCATAGGGCATGCCGCGTCAGACGAGGGGCAGCGGGCGAGCGACGATCGGGATTACCGGGCACCCGGCTGTTCACTGTGCACTCTCATCGAAAGGATCAGGGAATGCCCAAGGCGGAAGCCGACATCCGAGCGTCGCTGGACGCCGTGATCGATGACGTCGAGGGGAACCAGCGCGCCTATGGCTGGTTCGCCGGTAACGTCGGTGACCTGGCACGCGCGACCCGCGACCTGGTCGACACGGTCGAGCACCGCTTCGACCAGGTCGATCAGCGGTTCGAGCAGGTTGATCGACGGTTCGAGCAGGTTGATCGACGGTTCGACCAGGTTGATCAGCGGTTCGATCGGCTTGAGACCCGGCTCAACACGTTCCAGAGCAACACCGAGAAGCACCTCGGGTTGCTCACCGACGGCATCAACAAGCTCGATGCCCGGCTCGAACGGATGGCACCGTACGTCCTGCGGGACGAGCAGAAGGTGCCGGCCGACGGCTGACGGCGGTAGCTGGCGGCGGCCGTGCGGGGGCACCCCCGCACGGCCGCCGCTTTTCCGTTTACATGCCGGCGCACTGGCCGAACGTACCGCCGGTGGCGGTGTTCGGCAGGCCGTGATCGGTCGGCGGTGGCTGGTTGCCGACGCAGGACAGCGAGCCGATGATCGTGTTCCCGGACACCGCCGCCGGCGTCTCGCCGGTGACGTTCCCGACCAGGCTGACCGATCCGGTGACCTGGCTGCCGAACAGCGAGATCGGACCGCTGCCGCTGGTGACCAGCACCGGTCCGGTGACCTGGCTGAAGGTCACGGTGATCGAGGCCGCTCCGATCGCGGTCAGCGGACCCTGGATGACCGCCGCGGTGGCGACCAGCCCAGCCCCGGCCAGGACGTTGAACTCGCCGAGCACCTGGGCCCCGGCGGCCAGGCAGGTCACCCCGTCCGTGACCGTCACCGGCCCGGGGTGCACGCCGGTGATCGTCGCATCGCATCCGCCGGGCGGCGGCTCGGTGACCGTCAGGGAGACCGGGACCTCGACCAGCGGCGTGGACGGGTCGTTACTGGACACGCACAGCCGCGCCGAGTAGCCGCCCGGCGCCACGTCGGTGGTGTCGACGGTCACCGTGACCTCGGTGCTCGCGCCGGGCGCGGTCTGCCCTTCGTCCGGGGCCGCCCCGAGCCAGGGCAGGTCCGCAGGGGACTGGCACGACTCCGCCGCCTCCGCGACCCGCCAGTCCAGGGCGCCGTCGCCGGCGTTGGCGATCGTCACCGGCCGTTCGGTGACCTCGTCCGGCGCCTGCTCGATGGGCAGCGAACCCGGTGTCACGACGATCGCCGGCACCCGCACCGGGGCGTACCGCGCCAACCCCCAGTCGGGGACACCACCGGCCTCGGCGAAGCTGCCGCCGGCAACCGCCCCGTCCGGGGCGCCGTCCGGCGCCCAGCTGGCCAGTGCCCAGACCGAGGTGGCGGCCGCCCCGCCGTCCGGGCGGATCCCGCCACCCACGCCGGTGCCGGCCGGTCCAGCCAGCGGCGACCAGGCGGCGCCGTCCCAGCGGGCGATGTGGTTCACGACCACGCCGCCGTCCGCCTCCGTGAACACGCCGCCGGCGACCAGCCCGTCCGGTGTGGACAGCAGCGAACGCACCCACGGCGAGCAGCACCCACCGGCCAGCTCCGCGTCGAACGCCGACCAGCCGGTGCCGTCCCAGCGGGCCAGCCAGCGGGCCGCCACCCCACCCGCCTCGGTGAACCCGCCGCCGGCCACCAGCTCGCCGCCGTGCACGGCCAGCGCCTGCACCCGGTTGTCGGTCCCGGCCCCGGCCGGCCCGGCCAGCGGCGACCAGGCCTGTCCGTCCCACCCGGCGACGTTGCTCATCGGCTGGCCGCCGGCCTCGGGGAAGGTGCCGGCGACCACCAGGAGCCCCTCGTACTCGACGATCGCCTGGACCGGGATCGCGCTGATGCCGCCGACCCCGGCGCCCAGCGGTGCCCAGCCGGCACCGTCCCAGGAGGCGACCCGGCTCGCCGGCGCGCCACCGGCCTCGGTGAACTGGCCACCGGCGACCAACGCCCCCTGGAAGCTGGCCAGCGCCCGTACCGAGGCGTTGACGCCGGTGCCGGCCGGGCCGGCCAGTGCCGACCAGCCGGTGCCGTCCCAGCGGGCCACGTTGTTGACGACCAGCCCGTCCCCGGCGTGCGTGAACTGCCCGCCGACGATCAGGTCACCGTCGTGGACGGCCAGCGACCAGACCACGTCGTCGACCCCGACCGGGCCGGCCGCCGGCGAGCCGAGCGGCGACCAGCCGGTGCCGTCCCACCGGGCGAGGTGGTTGACCCGCAGGCCGCCCGCGTGCCGGAACTCGCCGCCGACGATCAGGTCGCCCTGGTACGCGGCCAGCGCGTGGACCTCCCCGGCCAGTCCGGTGCCGGGGCCGGTCGACCCGGCCAGCGGTGCCCAGCCGGTGCCGTCCCACCGGGCGACCCGGTTGACCAGGAGCCCGCCGGCCTGCTGGAACGCGCCCGCCACCACCAGCTCACCGGCGAACCCGGCCAGCGCCCGGACCGAGTTGCCGTCCACGCCGGTGCCGGACGGTCCGGCCAGCGGTGCCCAGCCGGTGCCGTCCCAGCGCGCCACCCGGTCCACCGGCACCCCACCGGCCTGGGTGAACGCGCCCCCGGCGAACAGCTCGCCCTGGTGGACGGCGAGCGCGTGCACGGTCCCGCTGACCCCGGTGCCCAGCGGCGACCAGTCCGTGCCGTCCCAGCGGGCGACGTTGTTGACGATCACCTCGGCGCCGGCCTGCGGGAACGAGCCGGCGGCTACCAGCTCGCCGTCGAGCTGGGCCAGCGCGTTGACCGAGGCGGTCAGCCCACCGAGCAGCCCGTTGCCCAGCGGCGACCACTGCTGGCCGTCCCAGCGGGCGATCCGGTTCATGCCCACGCCGCCCACCTGCCGGAAGTTGCCGGCGGCGACCAGGTCGCCGCCGAACTCGGCCAGCGCGAAGACGGTTCCGCTGTCCACCCCGGGACCGAGCGGCGACCACTGCTGGCCGTCCCACCGGGCGACCCGGTTGGCCGGAACACCACCGGCCTCGGTGAACGCACCGGCCGCGTACAGGTCGCCCTGGTGGGTGGTGAGCGCGCGCACCTGGGAGCGGTCCATGCCGGAGCCCAGCGGCGACCATTCCTGGCCGTCCCAGCGGGCGATCCGGTTGGCCGGGACGCCTCCGGCGGTCAGGAACGACCCGCCGACGATCAGGTCACCGTCGTGGACCGCCAGGGAGTGCACCTGGGCGTCCACGCCGGTGCCGGACGGGCCGGTCAGCGGCGACCAGTCGGTGCCGTCCCATCGGGCGATCCGGTTCACCACCTCGTCACCGGCGGTCAGGAACAGCCCGCCGACGTACAGCGCCGGGCCACTACCGTCGTCCCACACCGTGGCGGCCAGGACGTTGTCGTCCAGACCCGGGCCGAAGAAGGTCCGCTCCCACGCGAACCCGGCGCTGTGCCGCAGCGCGCTGGGCTCCCCGCGCCAGTCCGCCGGCCCGCCGACCGCCGCGCCGGCGACCGGCGCGCCGAGCAGGAGAAGGAGCAGCGCACCGATGATGAGGGGAGCCTGAGTGCGTCGCATCGTGACCTCGCATCCGCCGGCCGGGGCGAGCTGCCGCCGGCTACTCGCGGACAGCCTGACACCGCGGGCGGTGGCGCACCATGGGGAGGATTCCCTAAACCTGCCGGCTGGTTCCCGAACCCGGCGCAGGCTGGCGTTGGGCGGGCGGTGAGTTCGGGTTATCGTCTGGCGGATGGAGCCCGACGCGCTGTTCGCGGCGCCCGGCCCGCCGGCCGGGGCCGGAGCGGGCGTGGGCGGCTTTGACGAGGTGCGTGCCGACGCCCCGCTGCCGGTGCGGATGCGCCCGGCCAGCCTGGACGAGCTGGTCGGCCAGGAGCACCTGCTGGCGCCCGGCTCCCCGCTGCGCCAGCTGGTGGAGGGCGCCAGCCCGCAGTCGGTGATCCTGTGGGGCCCGCCGGGCAGCGGCAAGACCACCATCGCCCATCTGGTGGCGGGCACCACCGCCCGGCGCGCCGGCAGTCCGGACCGGGCCGGTGCCGGCCCCGGCCCCGGCACCGGCTTCGTGGCGATGTCGGCGCTCAACGCCGGGGTGAAGGACGTCCGGGCGGTGATCGACGCCGGGCGGCGGCACCGCCGGGCCGGCGGCCCGCCGGTCGTGCTGTTCATCGACGAGGTGCACCGGTTCAGCAAGACCCAGCAGGACTCGCTGCTGTCGGCGGTCGAGGACCGGACCGTCACGCTGCTCGCCGCCACCACCGAGAACCCGTACTTCTCGGTGATCTCGCCGTTGCTGTCCCGGTGCGTCCTGCTCACCCTCCACCCGCTCGGCGACGGCGACGTACGCCGGCTGGTGCGGCGGGCGCTCACCGACCAGCGCGGGCTGGCTGGCACCGCCAAGCTCCATCCGGAGGCGGAGGATCATCTGGTACGGCTGGCGGGCGGGGACGTCCGGAAGGCGCTGACGGCGCTGGAGGCGGCGGTCAACTCGGCGACCGCGGCCGGCCGGACCGACATCGACCTGGCCATCGCGGAGCTGGCGGTGGACGTGGCGGCCGTGCGCTACGACCGGGACGGCGATGCCCACTACGACGTGACGAGCGCGTTCATCAAGAGCCTGCGCGGCTCGGACGTGGACGCCGCGCTGCATTACCTGGCCCGGATGCTGGTGGCCGGCGAGGATGCCCGGTTCATCGCGCGGCGAATGGTGATCTTCGCCAGCGAGGATGTCGGCCTCGCCGACCCGACCGCTCTGACCGTAGCGACTGCGGCGGCCCACGCCGTGGAGTACGTGGGCCTGCCGGAGGTCCAGCTTAACCTGGCGCACGCCGTGGTCCACCTCGCCACGGCACCGAAGTCGAACGCGGTCACCGGCGCGCTCGGGGCGGCCATGGAGGACGTCCGGGCCGGCCGGGGCGGGCCAGTGCCCAGACACCTGCGCGACGCGCACTACCAGGGTGCCAAGGGGCTCGGTCACGGGGCTGGCTACCGGTACCCCCACGACGATCCGGCCGGCGTGGTCGCGGCCCAGTATCCGCCGGATGACCTGGTCGGCACCGACTACTACCGCCCCACCCGGCACGGTGCCGAGGCCGAGCTGGTGGACCGGGTCGCGGAGCTGCGCCGCACCCTCCGTGGGCCCGGGAAGGAGTCTCGTTGACGGCGCGCGACCGGCACGACGACGATCCATCCGGAAGCAAACGGCGTCGGTGGGGGCGCGGCGATCGGGACGAACGGGACACCGGTGGCGGGGACGACGAGTTCGGCTGGCTCGCGGAACTGCGCAACGCCAAGGAAGAGCGCACCGAGATCGGCCCGGGGAAGGTGGCTGGTCCGGCCGGTTCCCGGCCGTTGGCCGGCCGCGGGACGGGACCCCGGCATCCGTCGGGACCACCCGACCAGGGTGCCGGCGAGCCGGCCGGCCGCGGCCGGCCGGGACCGGCCGAGCCGCCGGGACCGCCGCCGGCCAGGTCGCGCCAGGAGCGCCGGCCGCCGGCCAGGGCACCGGCCGAGCCGCCGAGGCGGCCGGTACGGGCACCGGCTGAGCCGCCGTCGCGGTCGCCGGCTGGGCCGGCCGAGCGACCTCCGGTGCGGGAGCCGGCTCGCGGGGCGGCACCGGGTGAGGCACCGGCGCCGGCACGCCCTGCCTCGCCACCGGGCGGCCGGCGGGCACCGGACCCCTCGCTGCCGCCGCGATCTCCTGCCGGTCGTCCGCCCCCGGCCGAACCGCCGGTGGGCAGGAGAGTTCCGCCGCCGGGCTCCCCAGCCGGTAGGGGAGCTCCGCCGGGTTCGCCGGTGGGCCGCCAGGGGCTCGCCGGGCCGCCGCCGCCCGCGCCAGCCGTGCCGCCCCGGACGGCTCCGGAGGAGCCGGGCCGGTCCACCCCGGGCCGGTCCACCCCGGGCGGGTCGCCACGGTTCGCCCCGGCCGAGCCACCGCCTCGGGCGCGGCACGCCGCACCCGACGACCCGCCTGCCGGGCCGCCCGCCGCCGGGCGGCCACCGGAGGCGGCGCGCTACCGGGCCGAGCCCTCTGCCGCCCGGCCCGGCCCGGCGGGCATGACCAGCCCCGCGGCGTCTCCGCCAGACAACCCGGACCCGCCGGATCGGCGGTCTGAACATCGGCGCGGGTGGGCCCGGAACCGGTTCGGGCGGACCGGCTCGCCGGCATCCGAGCAGTCACCGTCCGGGCCGGCGGCCCCGGGGGCACCCGCCCCAGCCGGCCGGTCAACGGGCCGGCCACCCACGACCGACCCGCGGCCAGCCGCGGTCCCGCCACCGCCCCGCCACCACAGTGGCCCGCCCGCGGCCGACCAGGGGATGACCCGCCGGCCGGACGACCCGTCCCGGCCGGTCAGCGGGGGGGCCGGCGCCGCGAGCGTTCCCCGGCCAGCCGCGCCATCTGGGTTGCCGGGAGCGGTCAACGGTCCGCCGGGCCGGTCCGCAACCGGTCGGCGCCAGCCCACCACCCCGGATGCACCTGCGGATGGGGCCCGGGCGGCCGGCGCGCCACCGGCCGGTCGTGGCCGCCCCGGCGGCCCCCGGTACGGGTCGACGCGCGGTGGTGACCCGGGCACGTCGCCTGGCGGCCCGGTCGGCGACCGCGGCGGGACGGGCGGCTCGGTCGGCGACCGCACGGGGGCAGGTCCAGCCGAGCGACCGGCCGCCCCGCCCGGCGGGCGAGGGCGGGTGCGGGACCGGCCGCCGCCCGGACGCCCACCGCCGGCCGGTGGACCGGCCAGAGAGTCGGCCCCGGCCGGGCAGGTGGCCGACCGGCCGCCGGTCGGGCCGGCCGCCGCCGGGCGGCGACCGCCGACCGGGCCGCCGACCCGGCCGCCGATCGGGCCACCGACCGGGCCGCAGCCGACCGGTGAGATCCCGGTGACCGCCGTGCAACCGACGATCCGGCAACCCGCCGGGCCACCGGTTGCCCGGGCGCCGGACCGGCGCCTGGTCGGTGGAGTGGACCGGCTCCGGGGCGCCCGGTCGGAGCTGCGGCGCCAGCTGCAGGAGCAGCGGCGGCTGCGGGCCACCGCGATGGCGACGGTCGTGCTGCTGGTGCTCGGAGCGCCGCTGCTCTACTTCGGAGTCCTGTTCGCCACCCGCGACCCGGTGCTCAACTCACTGGACCGGCTGCGGGTGCCGAGCTGGGCCGCCCAGACGCCGCAGGATCGGATCATCAGCGGTAGCCGGTGGTGCTTCATCGACTGCCGGTTCCGGGAGCGCACGCTGGTGTCGGAGGAGGAGACCGGCCAGACCACCGAGGTCTACCAGTCCGCCTTGCGGGAGGCCGGCTGGCTGCGCTGGGAGGTGGAGGGCTGCCCGCAGGTGGCGGTGGACGGCGACTACAGCTGCTGGACCCGGGACGAGTACACACTCGACCTGTGGGTGCGCCAGCCGGACTGCGCCTACGACCCGTTGAACCTGCGGCCGGACCCGGAGGCCGAGGAGGAAGCGGAAGCGGAAGGGTCGGAGGCGCCCGCCAGCGAGCCCCCGGGCGGGGAGGGAGCCGACGAGTGCACCGGCTCCGTAGTGCAGATCAAGATGCAGAACCGGGTTGCCGACGAGCGGGGCCTGTCCGGTCCCGGCAGCGGCCCCGGCCCGGCCGAGAACCCGCCCGAGCCGACCGGAACCCCGCCGACCGGCCCCCCCTCGCCCGACCCGGACGCGGACTGACCGCCCGCCGCCGGTGCGGGCCAGCCGCCTGGGCCGACACCCGCACCGGGACGGCGCCACCGACCGCCGCAACCGGTAGGGTCGGCACGTTGCAGGCATTTCGGGGCGGGGGACGTGCCCGAGACGAGGCGAGGAGGACGAGCGTGAACGGTGGGGAGATCGCCGCACTGATCGCGGCCGGAGCGTTCGCCATGCTCGTGCTGGTGCTGGCGGTGCCACTGCTGCGGCTGCGGCACACCGTCGACGCCGCCACCCGGGCGCTCAACGACCTCAACGACCGCACCGCCCCGATCCTCGGCAAGGCGGATCTGACCATGGGCAACGTGAACACCGCGCTCGGGCAGGTACAGACCACGCTGGACGGGGTCAACCTGCAGCTGCAGAAGGTGGACACGATCACCGGGCACGCCCAGCACGTGACCGCCAACGTGGCCAACCTGGCCAACGTGGTCACCTCGGTCGCGGCCAACCCGCTGGTGAAGGTCGCCGCGGCCGGCTACGGCGTGCGCCGGGCGGCCGCCCGGCGGGCCCGGATGGACGAGGAGCGGGAGGTCCGTGCGGTGGTGCGGGAGCGGCGCAAGGAACGCCGCGCGGAACGTCGCCGGGCGGCCGACTGAGCACCGCCCGGCACTTCGGCGGAAGGAACGGGAAATGAAACGGTTACTGTGGCTGGGTGCCGGGCTGGCGATCGGCGCCCTGGTCGTGCGGGCGGTGTCGAAGAAGGCGCAGTCCTACACCCCACGTGGGATGGCCGCCGCCGCCACCGAGTCCGGGCGAAACCTGGTCGACTCGGTGCGCGGGTTCCTCGATGATGCGCGGGACGGGATGCACGAGCGGGAGCAGGAGCTGCGGGCCTCGTTCACCGACGGGGTGGCCATCGACGATCTCGATGACGATGACGTCACCGGGGACTTCGGCGCAGTGCCCACTCCCCAGCCACCACCGGAGGGCTCCACCAGATGAGGACAGCGGAGATCAAGCGACGGTTCCTGGCCTACTTCGAGGCGGACGGGCACACCGTGGTGCCGAGCGCTCCGCTGCCGGCCGTCGACGATCCGAACCTGCTGTTCGTCAACGCCGGCATGGTCCAGTTCGTGCCGTACCTCCTCGGCCAGCGCACCCCCCCGTACCAGCGGGCGGCGAGTGTCCAGAAGTGCCTGCGGACTCCGGACATCGACGAGGTGGGCAAGACCAGCCGGCACGGCACGTTCTTCCAGATGAACGGGAACTTCTCGTTCGGTGACTACTTCAAGGATGGGGCGATCACTCGGGCCTGGGACCTGATCACAAAGCCGGTCGACGCGGGCGGGTTCGGGCTGGACCCGGACCGGATCTGGGTGACCGTCTACCTGGACGACGACGAGACGGCCGAGCTGTGGCGGACCATCGCCGGGGTCCCGACCGAGCGGATCGTGCGCCGCGGTATGGCCGACAACTACTGGTCGATGGGCATCCCCGGCCCGTGCGGCCCGAACTCGGAGATCTACGTCGACCGGGGGGCGGAGTACGGCCAGGCCGGCGGCCCGGCGGTCGACGAGGACCGGTACCTGGAGATCTGGAACCTGGTCTTCATGCAGTACGAGCGGGGACCGGGCACGGACAAGGAGGACTACCCGATCCTCGGTGAGCTGCCGGCGAAGAACATCGACACCGGGATGGGCCTGGAACGGGTGGCGGCGCTGCTGCAGGGCGTGGACAACCTGTACGAGATCGACGAGGTGCGCCCGATCCTGGACCGGGCGGTCGCGCTGACCGGGGTGAGCTACGGCGCCGGTGCCGGGCACGGGCACGTGGCGAGCCAGTCCCCGCCGGAGGACGTACGGCTGCGGGTGGTTGCCGACCACGTCCGGACCTCGCTGATGCTGATCGGGGACGGGGTGATCCCGGCCAACGAGGGCCGGGGCTACGTGCTGCGGCGGATCGTGCGCCGGGCGGTCCGGGCGATCCGGCTGCTCGGCTGGAGTGAAGGACCGGTGCTGCCGGAGCTGCTGCCGGTGGCGCGGGACTGCATGTCTCCGTCCTACCCGGAGCTGACCACCGACTTCGGCCGGATCGCCCAGTACGCGTACGGGGAGGAGGAGGCGTTCCTGTCCACCCTGCGCGCCGGCACCACCATCCTGGACACGGCGATCGCGCAGACCAAGGCGGCCGGTGGCGCCCGGCTGGCAGGGGACCGGGCGTTCCAGCTGCACGACACGTACGGCTTCCCGATCGACCTGACCCTGGAGATCGCGGCCGAGCAGGGGCTGGCGGTCGACGAGGAGGGCTTCCGGCGGCTGATGGCCGACCAGCGCAGCCGGGCGAAGGCGGACGCCCAGACCCGCAAGACCGGTCACGTGGACCTGTCGGTCTACCGCGGCGTGCTGGCCGACGGCGGCGAGGTGGAGTTCACCGGCTACACCGAGGTGGCGCGGGAGTCCCGGGTGCGGGCGCTGCTGTCGCCGGACGGGGTCGGGCAGGCGGCCGCCGGCGAGGGGGCGGTGGTGGACCTGGTGCTGGACGCCACCCCGTTCTACGCGGAGGGCGGCGGCCAGCAGCCGGACCTGGGCATCGTCACGGTCGGCGGCGGTGAGCTGGAGGTGCTGGACGTGCAGTCGCCGGTGCCCGGCCTGATCGTGCACCGGGCGACGGTGCGGCGCGGCCAGGTGCGGACCGGCGAGACCGGGTACGCGGAGATCGACGTGAACCGGCGCCGGTCGGTGTCCCGGGCGCACACCGCTACCCACCTCGTACACCAGACCATGCGCAACTTCCTCGGGGAGGCGGCCACCCAGGCGGGCTCGCTGAACGCGCCGGGCCGACTTCGGTTCGACTTCCACACGCCCGGAGCCGTGCCGCCATCCGTACTACGGGATGTGGAGCAACAGATCAACGAGGTGCTGCTGCGCGACCTGGAGGTGCGGGCGTTCGTCACCTCCCAGCAGCAGGCGCTGCAGCTGGGCGCGATCGCGCTGTTCGGGGAGAAGTACGGCGACCGGGTGCGGGTGGTGGAGGTCGGCGACTACGCGCGGGAGCTGTGCGGCGGCACCCACGCGGCCCGGTCCAGCCAGCTCGGGCTGGTGAAGGTGCTGCACGAGGCGTCGATCGGCTCCGGCGTGCGCCGGGTGGAGGCGCTGGTCGGGCTGGACGCGTTCGGCTACCTGGCTCGCGAGCACGTGCTGGTGTCCCGGCTGGCGGAGCTGTTCCGGGTGCCGGCCGACCAGGTCGCCGACCGGGTGGAGCAGACGGTGGCGGCGCTGCGCGACGCCGAGAAGGAGCTGGAGCAGCTGCGCGCCCAGCTGGTGCTCGGCAACGCCGCCGGGCTGGCCGCCGGGGCGGTGGACGTGCGCGGGGTCGGGTTCGTCGGCACCGGGCTGCCTGCCGGCACCGTCAGCACCGACCTGCGTACCCTCGCCCAGGAGGTCCGCGGCCGGCTCGACCCGGCCCGCCCGGGCGTGGTCGCGGTCACGGCTGAGGCGGGCGGCAAGGCGTCGCTGGTGGTGGCGGTGAACGCCGCGGCCCGGGAGCGGGGGCTGTCCGCCGGGGACCTGGTCAAGGGTGCCCTGTCTGGGCGCGGCGGCGGCAGCCCCGAGCTGGCCCAGGGCGGCGGGGTGCCGGCCGAGGAGGCCCCCCGGTTGCTCGCCGCGGTCCGGGACGCCCTGCCATGACCCGGTTGCTTCATGATCGCGGAAACGTGTCCCGGTTCCAGCCGGGACGATGTTCCGTGATCACGGGCAGGGGGACGCGGGTCGGGTGAGCGGGCTCAGTCGTGGCGTCCGGCTCGGGGTGGATGTCGGGGATGTCCGGGTCGGGGTGGCGATCAGCGACCCGGACGGCCGGCTCGCCACCCCGCTGGCGACGCTCCCGCGGGACCAGAACCCGGGCAAGCGCGCCATTCCGTCCGATATGTCGGAGCTTGCGCGGCTGGTCGTCGAGCATGTGACCGTAGAAGTCGTGGTCGGCCTGCCGATAACGCTCGCCGGGACCGAGGGACCCGCCGCTGTGCAGGCACGAGGGTACGCAGACCGGCTTGCTCTGGTGGTCGCACCGGTGCCGGTGCGGCTGGCAGACGAGCGGATGTCCACCGTCGTGGCAACCCGTAAGCTGTCGGAGCGAGGCGTCCCGGGGAGGCGTCGACGGAATGTGGTCGACCAGCTGGCCGCAGCGGAGATCCTGCAAGGCTGGCTGGATGCACAACGGAGGCGTACGTCACCATGAGCGAGCTGGGCCTGAGGTTCGAGGAGGCCCCCGGCCGGGGCCGCCACCGGCACCGGCGGGCGGCGCCGCCGCCGGGCCGCCCGGGCCCCGCGGAGCCACCCCGGCAGCGGCGACGCGGCCGGTCGCTGATGGCCTTCCTGATCGTGGTGCTGCTGCTCGGGTCGCTCGGCGCCGGTGCCTGGTGGGGTTTCGGCTGGGTGCGCGACGCGCTCAGCACCCCGGACTACTCCGGCGCCGGCACCGGATCGGTCACAGTGGAGATCCGGTCCGGCCAGACCGCCAGCGAGATCGCCAACGTGCTGCACGACGCCGACGTGGTGGCCAGCCCGAAGGCGTTCGTGGAGGCGGCGAGCGCGAACCCGGACAGTGTCAACATCCAGCCCGGCTTCTACGAGCTGCCGCAGCAGATGAGCGCCACGAACGCGGTGGAGGCCCTGCTGGACCTGAACAACCGGATCGTCGACCGGGTGACCATCCCGGAGGGGCTGAGCAGCTTCCGGATCATCGACCAGCTCGCCGAGGAGCTCGACATCCCAGTCGAGGACTTCCAGGCGGCCGCCGAGAACCCGATCGCGCTGGGGGTGCCGGAGTTCTGGTTCAACCGGAGTGACGGCGTCGAGGTGACCGAGTCGGTCGAGGGGTTCCTGTTCCCGGCCACCTACGAGTTCCCACCGGAGCCGACCGCCGAGCAGGTGCTGCAGATCATGGTCGAGCAGTTCCTGACCACCGCCGAGGACCTCGACTTCGTGGACGTGGTGGAGTCCGAGCGCAACATCTCCCCGTACGAGGCGCTGATCGTCGCCTCGCTCGCCCAGGCCGAGGCGGGGGTCCCGGACGACCTGGGCCGGGTCGCCCGGGTCGCCTACAACCGGGTGTACGTCAACCAGATGCCGCTGCAGTTCGACGTGACCGTGAACTACTGGTTCGAGGTCAACGGGGAGGAGCCGAAGCCGTCCTCGGAGATGACGCAGGACGAGCTGACCGACCCGGACAACCCGTACAACCGCAACGTCGAAGGTCTGGTGCCGACCCCGATCAACAACCCGGGCCAGGCCGCGCTGGAGGCGGGGATGGACCCGCCGGCCGGGGACTGGCTCTACTTCGTGGCGATCGACGAGGAGGGCAACAGCGCCTTCTCCGAGACGTTCGAGCAGTTCTGCCAGGACTACCGGGAGGCGGTCGACGCCGGGATCCTGGACGGCAGCTGCTGATGCCGCGAGCGGCGGTGCTGGGCAAGCCGGTCGCCCACTCGCTGTCCCCGGTCATCCACAATGCCGGGTACGCGGCGGCCGGGCTGACCGGCTGGTCGTACGCGGCGGTCGAGTGCGCCGAGGCGGAGCTGGCCGGTCTGGTCGCCGGGCTCGGGCCGGAGTGGGCCGGGCTGTCGCTGACCATGCCGCTCAAGCAGGCGGCGCTGGCGGTGGCCGGCCAGGTGGCGCCGCTGCCGGCGATCCTGGGGGCGGCCAACACCCTGGTACGCGGTCCGGACGGCGGCTGGCGGGCGGAGAACACCGACGCCCCGGGCATGGTCGACGCGCTCGGTGCCGTGCCGCCGGACGGGTGGATGGTGGTGCTCGGCGCCGGCGGCACCGCCCGGGCGGCGCTGGCCGCGGCGGCCCGGATCGGCGCCGGCGGGGTGACGGTGGTTACCCGGCGGGCGGCGGCGGTGGCGGCCCTCGAACCGGTCGCCGCCGCGCTCGGCGTACCGCTGTCCCCGGCCCGGTGGTCAGACGCCCCGGAGTGCCTCGCCGCCGCCGACGTGGTGGTGTCCACTGTGCCGGTCGGGGCGGCGGACCCGCTCGCGGCGCAGGTGCGCTGGCGCGCGGGCACGGTGCTGCTGGACGCGCTCTACCAGCCGTGGCCGACCCCGCTGGCGGCCGCCGCCGGGGCCGCCGGCTGCCGGGTGGTCTCCGGGCTGGACCTGCTGCTGGCCCAGGCGGTCGGCCAGTTCGAGCTGTTCACCGGGGTGCCCGCCCCGGTCGAGGCGATGCGTGCCGCGCTACTGCCGGATCACCGGTAGCAGCAGGTAGGATGGCGCGGCGGCTACTGGTCTTCCGGTTCCGGGCCTTCCGGTTTTCGCTCGGTGCTGGAGCGGCGGCCGGGCCACCAGGCGGGGGCCTTGGACGGGCGGTCGAACAGCCGGGCCACCACCACGTCGGTGGAGGAGTGGGCCAGGATCGACAGCACCACGGTCAGCGCGACCAGGTGGAACACCTCGTCCGCGGCCGGGATCGCGGAGTCCAGCACCAGCAGGCCGTAGACCACCGACGCGAACCCCTTCGGGCCGAACCACATCGCCGCGAACTGCTCCCGCCGGGTCAGGTGCGAGCCGAGGAAGGCAACCGCCAGCGCCAGCGGCCGGGCCAGCAGTAGCGCGGCGACCGCGAACAGCCAGCCGGTCCAGGAGATCTCCCCGAGGAAGGGCACCGAGATCAGCGCCCCGAACACGAGCAGCGCGGCGAGCTTGAGCACCTCGGCGATCAGCTCACCGAAATGCTCGAACGCCTCCCGCTGCCGGGGGCCGACGGTGGCCACGGTGACCCCGGCCGCGAACGCGGCCAGGAACAGGTTGCCGTGCGTGACCTGGCCCAGCGCCAGCACCAGCAGCCCGATCGCTACCGCGTTCAGCGGCGCGTACTGGGTGGAGGCGGAGAAGAACCGGAGCTTCTCCAGCCGCAGCGCCAGCCACGGCACCACCACCCCGATCAGGACCCCGATCACCAGCTCGCTGCCGAGCTCGCCCAGGTGCAGGTCTTCGGAACCGGCGGCGACCGCCAGGAACAGCACCACGAACGGCAGCGCCAGCCCGTCGTTGACCCCGGACTCCACGTTCAGCAGCCGGCGCAGCCGGGCCGGCACCCGCTGGTTGCCGACCAGCGCCGCGGCGAACACCGGGTCGGTGGGCGCCAGCACCGCCCCGACCAGCAACGCCTCCGGCCAGTCCAGCCCGACCAGGAACTTCGCCAGCAGCGCGGTGATGACCAGGGTCAGCGGCAGCCCCCAGCCCAGCGCCCGGCCGGGCAGCCGCCAGGCCGCCCGCAGGTCGGCGAAGCCCACCCGCATCCCGTCGGTGAACAGCACCGTGAACAGCGCCAGCTCGGCCAGCGTGGCCACGATCGGCGAGTCCGGTGCCAGGTCGAGCACCCCGGTGGTCTCCGGCCCGAGCACGAACCCGGCCAGCAGGAACAGTACCGCCGTGGACAGGATGGTCCGGTGCGCCAGGCTGGAGACCAGCACGGCCAGCAACAGCACCCCGGCGAACGCGAGCAGCAGCACCGGTACAGGCTGCCATACCACGGCGCGTGCGAGGACCGCAGCTTGCGAGGACCGCAGTCCCTGCTCAGCTAGGGCAGCATGCCACACTGATCAGCGTGTTGCGCTGGCTGACCGCGGGGGAGTCGCACGGGCCGGGGCTGGTCGCGGTGCTGGAGGGCGTGCCGGCCGGGGTCGAGGTGACCACCGGCGAGGTGGTCCGCGAGCTGGCCCGGCGGCGGCTCGGCTACGGTCGGGGCGCCCGGATGTCGTTCGAGCAGGACCAGGTGGAGGTCCTGGGCGGGCTCCGGCACGGGGTGACCCTCGGCATCCCGGTGGCGATCCGGGTCGGCAACACCGAGTGGCCGAAGTGGCGGACCGTCATGGCCGCCGACCCGGTCGACCCGGACGAGCTGGCCGGGCAGGCGCGCAACGCCCCGCTGACCCGCCCCCGGCCCGGCCACGCCGACCTGGCCGGGATGCAGAAGTACGGGTATCCGGACGCCCGGCCGATCCTGGAGCGGGCCAGTGCCCGGGAGACCGCCGCCCGGGTCGCGATCGGCACGGTCGCGAAGGCGCTGCTGCGGCAGGGGCTCGGCGTCACGGTCCTGTCGCACGTGGTGGCGATCGGACCGGTCGAGGCGAAGCCGGGCCTGGTGCCGGAGCCCGGCGACGCCGAGCGGATCGACGCCGACCCGCTGCGCTGCCTCGACCCGGAGGCGAGCGCCCGGATGGTGGCCGAGGTGGACGCGGCGAAGCAGGACGCCGACACGCTCGGCGGGGTGGTCGAGGTGCTGGCCCACGGCGTCCCACCGGGGCTGGGCAGCCACGTGCAGTGGGACCGGAAGCTGGACGCCCGGCTGGCGGCCGGGCTGATGTCGGTGCCGGCGATCAAGGGGGTGGAGGTCGGGGACGCGTTTCGCCAGGCCGGCTCCCGCGGCTCGGTCGCCCACGACGAGATCCTGCCCACCCCCGGGGGGGTGCGGCGGGCCACCGACCGGGCGGGCGGCCTGGAGGGCGGCATGACCACCGGCGAGCCGGTGCGGGTACGGGCGGCGATGAAGCCGATCTCGTCGCTGAACCGGGCTCTGGGCACGGTGGACGTCGCCACCGGGGAGCCGGCGACCGCCATCAACCAGCGCTCGGACGTGTGCGCGGTGCCGGCCGCGGCGGTGGTGGCCGAGACGATGGTGGCGCTGGTGCTCGCCGACGCCGCACTCGAGAAGCTGGGCGGCGACTCGCTGACCGAGCTGCGCCGCAATCTGGCCGGCTACCTGGACACGCTGGTGATCCGGTGACTGCGGCAGGGGCTCCGGCACCGGGGCCGGTCCGGCCGGTCTGTGTGCTGGTCGGGCCGCCCGGTTCCGGGAAGACCACGGTCGGGCTGCGGCTGGCCGAGGCGCTCGGCGTGGAGTTCCGGGACACCGACGCCGACATCGAGCACACCGCCGGCAAGCCGATCCCGGACATCTTCGTCGACCACGGCGAGCCACCCTTCCGTACCCTCGAACAGGCGGCGGTGGCCGCGGCGCTGGCCTCCTGCGGTGGGGTGCTGGCGCTGGGCGGCGGGGCGGTGCTGGCCGAGCCGACCCGGGCGGCGCTGGCCGGGCACACCGTGGTGTTCCTGTCCGTGGAGCTGCCGGACGCGGTCACCCGGGTGGGCCTGGGAGCGGGGCGGCCGCTGCTGAGCGTCAACCCGCGCGCCACGCTCAAGCACCAGCTGGCGCAGCGGCGCCCGCTCTACCAGCAGGTGGCCACGCACACCGTGGTCACCGACGGCCGGAGCCCGGATCAGGTCGCCGCCGAGGTCCTCGCCGCACTCACGAGCCCGCAACCAGCATCCTGATCCGGCGGGCGCTCCTCGGCGGAGCGCCGCCGGCCGGGCACGCTCCGCGACCGGTGCCCGGATCTGTCGCCGCCGCCGGCCGAATCTGCGCCTAGAAGTACGACGCGTGACGTACGCTCCGCACCGGAACGTGATCGACACTGGGACCCGACTGTCCCGAGAGCGGAGTGGAGACATGAAGGCGACATACATGTGGCTGACCCGGTTGATCGCCCTGACGGTGGTCCTGCAGGCGGCGTTCATCGCGTGGGGAACGTTCGACATCTTCAACGCGGCCAGCGATGGCCGGGCCTTCACCGAAGACACCGACTACAACGCCGGGCAGGCCCTGCACAGCACGTTCGGGATCATGGTGGTCCCGTTGCTCGCGCTGCTGCTGCTGATCGTGTCGTTCTTCGCCCGGGTGCCCCGCGGGGTGATCATGGCGCTGGTCGTGCTCGGCCTGGTGGTGCTGCAGATCGCACTCGGGCTGCTGTCGTTCCCGGCCCCCGTGCTCGGGCTGCTGCACGGGGTGAACGCGTTCATCCTCGCCGGGGTCGCCGGCTTCGCCGGGCGGGGGGCCGGGTCGGCGCCGGCCCGCACGCCGGAGCCGGAGGGGGCCGCCGCGGCATGACCGCGGCCCGGGGGAGGTGGTGGACGTCGCGGTGGCTCCGGCTGACCGCCGCGATCGCGGTCACCGCCGGGATCGTCGGGACGGTCGGCTGGTTCTGGTTCGACAGCCGGGTTCCGTCGACCTACTCGGTGATGGACATGGGCTATCTCGACTACGGCGGCGGGCCGGCCACCGGCCATGTGCACCCCGGCGGGACCAGCGTGGCCGACCTGACCGGGTCCCGGGACGACGCGGCGGACGTGGCGGTGACCCTGACCGCCCGGCAGGAGGAGTTCGCGCTCGGCAGCGGGGAGCAGGTGACGGGCTACACCCTCAACCACACCTCTCCGGGGCCGACGATCCAGGTCACCGAGGGCGAGCTGCTGGAGGTGACGCTGGTCAACGAGTCGGTGCCGGACGGGGCCACGCTGCACTGGCACGGGGTCGACGTGCCCAACGCCGAGGACGGGGTCGCCGGGGTCACCCAGGACGCGGTGCCGGTCGGCGGCCAGTACGTCTACCGGTTCCGAGCCGAGGACCCGGGCAGCTACTGGTACCACTCCCACCAGGTCTCCCACGAGCAGGTCCGGCGGGGGCTGTTCGGGGCGCTGGTGATCGCACCCCGGGACGCCGAGCCGGAGCGCGAGGAGCTGGCCGTGGTGCACACCTACGACGGCCGGCGCACGATCTCCGGCCACACCGGCGTGCGGCGGGTCGAGGCGGCGGCCGGGGAGCAGGTCCGGGTGCGGGTGGTGAACACCGACAACGGGTCACTGCGGGTGTCGCTGTCCGGTGCGCCGTACCGGGTGGCGGCGCTGGATGCCCGGGACATCCACGAGCCGACCGAGGTCACCGACCAGGCGGTGCTGCTGGCCGCCGGCGGCCGGGCCGATCTGGTGCTGACCGTGCCGGCCGGCGGCGGCGCCGCCCGGGTGGACATAGGTGCCGGAGCGGCGCTGGTGCTCGGCCCGGCCGAGGCGCCGGAGCCGCCGGCGGCGGAGCACGACCCGACCGTGGACCTCCTCTCGTACGGGTCACCGGCGCCGCTCGGGTTCGACCCGGCCGCCCCGGACCGGCGCTTCGAGCTGCGGATCGGCCGGCGCCCGGGGTTCCTGGACGGCCGGCCCGGGCTGTGGTGGACGATGAACGGCAAGCTGTTCCCGGAGGTGCCGATGTACGTGGTGCGGGAGGGCGACGTCGCGATCATGACGATCAGCAACTCCTCCGGCGACGTACACCCGATGCACCTGCACGGGCACCACGTGGTGGTGCTCTCCCGAAACGGCGAGCCGGCCACCGGCAGTCCGTGGCGGACCGACTCGCTGGACGTCGACGACGGGGAGAGCTACGAGGTCGCGTTCCAGGCAGACAACCCGGGGGTCTGGATGGACCACTGCCACAACCTGCCGCACGCCGTCGAGGGCATGATCACCCACCTGATGTATGAAGGGGTCACGACTCCTTACCTGGTGGGCGGCGAGCCCGACAACCAGCCGGAGTGAGCTGGAGGCGGGATGGGGCACCGGTTCGAGCAGCGCAGCGAGTTCACGGTCAACGCGACCCCGGAGCAGGTCTGGGAGGCGATCGCCACCGGTCCCGGGATCGACTCCTGGTTCATGGGTCGCAACCAGGTCGAGCCGGGGCCGGACGGCTCGGTGCGGACCGCCTTCGGCGGCTACGCACCGGTCGCCACGGTGACCGCCTGGGAGCCACCCCGCCGACTGGCGTACGGCACCGGCGAGGCCGAGGACGGGCGGTCGATCGCGTACGAGTTCCTGGTGGACAGGGGCGAGCGCGGCGGCGCCACGGTGCGGATGGTGGTCAGCGGCTTCCTGCCCGGAGACGACTGGCAGGCGGAGCTTGCGGCGATGACCCAGGGCGGGGACCTGTTCGCGCGCACCCTGCGGACCTACCTGACCCACTTCCCGGGCCGGACCGCCACCCCGGTCACCGCGTTCGGGCCGCCGGTGCCGGACTGGGACACCGCCTGGGCGGCCCTGCGCCGCGCGCTCGGGCTGGCCGCCCCGGTCGCCGAGGGGGACCGGGCCCGGTTCGCGCCGGCCGGGCTCCCGCCGGTCGACGGGGTGGTGTACGCGGTCAACCCGCAGACCATCGGCATCCGCACCGGCGACGCACTCTACCGTTTCCTGCAAGGGTTCCAGGGGTCGCTGGTGGCCGGGCACCAGCTGTTCTCCGGGACCGACCCGGAGCCCGCCGAGCGCGCCTGGCGGAACTGGCTCGCCCAGCTACCCGCCGATAGTTGACTGAATGGAGCAGACGATGAGCACCGTGACCTCTCGCGACGGCACCACCATCGGGTTCGACCGGACCGGCAGTGGCCCGCCGGTGATCCTGGTCGACGGCGCCCTCTGCCACCGGAGGTTCGGCCCGGCCGGCCCGCTGGCGGCCCAGCTGGCCGGGCACTTCACCGTCTACACCTACGACCGGCGGGGGCGCGGCGACAGCGGTGACACCGCTCCGTACGCGCCGGAGCGGGAGGTGGACGACCTCGAAGCGCTGCTACGGGAGGCCGGCGGCTCGGCCTACCTGTACGGCATCTCCTCGGGCGCGGTGCTGGCGCTGGACGCGGCGGCCCGGCTGGACGGGGTGCGCCGGCTCGCGGTCTACGAGGCGCCGTTCGTGGTCGACGACAGCCACCCGGCCCGCCCGGACGACTACCTGGAGCGGATGGAGGCGCTGGTCGCCGCCGACCGCCGGTCCGCCGCGGTGGCGAGGTTCATGCGGACGGTCGGGGTCCCGGCGGTCGGGGTCGCGGTGATGTGGCTCACCCCGGCCTGGAAGAAGCTCAAGGCGGTCGCGCACACCCTCCCGTACGACTTCCGGATCCTCGGCGACACCGGGTCCGGCCGGCCGTTGCCGGCCGACCGGTGGGCCGGCGCCACCCAGCCCACGCTGTCGATGGACGGCGGCAAGAGCCCGGGCTACCTGCGCAACGGGATGCGGGCGCTGGCCGAGGTCCTGCCGGACGCCCGGCACCGCAGCCTGGCCGGGCAGACCCACCTGCTCAAGCCGGAGGCGGTGGCGCCGGTGCTGGTCGAGTTCTTCGGCTCGGATGTCGGCGCGGACCGGACCGGCTGACCGGCCGGCCGGTCTACCATGACCGGGACCTACCGCGACGACCCGGAGCAGCACCGACGGCGATGAACCCGACCCACCAGCCCACCGCGATCCCGGTGGCCGGACCCGCGCCCTACCGGGTGCTGGTCGGGCGGGACCTGCTCGACGCGCCGCCGCCGCTGCCCCCGCCGGTGGCCGCCGCCGCCCAGGCCGCGGTGCTGCACCCGGCACCGCTGCGCGGGTACGCGGCGCGGGTCGCCGACCGGCTGCGGGCCGGCGGGGTCGAGCCGCTGCCGGTGCAGGTCCCGGACGCCGAGGCCGGCAAGACGGTCGCCGAGGCGGCCCGGTGCTGGGACGCGCTCGGGGCGGCCGGCTTCACGCGTACCGACGTGGTGGTCGGGGTGGGCGGCGGCGCCACCACCGACCTGGCCGGGTTCGTGGCCGCCGGCTGGCTGCGGGGGGTGCCCTGGCTGGCCGTGCCGACCAGCCTGCTCGGGATGGTCGACGCGGCGGTCGGCGGCAAGACCGGGGTGAACACGGCGGCCGGTAAGAACCTGGTCGGTGCGTTCCACCCGCCGGTCGGGGTGCTGGCCGATCTGGCCACTCTGGACACGCTGCCGGGGCCGGAGCTGGTGGCCGGGCTGGCCGAGGTGGTCAAGTGCGGCTTCATCGCGGACCCGGGAATCCTGGCGCTGGTCGAGGCCGACCCGGCCGCGGCCACCGATCCGGCCGGCCCGGTGCTGCGGGAGCTGGTCGAGCGGGCGGTCCGGGTGAAGGCGGAGGTGGTCTCGGCCGACCTCCGGGAGGCGGGGCCGCGGGAGGTGCTCAACTACGGGCACACGCTGGCGCACGCGATCGAGCAGGTGGCCGGCTACCGGACCCGGCACGGCGAGGCGGTGGCGGTGGGGCTGGTGTTCGCGGCCGCGCTGGCCCGGCTGGCCGGCCGGCTGGACCCGCCGACCGCCCGCCGGCACGCCAGCGTGCTGTCCGGGCTGGGGCTGCCGATCCGCACCGCCACCCCATGGCCGCCGCTGCGGGCGGCGATGACGGTGGACAAGAAGGCCCGCGGGCCGCGGCTGCGGTTCGTGGTGCTGGACGGGCTGGCCCGGCCGTCCATCCTGGACGAGCCGGCGGAGCAGCTGCTGGCCCAGGCGTACGCGGAGGTGGCCGGATGAGAGTGTACGTGCTGAACGGGCCGAACCTGGGCCGGCTGGGCACCCGGCAGACCGACATCTACGGGCTCATGTCCTATTCGGAGCTGGTCGCCACCTGCCAGTCGACCGGCACCGAGCTCGGCCTGGACGTGGTGGTCCGGCAGACCGACGCCGAGTCCGAGCTGCTGGGCTGGCTGCACGCCGCCGCCGACGAGGTGGCGCCGGTGGTGCTCAACCCGGGTGCCTGGTCGCACTACTCCTACGCGGTCCGGGACGCCTGCGCGCTGCTGACCGCCCCGCTGGTCGAGGTGCACATCTCCAACATCCACGCCCGGGAGCCGTTCCGGCACCACTCGGTGGTCTCGGCGCTCGCCACCGGCGTGATCTGCGGTCTCGGGGTGGACGGCTACCGGCTGGCCTTGCGACACCTCGCCGCCCGCTCCTAGCGGGCTGCCGTCGCGGTCCACTACCATGACCGCCACGGTCGAGATCCGGAGGTGGCGATGCCGCACGAGGTGCGCGCAGTGGTGGCCCGGAGCAAGGGCGCCCCGGTCAGCCTGGAGACGGTGCTGGTGCCGGACCCGGGTCCGGGGGAGGCGCTGGTGCGGGTCCAGGCCTGCGGGGTGTGCCACACCGACCTGCACTACCGGGACGGCGGCATCAACGACGACTTCCCGTTCCTGCTCGGCCACGAGGCGGCCGGGGTGGTCGAGGCGACCGGCGCCGGGGTGACCGGCCTGTCCGAGGGCGACTTCGTGGTGCTCAACTGGCGGGCGGTCTGCGGCCGGTGCCGGGCCTGCCGGCGGGGCCGGCCGTGGTACTGCTTCGACACCCACAACGCGACCCAGCCGATGACCCTGGCCGACGGCACGGTGCTGTCCCCGGCGCTCGGGATCGGGGCGTTCGCGGACAAGACCCTGGTGGCCGCCGGCCAGTGCACCAAGGTGGACCCGGCCGCCGAGCCGGCGGTGGCCGGGCTGCTCGGGTGCGGTGTGATGGCCGGGCTCGGGGCGGCGCTGAACACCGGCCAGGTCGGCCGCGGTGACTCGGTGGCGGTGATCGGCTGCGGGGGCGTCGGCAACGCGGCGGTGGCCGGTGCCCGGCTGGCCGGCGCCACCACGATCATCGGGGTGGACATCGACGACCGGAAGCTGGAATGGGCCCGGGGGCTGGGTGCCACCCACACCGTGAACGGCACCCAGCAGGATGTGGTCGAGGCGGTACGCGAGCTGACCGGCGGGAACGGCGCCGACGTGGTGATCGAGGCGGTGGGCCGGCCGGAGACCTACCGGCAGGCGTTCTACGCCCGGGACCTGGCCGGCACCGTGGTGCTGGTCGGCGTACCCACTCCGGAGATGCGGATCGAGCTGCCGCTGCTGGACGTGTTCGGCCGCGGCGGCGCGCTGAAGTCGTCCTGGTACGGCGACTGCCTGCCGGAGCGGGACTTCCCGATGCTGATCGAGCTGTACCGGCAGGGCCGGCTCGACCTGGCGGCGTTCGTCTCCGAGCGGATCGCCCTGACCGGCGTGGAGCAGGCGTTCGAGAAGATGCACCGCGGCGAGGTCCTCCGCTCCGTCGTGCTGCTCTGACTCCACCCGCCCCTCCGCCCCCTCCGCCCTTCCCGCACTTGGTGGGGCTGCGGGCGATCATGCGCCCGAGAATGTCCGACATATCCGGGCGGTCGTCGAACCCCAGCCCAACCAAGTCGCGGCGGTGGCGAGCTGTCGTACGGGCGTGCAGGTCCACCATGCCCGACTGGACCCTGCCGACGTGACTGTCCATAGAGGTCTCCCGTTGACCACTCCGGCCCGGACCGTGATGGACCTGGCGCGTGGGAGGTCGTTCCGGGCCGGCGTTGTGGTGGCCGACGCTGCGCTGCGGATGCAACGGTGCACCCGGGAAGAGCTGCATGCGGTGGCGCAGGCGTGCCGGCGTGGCCTGGGCGCGGGACGTCGCCGGCTTCGCCGACCCCCGGGCGGCCTCCCCGCTGGAGTCGATTTCCCGGGGCGGACGGGCTGAGCAAGTACACCAGCCCGGATGTGCTGGCCCACCGGGCAGGCGAGGTGCTGGCGCGGGGCGAGCGCTCGTTCAGGTAGACTCGATCGGGTTTGCCCCTGTCGAGAAGAAAGAAGCCGCACCGCCGATGGCCACCACCAACGATCTCAAGAACGGCCTGGTCCTCAACCTCGACGGCCAGCTGTGGTCGGTGGTGGGGTTCCAGCACGTCAAGCCGGGCAAGGGCGGGGCGTTCGTGCGGACCACCCTGAAGAACGTGCTGTCCGGCAAGGTGGTCGACCGGACCTTCAACGCCGGCACCAAGGTCGAGACCGCCACCGTGGACAAACGCACCATGCAGTACCTGTACGCGGACGGCGAGGACTATGTCTTCATGGACCTGGACACCTACGACCAGCTCCAGGTCGGCGGCGGCACGGTCGGGGACGCGGCGAGCTGGCTGCTGCCGGAGGCGGAGGTGATGGTGGCCACCCACGAGGGGGCGCCGCTCTACATCGAGCTGCCGGCCAGCGTGGTGCTGGAGGTGACCTACACCGAGCCCGGGCTGCAGGGGGACCGGTCCAGCGCCGGCAGCAAGCCGGCCACCGTGCAGACCGGCGCGACCGTACAGGTGCCGCTGTTCGTCACCACTGGCGAGAAGATCAAGGTCGACACCCGCGACGGTCGCTATCTCGGTCGAGCCTGAGCGCCATGGCCGAAGGTCCCAAACTGCAGATGCCGGCCCGCCGCAAGGCGCGCAAGCGGGCCCTGGACGTGCTGTACGAGGCGGACCTTCGCGGCCTGGACCCGGACCAGGTGCTGGTGGCGTACGTGCAGCGGCTGGAGCAGCCGACCCCCCTGCACCTGGCGTACGCGGAGTCGCTGGTGCACGGGGTGGTGGCGCACCGGGAGCGGATCGACGAGCTGATCGGCAGCTACGCCGAGGGCTGGACGCTTCACCGGATGCCGCCGGTGGACCGGAACCTGGCCCGGATCGCGGTCTACGAGCTGCTGTGGGTCGACGACATCGACCACCCGGTCGCGATCACCGAGGCGGTGGAGCTGGCCCGGCAGCTGTCCACGGATGACTCGCCCCGGTTCCTGAACGGCGTGCTCGGCCGGATCGCCGAGTTCGCCACCCCCTGACGCCGGTGGCCACGGGGCAATCTTGCGTACGGCCGGGGCTACTACTCGAACAGTGAGCGGGGGTCGGCGACCAGCATGTCGTTGTCGGACAGCCGGTCGATCAGGTCGGCCGGCGCCTCGTCGTAGACGATCGCCAGCGCCTGCAGGTCGGAGGCCCGGATCGACAGCACCCGGCCGTTGTAGTCGCCGCGCTGGTGCTGGATCGCCCGCGCGTAGTTGGCCACGTGGGTGAGGTCGTCCTCCTTCCGGTCGTAGAGCTTCTCCAGGTCGAGCACCACCTTGCCGGCGAAGTCGAACTGGATCGGGGTGCCCTCCGGCAGCAGCTCCGAGACCGGCACCCGGTAGAAGTCGGCGATCTCGGCCAGCCGGTTCACGGTGACCGCCCGGTCTCCGCGCTCGTACGAGCCGACCACCACGGCCTTCCAGCGGCCGCCCGACTTCTCCTCCACGCCCTGCAGGGACAGCCCCTGCTGCTGGCGGATGGCACGCAGGCGGGCGCCCAGTTGCTTGGCGAACTCTGACGGCATGATCGACACTCCCAGTGACTGACCGAGGGGATTTACCCGAGTTTTGCTACGCAGAGTGACGGTACGCGGAGGCGGCCCGCTGGTCAAGTGCTGGTTACCCTCCTGTCGCCAGGGGATCGTCGCCGGCTCCGGCTGGTACGCTCACAGCGGCCTGTCCGACATCCTTTAATGACCCGTCCAGCGAGGCGGGAAAGGGGGTCCCACGGTGGCCTTCTCCGAGGCTGCGCACTCCACCGCCAAGACCGTCCTGTCCGGCGCCGATCTGCAGCGGGTGGTGGACCGAATCGCCCATCAGATCCTGGAACGGACCCAGGGTGCCACCGGCACCGTCCTGCTCGGCATCCCTACCCGGGGGGCGCCGCTGGCCCACCGGATCGCCGACCGGATCCACGCCTTCGAGCGGGTACGGGTGCCGGTCGGCGTCGTCGACGTGACGCTCTACCGCGACGACCTGCGCTCCCAGGCCCCCCGGGCGCTCGGGCCGACCCAGCTGCCACCCGGCGGGATCGACGGGCAGCGGGTGATCCTGGTCGACGACGTGCTGTTCCGGGGCCGGACCGCCCGGGCGGCGCTGGACGCGCTGCGGGACCTGGGCCGGCCGGCCGCGGTCCAGCTGGCGGTGCTGGTCGACCGGGGGCACCGGGAGCTGCCGATCCGGGCCGACTACGTCGGCAAGAACCTGCCGACCGCGCTGGCCGAGCAGGTCCGGGTCAGCCTGGCCGAGACCGACGGCACCGACTCGGTCGCGATCGTGCCGGAGCCCCCGGAATGAACCGGCACCTGCTCTCCGCCGCCGATCTGGACGCGGCCGGGGCGACCGAGGTACTGGACACCGCGGCCGAGCTGGCCAACGTCACCGGGCGGGAGGTCAAGAAGCTGCCCACCCTGCGCGGGCGCACGGTGGTGAACCTGTTCTATGAGGACTCCACCCGGACCCGGATCTCGTTCGAGGCGGCCGCCAAGCGGCTGTCTGCCGACGTGATCAACTTCTCGGCCAAGGGGTCCAGCGTGGCCAAGGGGGAGAGCCTCAAGGACACCGCGCTGACCCTGCAGGCGATGGGCGCGGACGCGGTGGTGGTGCGCCACTCGGCGGCCGGCGCCCCGCACCGGTTGGCGCACTGGCTGGACGGCAGCGTCCTCAACGCCGGCGACGGCACCAACGAGCACCCCACCCAGGCGCTGCTGGACGCCTACACCATCCGGTCCCGGCTGGGCCGGCTGTCCGGGTTGACAGTGGCGGTGGTCGGGGACATCCTGCACAGCCGGGTCGCGCACTCGAACGCCCGGCTGCTGCACACACTGGGCGCCAAGGTGGTGCTGGTCGGACCCCCGACGTTGATGCCGGTCGGGGTGGGTGCCTGGCCGGTGAGTTTCTCCTACGACCTGGACGCGGTGCTGCCGGAGGCGGACGTGGTGATGATGCTGCGAGTGCAGCAGGAGCGGATGGCCGACTCCTACTTCCCGACCGTCCGGGAGTACGCCCGCCACTACGGGCTGGACAGCCGCCGGGCGGCCCGGCTGGCCGAGCACGCGATCGTGATGGCGCCCGGCCCGATCATCCGCGGGATGGAGATCGCGCCGGAGGTGGCCGACTCGGCCCGGTCTACCATCGTGGAGCAGGTCGCGAACGGGGTGTCGGTCCGGATGGCCGTGCTGTACCTGCTGCTCGGGGGGGGACGCCAGTGAGGTACGTGATCCGGGGCGCCCGGGTGCTCGGCGGGGACCCGGCCGACCTGCTGCTGCGCGACGGCGTGGTGGCCGAGATGGGGACCCGGCTGACCGCCCAGGGGGCGGAGGTGGTCGACGCGGACGGGCTGGTGGCGCTGCCCGGCCTGGTCGACCTGCACACCCACCTGCGCGAGCCCGGCCGGGAGGACGCCGAGACGGTCGAGACCGGGTCCCGGGCGGCCGCGCTGGGCGGGTTCACCGCGGTGTGCGCGATGGCCAACACCGACCCGGTGGCCGACACCGCCGGGGTGGTCGAGCAGGTCTACCGGCTGGGCCGGGACGCCGGGCTGGTGGACGTGCAGCCGGTCGGCGCGGTCACGGTCGGGCTGCGGGGGCAGCGGCTGGCCGAGCTCGCCGCGATGGCCAGCTCCGCCGCCCGGGTGCGGGTGTTCTCCGACGACGGCCGGTGCGTGGCGGACCCGCGGCTGATGCGCCGGGCGCTGGAGTACGTCAAGTCGTTCGACGGGGTGATCGCCCAGCACGCCGAGGAGCCACGCCTGACCGAGGACGCCCAGCTGCACGAGGGGGAGGTCGCCACCCGGCTCGGGCTGGCCGGCTGGCCGGCGGTCGCCGAGGAGGCGATCATCGCCCGGGACGTGCTGCTGGCCGGCCACGTCGGCTCCCGGCTGCACGTCTGCCACGTGTCCACCGCCGGCAGCATGGAGATCCTGCGGCAGGCCAAGGCGCGCGGGGTGCCGGTCACCGCCGAGGTGACCCCGCACCACCTGCTGCTGACCGACAGTTGCGCGAGCGGGAGGAGCGAGCTTGCGAGCCCCGCACTCGCGAGCGGCTGGGACTCGGCCGCCACCGCGTACGACCCGGTGTTCAAAGTGAACCCACCATTGCGGACGGCCGACGACGTGGCCGCGCTTCGGCAGGCCGTGCTGGACGGCGTGATCGACGCGATCGCCACCGACCACGCCCCGCACACCGTGGAGGACAAGGAGTGCGAGTGGGCGTACGCCCGGCCGGGGATGCTCGGCCTGCAGACCGCGCTGCCGGTGGCGCTGCAGGTGTTCGGTGACGGAGCCGGCGACATGGCACTGTGGCAGCTGATCGCGGAGCGGATGAGCCGGGCGCCGGCCCGGATCGCCGGGCTGGCCGGCCACGGGCAGGATCCGGCGGTCGGGGTGCCGGCCACCCTCACCCTGGTGGACCCGGCCGCCCGCTGGACGGTCGAGCCGGGGGAGCTGGCCAGCCTCAGCCGCAACACCCCGTACGCGGGGACCGAGCTGCCCGGCCGGGTGGTGGCCACCTTCCTGCGGGGCGAGCCGACGGTCCGGGACGGGAAGGCGGTCAGGTGAGCGCTGGAGCGAACCAATGTCGCTGACCGCGGCGGTGCTGGTGTTGGAGGACGGGCGCACGTTCCACGGCGCGGCCTACGGGGCGGTCGGGGAGGCGTTCGGGGAGGCGGTGTTCGCCACCGGGATGACCGGCTACCAGGAGACCCTCACCGACCCGTCCTACCACCGGCAGGTGGTGGTGCAGACCGCTCCGCACATCGGCAACACCGGGGTGAACCGGGAGGACGACGAGTCGGACCGGGTCCGGGTCGCCGGCTACGTGGTGCGCGACCCGGCCCGGGCCGCATCCAACTGGCGGGCCACCGGTGAGCTGGCCGACCGGCTGGCCGCCGAACGGATCGTCGGGATCTCCGGTGTGGACACCCGGGCGCTGACCCGGCACCTGCGGGAGCGGGGCGCGATGCGGGCCGGGATCTCCAGCGTGGACGACGATCCGGTGGCGCTGCGGGAGCGAGTGCTTGCCAGCCCGCCGATGCTGGGCGCGGACCTGTCCGCCGAGGTGAGCACCCCGGCCGCGTACACCGTGCCGGCGGACGGGCCGCACCGGTACTCGGTGGCCGCACTGGACCTGGGCATCAAGCGCAACGTGGCCCGGCGGCTGGCCGCCCGCGGGGTCACCACCCACGTGCTGCCCGCCAGCTCCACCCTGGACGACCTGCTGACGGTGAAGCCGGACGCGGTGTTCTTCTCGCCCGGGCCGGGCGACCCGGCCACCGCCGACCACCCGGTGGCGCTGGCCACCGAGGTGCTGCGGCGCCGGCTGCCGCTGTTCGGGATCTGCTTCGGCAGCCAGGTGCTGGGGCGGGCGCTCGGGTTCGGCACCTACAAGCTCGGGTACGGGCACCGGGGGATCAACCAGCCGGTGCTGGACCGGGTCACCGGAAAGGTGGAGGTGACCGCCCACAACCACGGGTTCGCGGTGCGGGCGCCGCTGGACGGCACGGTCGACACCGAGTTCGGGGCGGTCGAGGTGTCGCACGTGTGCCTGAACGACCAGGTGGTGGAGGGGCTGCGGTGCCGGGACGTGCCGGCGTTCACGGTGCAGTACCACCCGGAGGCGGCGGCCGGCCCGCACGACGCCGACTATCTGTTCGACCGGTTCGTGGGGCTGGTCGGCGATGCCTAGGCGGGCGGACCTGGCGCACGTGCTGGTGATCGGCTCCGGACCGATCGTGATCGGGCAGGCCTGCGAGTTCGACTACTCCGGCACCCAGGCCTGCCGGGTGCTGAAGGCCGAGGGGCTGCGGGTCAGCCTGGTCAACTCCAACCCGGCCACCATCATGACCGACCCGGAGCTGGCCGACGCCACCTATGTGGAGCCGATCACGCCGGAGTTTGTGGAGCAGGTGATCGCCAAGGAGCGCCCGGACGCGCTGCTGGCCACGCTGGGCGGCCAGACCGCGCTGAACACCGCGGTGGCGTTGCACGACGCCGGGGTGCTAGACAAGTACGGCGTGGCGCTGATCGGGGCGGACATCCAGGCGATCCGGCGCGGCGAGGACCGGCAGCTGTTCAAGCAGATCGTCGCCGCCGCCGGTGGCGAGACCCCCCACTCGGCGGTGTGCGGGTCGATGGAGCAGGTTCGGGAGGCCGTCGCCGAGCTGGGGCTGCCGGTGGTGATCCGGCCCTCGTACACGATGGGTGGGCTCGGCTCCGGGCTGGCCCGCACCCGCGACGAGCTGGAACGGCTGGCCGGCGCCGGGCTGGCCGCCTCGCCGGTGCAGCAGGTGCTGGTCGAGGAGAGCGTGCTCGGCTGGAAGGAGTTCGAGCTGGAGCTGATGCGCGACCGGCACGACAACGTGGTGGTCGTGTGCTCGATCGAGAACGTCGACCCGATGGGCGTTCACACCGGCGACAGCGTCACGGTCGCGCCCGCGATGACGCTGACCGACCGGGAGCTGCAGGCGATGCGCAGCCTCGGGATCGCGGTGCTGCGCCAGGTCGGGGTGGACACCGGCGGCTGCAACATCCAGTTCGCGGTGCATCCGGCCACCGGCCGGCTGGTGGTGATCGAGATGAACCCGCGAGTGTCCCGGTCCTCGGCGCTGGCCTCGAAGGCGACCGGGTTCCCGATCGCGAAGATCGCCGCGAAGCTGGCGATCGGCTACACCCTGGACGAGATCCCGAACGACATCACCCGGCAGACCCCGGCGGCCTTCGAGCCGGCCCTGGACTACGTGGTGGTGAAGATCCCGCGGTTCGCGTTCGAGAAGTTCCCCGCTGCCGACCCGGTGCTGACCACCACCATGAAGTCGGTCGGCGAGGCGATGGCGCTGGGGCGCAACTTCGCCGAGGCCCTGAACAAGGCGATGCGATCGGTCGAGGCGTCCGCCGACGGGTTCTGGACCGTGCCGGATCCGGCCGGGGCCACGCTTGCGTCCACTGTGGCGGAGCTGGCTGCGCCGCACGACGGGCGGCTGTACACGGTGGAGCGGGCGCTGCGGCTGGGCGCGTCGGTGGCCGAGGTGGCCGCCGCCAGCGGCTACGACCCGTGGTTCGTGGACCAGATCGGCTCGCTGGTCGACCTGCGGGCCGAGCTGGTGGCCGCGCCGGTGCTGGACGAGCCGCTGCTGCGCCGGGCCAAGCGGGCCGGTCTGTCCGACCGGCAGCTGGCGGCGCTTCGCCCGGAGCTGGCCGGCGAGGCCGGGGTGCGCACGCTGCGGGACCGGCTGACCCTGCACCCGGTCTACAAGACGGTGGACACCTGCGCCGCCGAGTTCGCCGCCACCACGCCGTACCACTACTCCTCCTACGACGAGGAGACCGAGGTGGCCGGCTCGGACCGGCCGAAGGTGCTGATCCTCGGCTCCGGCCCGAACCGGATCGGGCAGGGGATCGAGTTCGACTACTCCTGCGTGCACGCGGTGCTGGCGCTGCGGGCGGCCGGCTACGAGACGGTGATGGTCAACTGCAACCCGGAGACCGTCTCGACCGACTACGACACCTCCGATCGGCTCTACTTCGAGCCGCTGACCTTCGAGGACGTGCGGGAGGTGTGGCGGGCCGAGCACGCCTCCGGGGTGGCCGCCGGTGGCCCCGGGGTGGTCGGCGTGATCGTGCAGCTCGGCGGCCAGACCCCGCTCGGGCTGGCGCAGCGGCTCAAGGACGCCGGGGTGCCGATCGTCGGCACCGCACCGGAGTCGATCCACCTGGCCGAGCACCGGGGCGCGTTCGGCGCGCTGCTCGCCGAGGCCGGGCTGCCCGCCCCCGCGTACGGGACCGCCACCTCCTTCCCGGAGGCGCAGCGGATCGCCGCGACGATCGGCTACCCGGTGCTGGTGCGCCCCTCGTACGTGCTGGGCGGCCGCGGAATGGAGATCGTCTACGACGACCCGACCCTGAGCGACTACATCGGACGGGCGACGGAGATCTCCCCGGAGCATCCGGTGCTGGTGGACCGGTTCCTGGACGACGCAGTCGAGATCGACGTGGACGCGCTCGCCGACGCGGACGGCGAGGTCTTCATCGGCGGCGTGATGGAGCACATCGAGGAGGCCGGGATCCACTCCGGCGACTCGGCCTGCGCGCTGCCCCCGATCACGCTGGCCGGCCCGCACCTGGCGCAGGTGCGGCGCTACACGGAGGAGATCGCCCGCCGGGTCGGCGTGCGCGGGCTGCTGAACGTGCAGTACGCGCTGAAGGACGACACCCTCTACGTGCTGGAGGCGAACCCGCGCGCCTCGCGTACCGTGCCGTTCGTGTCCAAGGCGACCGGGGTGGCGCTGGCCAAGGCGGCCGCCCGGATCATGCTCGGGGCGGACATCGCCACCCTGCGGGCCGAGCGGATGCTCCCGGCGGCCGGGGACGGCGGGCAGGTCCCGCCCGGCGCTCCGGTGGCAGTCAAGGAGGCGGTGCTGCCGTTCAAGCGGTTCCGCACTCCGGCCGGCCGCGGGATCGACTCGCTGCTGGGCCCGGAGATGAAGTCCACCGGCGAGGTGATGGGCATCGACACCGCGTTCGGGCAGGCGTTCGCCAAGTCGCAGGCGGCCGCGTTCGGATCGCTACCGGTGGCTGGCACGGTGCTGGTCACGGTCGCGAACCGGGACAAGCGCGGGATGATCTTCCCGGTGAAGCGGCTGGCCGACCTCGGCTTCGAGATCGTCGCTACCGCCGGCACCGCGGAGGTGCTGCGCCGGCACGGGATCGCCTGCCAGACCGTGGCCAAGCACTTCGAGGAGGCGCCCGGTCAGGACGCTGTCTCGATCATCGCGGCCGGGGAGGTGGCGCTGGTCATCACCACCCCGGAGGGATCGTCCGGGCCGACCGCCCGCCGGGACGGGTACGAGATCCGCAGCGCCGCGGTGGCCGCGGACGTGCCGTGTGCGACCACCGTGCCGGGGGCGGCCGCCGCGGTGATGGGCGTCGAGGCGCTGATCCGTGGCGAGCTGACCGTCCGCTCGCTGCAGCAGCTCCACCCGCGCTGACCACGGGTCCGGCTCAGTACCGGATCACGACCAGCCGGTCGCTGGCGGACTCCGGCGCCCAGACCTCGCCCTTGCGGCCGAGCAGCTGCCGGACCTCGCCCGGGTCGCCCGACCTCGGGCAGCGAGTCTGGTTCGGCTCGCACGCTTCGCCGAGCTCCCGGAACTGCTCGGTGGCCGGGTCGAACCGCCAGATCGCGTTGCCCCCGAAGTCGCTCAGCCACACCGCGTCCCGTTCGTCCACGTAGACCGCGTACGCCTGCGGTGCGTCGCCCGGCAGCGGCCACTCCCGCCACCGGTCGGTGGCCGGGTCGTACCGGGAGACCTGGCCGGTGTTCCATTCGCTGACCCACAGCCGGCCGGCCGAGTCCGACCAGACTCGCCGGGCGCCCTGCCCGGCCGTGGGCGGCTCGATCACGGTGGCCCGGTCGGTCTCCAGGTCGACCTGGGCGAGGTAGCTGCCGGCCAGCGAGACGAAGTAGATCTCACCGTTCGGGGTGGCGGTGATGCCGTACGGGCCGCGGCCGCGCGGTGCGTCGAAGACCGCCAGCTCGCCGGTGGCCGGGTCGAGCCGGCCGTAGACGCCGCTCTGGCCGGTGAACCAGAGCCGGCCGGTGCGGTCGAACGCGGCGGTGTTGAGGTTGGCTTCGTCCCGGTCGGCGGGCAGCGGGAAGACGTCGACCTGCTCGGTGGCTGGATCCACCCGGACGATCGCGTTCAGCCCGCCGTCGGTGACCCACGGGGCGCCGTCCGGGCCGACGATCACGCCGTGCGGACGCGAGCCGGCGCCGAGCGGGATGTGCCGGGTGTCGCCGGTGGCCGGGTCGAGAAGCCCGAGCTCGCCCGACCCCTGCGCCGTGTACCACACCCCACTGTCGCGGGCCGGGGCGACGTCGTGCGGCCGGCTGCCGGCCGGGACGTCGTAGCTGTCGAGCTGCGGCGCGAACGGCGGCGGGGCCGAGGTCTGGGTGGCCGGCCGGGTGGTGGCCGGTGCGGCCGGCTCCGCGGCCCGGGATGGTCCCTCCCCGCCCGCACCGGTGCAGCCGGCGAGCAGCAGCGCCGCCGCGGCGGCCGGAGCTGACCAGCGGAGTCCGGTGCGCATCTCATCACCCATCCGCAGACACGACGGCTGGTGGTCGCCGGTTCACCGTCCGGTTCGGTTCGCCGCGGCGGGGCGGACCGGCCAGGCTCTTGACCGACCCACCATCGGCATTGTGAAATATAGACAGACCAATCCCGCCATCCCTCGGGAGGTCATCATGACACCTGCTCCGCCGCAGCGCGCGCACCGCCGCCGGTTCCGGCTCCGGCTGCTGGCGCTGCTGAGCGTGGTTGCGCTCGGGCTGGGCCTGATCCTCCTGCCGGCGTCACCAGCCGCCGCAACCGCACCGAACATCCCGCGCAAGACGACCGCCCAGACCGAGCTGACCGGGCTGCCGGTGGCTGCCGAGGGCTCGCTGGCCGGCTACTCGCGGGACCTGTTCCCGCACTGGACCAGCAGCGGCGGCTGTACCACCCGGCAGACCGTGTTGAGCCGGGACGGCATCGACGTGGTGGTCAACTCGAGCTGCCAGCCGGTCAGTGGCCGCTGGTTCAGCCCGTACGATGGGGTGACCGTCCACTCCGCCTCGCAGGTGCACATCGACCACGTGGTGCCGCTGGCCGAGGCCTGGCGCTCCGGTGCCGACAGCTGGACCACCAGCCGGCGCCGGTCGTTCGCCAACGACCTGCAGTGGCCGCAGCTGCGCGCGGCGAGTGCCTCATCCAACCTGTCCAAGGGTGACCGCGACCCGGCCGAGTGGAAGCCCCGGGCCGGGTACCACTGCACCTACTCCAAGATGTGGATCCGGTCCAAGCACGTCTGGGGCCTGACCGTGAACGCCGCCGAGAAGTCGGCTCTCCAGTCCATGCTCAACACCTGCTAACCCCGCGTCGATCTTGGACTTGTGGTGGGTATAGATCTGGCATAGCACGCCGGAACGAGCTGAGCGCAGCGGTGGCGGTACGCACCTCCCGGGTGGCCTGTGCGAGCAGCTCCGGGTCCAGCGCCGGGTGCCGGTCCAGCGCGGCGAACAGGCGCTGCTGTGCGGCCACCAGCGTCCTGACCCGCACCACCGGCGGCACGCTTCGCGCGGTCGAACCGGGCTGCTCGCCGGTGATCGCGGCGGTCAACCGGTCCCCGGCGGCTGCCAGCTCGGCGACGGTCCGGTCCGCCCGCCGCCAGAGCTGGCGGTGGTCGAGGTCGAGGCCCGCGACCACCGCGGTGGCGGCCAGGTGCGCCGCCTGCAGGTCCGCCCGGAGGTCTGCGCCCGGAGCAGCGGTGCGGGTCTGCTCCACCATCGTGGTGGTCATCGGGTCCTCCCGGTCAGCTCGGATCCGGCCAGCTGGCGGTGACCGCGGCGACCCCGCCGGGCGCGCCGGGCGACCGTCAGCAGCCGGGCATGTTCGGCCTCGGCCGCCAGCCGGCTGCGCAACTCGGTGGCGAGCAGCATTGTCAGGTCCGGGTGAGTGTTCATGGTGGCTCCTTCGTGGGGCTCGGTGTCACCTCCATCCTTGGCCGGCGAGGTCCGCTCGGCATCGGCACCGGTTGCGTATCTTGACTGGTCACGGGCTACGTAGCAGCTGATCCCGGCGGCTACGTATGACTACCTGACCCCGCTCGTCACCCGGGATGTCGTCCACGCGTTCCAGTCGCCACATCCGCTCGGTGCTGGTGCCGTAGCATTCAACCCGTGTCCACTGAGATCTTCCACGATCTCGAGGCCGAACAGGGTCATCTCGAGGAGGTCCTCTCCGGGCTGCCGGCGGCGGACTGGTCGCGCGCCTCGGCGGCGGACGGGTGGACGGTTGCCGATGTCGTTCTCCACCTCGCTCAGACCGAGGAGGCGGTGGTGGCCAGTGCCAGCGCCGGTGCCGACGTGGTGCAGTGGCGCGACTACGCCGACAACGTCGACGAAGCGATGGCCGCGATGGTGCGAGCCGAACGCCCGGCGCCGCCGGAGATCTTCCAGCGGTGGCGCACCGCCCGCCGGGCCGCGCTCGCTGCGCTGCAGCGTGCCGACCCGCGGCAGCCGCTCCGGTGGGTGACGACCCCGCTCAAGCCACGGACGCTGGCCACCACCCGGCTGGCCGAGCACTGGACGCACGCGCTGGACATCGCCGTCCCGCTCGGCATCGACTACCCGGACACGGCCCGGCTGCGGCACATCGCCTGGCTGGGCCACAGCACGCTGCCGTACGCGCTCGGGCTCGCCGGGCAGCCGCCAGCGGAGATCTACTGCGAGCTGACCGCGCCGGACGGGACGTTCTGGCGGTACGGACCACCCGAGGCCGACTCGTCGATCACCGGACCGGCCGGTGCGTTCTGCCGGGTCGGGGCGCGCCGCCTGGCACCCGCGGACTCCGGATTGGTGACCCGCGGGCCGTACGGCGCGGCGGCACTTCGGGTGCTGCGCACCTACGCCCTCTGACCGAGTTCGGCCGGCGCGTCGTACCGGCCGCGGGCGGTGAGCACGCCGTGGGCCAGGCCTGGTCGCGGTCGCGGGCACGGGTGGCGGGTAGGCTCGATCGGCGTGACCACGCCGAAGATCGAGCTGCATGTGCACCTGGAGGGGGCGATCCGGCCGGCCACGTTGCTGCAGATCGCCAGGCGCAACGACCTGCCGCTGCCGGCGGACACCGTCGAGGGGCTGCAGGAGCTGTATGAGTTCACCGACTTCGAGGACTTCGTCCGGGTCTGGCTGCTGACCACGAACTGCCTGCGCACAGTGGACGACTTCCGGCAGGTGGTGGTGGACTACGCCGCCGAGGCTGCCAGCCACGGCGCGGTCTACCTGGAGGGGATCTTCTCGCCGTCGGAGCGGGTGCAGCGGGGCGTCAGCTGGGAGGAGATCTTCACCGGCTACACCGAGGGCGCGGTCGCCGCGTACGAGCAGCATGGGGTGACGGTGCGGCTGACCCCGGACCTGTACCGCACGCTCGACCCGGAGCTGGCGCAGGAGTGCGCCCGGTGGGCGGTGCGGTTCGCCGACCGGGGGGTGGTCGGGCTCGGGCTGGGTGGGCTGGAGGCGGCCGCGCCGGCGGCACCCTACGCGGAGGCGTTCGCGATCGCGTCCGACGGCGGGCTGGCGCTGGTGCCGCACGCCGGCGAGGCGGCCGGTCCGGAGTCGGTACGGGAGATCCTGTCCTTCCAGCCAGCCCGGATCCGGCACGGGATCCGGGCGGTCGAGGACCCGGGGGTGCTGGCCGAGATCGTCGACCGCGGGCTGGTGCTCGACGTCTGCCCGACCTCCAACCTGCGTACCCGGGTGGTGGGCTCGCTGGCCGAGCACCCGCTGCCGCGGCTGCGCGCGGCCGGCGTGCGGTGCAGCATCAACACCGACGACCCGGCGATGTTCGGCACCGACCTGAGCCGGGAGTACGCGCTGGCCGGCCAGCTCGGGGTCGGCGACGCGGAGGCGTACGCGGCCGGGCTGGCCGGGGCGCTCTGCGACCCGGCCACCCGGGACCGGCTGGCCGGCCTCGGCGCGGTGCACTACCCCGAGCTCTGACCGCGCCGGTTGCCCGGCCACCATGCGGCCCGCCCGACCAGCGCGGTCAGGCCGGGCACCGGGAACAGCGCCATCACTGCGGCGAGCAGGATCCCGACCGCGACCGACAACCCGAGCTGGGTGAGGAACCCGACCCGGGAGACCAGCAGCGAGCTGAACGTGCCGGCCAGGATCAGCGAGGCCGCGGCCACCGCCAGCAGCAGGTCGATCCGGGCGGTCCGGCCGTCCGGGCTGGACTCGGCCGGCTGCACGGCGCCGACCCGGTCGGCGTCCGCCAGCGCCGCGGCCACGCCGGCCAGCGGCCCGTGGGACGGTCCCGTCCGGGGTGCGCTGCCAGGCCGGCCCGGCCGACCGGATCCGGGCGGTGGTGGCGCTGGGCGGGCTGCAGGACACCGCGGCGCTGCTGCCGGAGCTGCCCATCGACCAGGTTCGCCCGGTGGCGGTGGCAGCCGCCTGCGCCGCGCGCGGCCTGCCCGCCGAGGCCGCCTCGGCTACCGGTTGAGCTGGTAGACGATGACGGCCTCGACGGCGACGTAGCCGAGCCGCTCGTTGATCGCCACCATGTGCGCGTTCGAGTCGGCGTTGCCGGTGTAGACGTGCTGCAGGTACGGGAAGGTCCGCCGGACCAGCCGGTGCACCTCGATCTTGACGATCGTGCCGAGCCGGTGGCCGCGATGCCGCGGATCGGCGATGGTGACCCAGATCGTCCCGTGGTCGCCGGGCGGCCGGACGTCCACCCGGGTGAGGGCGGCCACCTCGCCGGTGTCCCGGTGCCGGGCGGCCGCCGCGACCAGGTGGGTGCCCCGGTCCAGCGCGGCCTGCTCGTCGGCGTGCAGCCGGGCGGCGTCCAGGGTGCTCTCCTCGATATCCAGCTCGCCGGTCGGTGCGTCGGTCATGAGCCGGTTCACCAGCCGCGCGGCCCCGCCGGCGAGCGGCTCCGGGGTGGGGCCGGTCCAGCTCGCGCATTCGTAGTCGGCCGCCCGCGGCCGGCAGTCGGCCAGCAGTCGCTGCTCGTCGGCCGCGTCGACGGCGGCCAGGTCGATCCGGCGCGACATGCTCTCCAGCGCGACCCCGAACCCCATCGCCGCCAGGAACCGGGCACCGGCGTCGCTGCGCGGTGGTCCACCGAGCACCGGCCGGTTCGCGCCCGAGACCAGGGTGCGTCGTTGCTCTTCCTGCGCCCGCCGGCGCACTCCAGCCAGCAGCGCCCGGCCCACCCCGCGCCGCCGGTGAGAAGGGATCACCTCCAGGTCGAACTGGGCGAGGTGGCGGTTGTCGATCACCGGCCACGCGATCAGCGCCCGCCCCGCCAGCTGGCCGTCGACGTGGGCGGCCAGCACCTCGGTGCGCATCTCCCGGTTGTCCTGGCGCAGCCTGGCAAGGAACGGCTCCCACAGTGGCCGGGGATGGTCCGGCTGGTCGGCGGCGTGTACGGCCTGGTGCAGTCGGTGCAGCTCGGCCAGCAGGGCCTCGTCGGCCGGGTCCACTCGTACGATGTCCACGGTGTCCATGCGTCATAGTGACATCGCAGTGCCGTCATCGCAACTCCGCCCGCCGGGGTGGTACGAATCAGTCTGATGTTGTTCGAGCGAGCGCTGCGACCGTACCTGTTCCGGGTGGGTGACGGGGACGCCGAGGCCGCGCACGAGTGGACCCTGCGGCGGCTGGGCCGGCTGGCCCGGCGGCCGGGGGCGCTGGCGGCGGTGCGCCGGCGGTACGCGGTCGAGTCCCCCCGGACCGTGTTCGGGATCCGGTTCCCGAACCCGGTGGGGCTGGCCGCCGGGATGGACAAGGACGCCACCGCGCTGGCCGCCTGGCCGGCGCTCGGGTTCGGCTTCGTGGAGGTCGGTACGGTCACCTGGCACCCGCAGCCGGGCAACGAGCGGCCGCGGCTGCGGCGGCTGCCGGACAGCGAGGCGCTGCTGAACCGGATGGGGTTCAACAACCGGGGCGCCCGGGCGCTGGCCGACCGGCTGGCAGTGCGGGGGCGGCCGCCGGTGCCGCTGGGGATCTCGCTGGGCAAGTCCCGGGCCACCGAGCTGAGCGACGCGGTCGAGGACTACCTCGCCTCGTACCGGGTGCTGCGCGAGCACGCCGACTACTTCGCGGTCAACGTCTCCTCGCCCAACACGCCCGGGCTGCGCACCCTGCAGGACCGGGGGCACCTGGACGCGCTGCTGGCGGCGCTGGTGGGGGACAAGCCGGTCCTGGTGAAGATCGCCCCGGACCTGACCGACCACGCGATCGGGGAGCTGCTGCAGGTCTGCACCGACCGGGGCGCGGCCGGCGTGATCGCCACCAACACCACCACCGCCCGGGCCGGGCTGGCGCCGGCCGACCAGGCGGCCGGGCAGGAGCCGGGTGGGCTGTCCGGGCGGCCGCTGACCGGCCGGGCCCGCGAAGTGGTGGCCTTCGTGCACCGGCAGACCGGCGGCGCGCTGCCGGTGATCGGGGTCGGCGGGGTGATGACCGCCGACGACGCGGCCCGGCTGGGCGACGCCGGGGCCAGCCTGGTGCAGCTGTTCACCGGGCTGGTCTACCACGGTCCGGCGCTGGTCCGGGCCGCCGCCCGGAAGCTGGCCGGATGACCCCGGAGGAGACGGATGACCCCGGAGGAGACGCTGGCGCTGGACCGGGCGCACGTCTGGCACCCGTACGCCCCGATGCCGGCCACCGCGCCGTCCTACCTGGTGGAGAGCGCGTACGGGGCCCGGCTGCGGCTGGCCGACGGCCGGGAGCTGGTCGACGGGATGTCGAGCTGGTGGGCGGCGATCCACGGCTACCGGCACCCGGTGCTGGACGCGGCCGTGCGCGACCAGCTGGACCGGATGAGCCACGTGATGTTCGGCGGCCTTACCCACCAGCCGGCGGTCCGGCTGGCCCGCACCCTGGTGGAGATCGCCCCGGCCGGGCTGGCGCACGTGTTCCTGGCCGACTCCGGCTCGGTCAGCGTGGAGGTCGCGGTCAAGATGTGCCTGCAGTACCAGCGCGCCCGGGGCCGGCCCGGCCGGCGGCGGCTGCTGACCTGGCGGGGCGGCTACCACGGGGACACGTTCCACCCGATGAGCGTGTGCGACCCGGAGGGCGGGATGCACGCGCTGTGGCGCGGGGTGCTGCCCGAGCAGGTGTTCGTGCCGGCCCCGCCGGCCGGGTTCGACGCCCCGCCCGAGCCGGCCTACCTGGACGCGCTGGCGCAGACCCTGGCGGCGCACCGGGACGAGCTGGCGGCGGTGATCGTGGAGCCGGTGGTGCAGGGGGCCGGCGGGATGCGGTTCCACCACCCGGGCTACCTGTCGGCACTGCGCGAGCTCACCCGGGCGTACGACGTTCTGTTGATCTTCGACGAGATCGCCACCGGGTTCGGCCGCACCGGGGCGCTGTTCGCCGCCGACCACGCCGGCGTCACCCCGGACGTGCTCTGCCTCGGCAAGGCGCTCACCGGGGGCTACCTGTCGGCCGCCGCGGTGCTGTGCACGCCGGAGGTGGCGCGCGGGATCGCCGTCGGAGAGCCGTCGGTGCTGGCCCACGGGCCGACGTTCATGGGCAACCCGCTGGCCTGCGCGGTCGCCAACGCCTCGATCGGGCTGCTGCGGGAGCGGGACTGGCGCGGCGACGTGGCCCGGGTCGAGGCCGGGCTGCGGGCCGGGCTGGCGCCGCTGGCCGACCAGCCGGGGGTGGTCGACGTGCGGGTGCTGGGCGCGATCGGGGTGGTGCAGCTCGACCGTCCGGTGGACGTGCCGGCCGCCACCGCGGCGGCGGTCGCGCAGGGGGCGTGGCTGCGCCCGTTCCGGAACCTGGTCTACACCATGCCGCCGTATCTGGCCAGTGACGCCGAGGTCGCTACCATTACGTCGGCCGTAGGCGCCGCGGTCACTGCGGTCTCGGTCGCCGCGGTCGATCGGGAGGAGTCGGGATGAGCTTCGGGGCGCGGTTGCGGGCGGCCAAGCTGGCCCGCGGGCCGCTGTGCGTCGGGATCGACCCGCATCCGGAGCTGCTGACCGGCTGGGGCCTTACCGACGACCCGAGCGGGCTGGAACGGTTCACCCGAACGGTGGTGGAGGCATTGGCCGATCGGGTGGCAGTGTTTAAACCTCAGTCTGCTTTCTTCGAGCGGTTCGGTTCGCGTGGGATCGGCGTCTTGGAGGCAACTATCCGGGACCTGCGGGCGGCCGGAGCGCTGGTGCTGCTGGACGTCAAGCGGGGCGACATCGGCTCCACGACCGCCGGCTACGCATCCGCGTACCTCGACCCGGCCAGCCCGCTGGCGGTCGACGCGATCACCGCCCACCCGTACCTCGGGGTGGGTTCGCTGGACCCGATGTTCGCGGCGGCCCGCGCCCACGGCGGCGGCGTGTTCGTGCTGGCGCTGACCTCCAACCCGGACGCGGGGTCCGTGCAGCGCGCCCGCACCGCCGACGGCCGGCCCGTCGCCCAGCTGGTGGTGGATGAGATTGCCCAGCTCAACCAGGGTGCGGCGGCCGGCAGCTTCGGGGTGGTGATCGGTGCGACGGTCGGCCCGACCGGGCTGGACCTGTCCCGGCTGGGCGGCCCGGTGCTGGCGCCCGGGCTCGGCGCGCAGGGGGCCACGGCGGCCGACCTGACGGCCGGGTTCGGACCCGACCCGGGGGCGGTGCTGCCCTCGTACTCCCGGGAGATCCTCGCCGCCGGCCCGAGCGTGGCCGGCCTGCGGGCGGCGGCGGAGGCGGCGCTGGCCGACTGCCGGCGCGCCCTCGCCGTGGCGGTTTGACCGGTTTGTCCGTTCAGGATGTGACGCCCGGCACGTTCCGCCCCGGTCGATCATCGCGTGGCGCTGTTGCTGAAACCATCACCACCAGCTAGTTTCCCCAGCGCTGGACCGATGCACCGGTGGTTACCGGAGGCATCACGAGTCAACCGTCAGAAGGTGTCACACACGCCGCGCCGGACCGGCCGGTGCGATGAAGATTTGCGAGGAGAACTGGTGCCCCTCCCATCACTGAGTCCCGAGCAGCGGGCGGCCGCCCTGGCAAAGGCGGCCGAGGTCCGCAAGGCGCGGGCCGACCTCAAGGAACAGCTCAAGAACGGCCAGGTCACCCTCGCCGAGCTGCTCGACCGGGCGGAGTCGGACGACGTCATCGGCAAGCTCAAGGTGGTCACGGTGCTGCAGGCCCTGCCGGGGATCGGCAAGGTCAAGGCGACCCAGACCATGGAGAAGCTGAAGATCGCCGACAGCCGCCGGCTGCGTGGCCTCGGCGAGCAACAACGGAAGGCACTGCTTGGCGAGTTCACCGCGTAGCCGACGCGGCGACAGGGTAGAAACAAGCAGTGGACACAGACATGGGGGACACGCGCCCGGCAGCTCGGCTCACCGTCCTGTCCGGCCCGTCCGGGGTCGGCAAGGACAGCGTGATCGAGCTGATCCGGGCGCGTTCGCCGTGGGTCTGGCTGTCGGTCTCGGTGACCACCCGGCCGCGCCGGGAGTACGAGGTGGACGGGGTGCACTACCACTTCGTGGACCGGGACGAGTTCGACCGGCTGGTGGCGGGCGGCCAGCTGCTGGAGTGGGCGGAGTTCGCGGGCGCCCGCTACGGCACTCCGCGGGCGCCGGTGGTGGCGCGGCTGGCCGAGGGCGAGCCGGTGCTGCTGAAGATCGACCTGCAGGGCGCCCGGCAGGTGCGGCGGGCCATACCGGCGGCCCGGCTGGTCTTCCTCGCCCCGCCGAGCTGGCAGGAGCTGGAGCGGCGGTTGGTGGGGCGGGGCACGGACGACCCGGAGACGGTGCGGCGGCGGCTGGCGCACGCTCGGGAGGAGCTGGCGGCCGAGCCGGAGTTCGACGTGACCGTGGTGAACCACTCCGTCGTGCGCGCCGCGGACGAGCTGGTAGGATTACTCGGTTCACCCGCTCTCTTATAGAAGGATCACTGTGTCCGGAACCGTGGCCCAGCCCGAGGGAATCACCAACCCGCCGATCGACGAGCTGCTGGAGAAGAGCTCTTCCAAGTACGCGCTGGTGATCTTCGCGGCGAAGCGGGCTCGCCAGATCAACGCCTACTACAGCCAGCTCGGCGAGGGCCTGCTGGAGTATGTCGGACCACTGGTGGAGACGACCCCGCAGGAGAAGGCGCTCTCGATCGCGATGCGGGAGATCAACACGGGCCTGCTCGCCGCCGAGCCGACCGACGGCTGAGCCGCCCCCGCCGTGGCCCGGGTTGTCCTAGGGGTGGCCGGCGGGATCGCCGCCTACAAGGTCTGCGAGCTGCTGCGGCTGCTCACCGAGGCCGGCCACCAGGTCCGGGTGGTCCCGACCGAGGCGGCGCTGCGGTTCGTCGGCGCCGCGACCTGGGAGGCGCTGTCCGGCGCGCCGGTCGCCACCGACGTGTGGTCGGACGTCGGCCAGGTGCCGCACGTGCGGATCGGCCAGCAGGCCGAGCTGGTGCTGGTGGCCCCGGCCACCGCCGACCTGCTCGCCCGCGCCGCCGCCGGGATCGCCGACGACCTGCTCACCAGCACCCTGCTCACCGCCCGCAGCCCGGTGCTGTTCGCCCCGGCGATGCACACCGAGATGTGGGAGCACCCGGCGACCGTCGCCAACGTGGCCACGCTGCGGGAGCGCGGCGCGATCGTGGTCGAGCCGGCGACTGGCCGGCTGACCGGGGCGGACTCGGGCACCGGCCGGCTCCCCGAGCCCGCCGAACTGTTCACGCTGGCCGCCCGGGTGCTGGCCCGCGGCGACCTCGCCCGGGACCTGACCGGCCGGCGGTTCGTCGTCACCGCCGGCGGCACCCGGGAGCCGCTGGACCCAGTACGGTTCCTCGGCAACCGCTCCTCCGGCAAGCAGGGGTACGCGTTCGCGCGTACCGCGGTGGCCCGGGGCGCGACGGTCACCCTGGTGGCCGCCAACGTCGGCCTGCCCGACCCGGCGGGTGTCCGGGTGGTTCCGGTGGAGACCACCGACCAGCTGCACGACGCCACGCTCGCCGCCGCGACCGGCGCCGACGCGGTGGTGATGGCCGCCGCCCCGTGCGACTTCCGCCCGGCCGAGTACGCCCCGGAGAAGATCGCGAAGGCCGGTGCCGGGCTGGCGCTCGCCCTGGTGCCGACCGTCGACGTCGCCGCCGCGGTCGGCGCCGCCAAGCCGCGGTCCGGACGGTTGCTGGTCGCGTTCGCCGCCGAGACCGTCACCGGCGACGCGGCGATCGCCAGCGCCCGCGCCAAGCTGGCCAGCAAGCGCGCCGATCTGATCGTGCTCAACCAGGTCGGGGACGGCGCGCCGGGCGGGTTCGGCTCGGACACCAACGCCGCCACCGTGCTGGGAGCGGACGGGAGCACCACGGTGCTGTCCCCGCGTACCAAGGACGAGCTGGCCGACGCCGTATGGGACCTGCTCGTGTCCCGGCTGCCGGTTGCGTAACATTTCGGTTGAAACCGGTCGGTCCGGCCGCCTGGCGTTGGGGGCCTCACCAGCGACTCGATAGGCTTCGCGAAACACTGACGTCCCCTAGCACTGAGGAGCGCCTGTGACCCGCCGTCTGTTCACATCCGAGTCGGTTACCGAGGGCCATCCCGACAAGATCGCCGACCAGGTCAGCGACGGGGTGCTCGACGCCTTGCTGACGCACGACCCGCGCAGCCGGGTGGCGGTCGAGACGCTGATCACCACCGGTCAGGTGCACGTGGCTGGAGAGGTCACCACCAACGCGTACGCGGACATTCCCGAGATCGTGCGGCGCACCATCCTGGAGATCGGCTACGACTCGTCCAAGAAGGGCTTCGACGGCGGCTCGTGCGGCGTGAGCGTGTCGATCGGCTCGCAGTCGCCGGACATCGCCCAGGGCGTGGAGCACGCCTTCGAGGAGCGGGTCGAGGGTGCCGGTGACTCGCTGGACGCGCAGGGCGCCGGCGACCAGGGCATGATGTTCGGCTTCGCGTGCAGCGAGACTCCGGAGCTGATGCCGCTGCCGATCGCGCTGGCGCACCGGCTGGCGCAGCGGCTGTCCGCGGTCCGTAAGGACGGCACCGTGCCCTACCTGCGGCCGGACGGCAAGACCCAGGTCACCATCGAGTACGAGGGGCTGCAGCCGGTCCGGCTGAACACGGTGGTCGTGTCCTCCCAGCACGCCGGCGACATCTCGCTGGAGGAGCTGCTCACGCCGGACGTGCGCGAGCACGTGATCGGTCCCGAAATCGAGGGGCTGGCGCTGGACACCTCCGGTTATCGCCTGCTGGTCAACCCGACCGGGCGGTTCGAGGTCGGGGGCCCGATGGGGGACGCCGGGCTGACCGGCCGGAAGATCATCGTCGACACGTACGGCGGCTATGCCCGGCACGGCGGTGGCGCGTTCTCCGGCAAGGATCCCTCCAAGGTCGACCGGTCCGCCGCCTACGCCATGCGCTGGGTCGCCAAGAACGTCGTGGCCGCTGGCCTCGCCGAACGCTGCGAAGTCCAGGTCGCCTACGCCATCGGCAAGGCCCACCCGGTCAGTGTCCTGGTCGACACGTTCGGCACCGAGGTGGTCCCGACCGACCAGATCGAGAAGGCAGTCCACCAGGTCTTCGACCTGCGCCCGGCCGCCATCATCCGGGATCTGGACCTGCTGCGCCCGATCTACCAGCGGACCGCCGCCTACGGCCACTTCGGCCGGGAGCTGCCGGACTTCACCTGGGAGCGGACCGACCGGGTCGCCGACCTCAAGCAAGCCGCCGGCGCGTAGCCGCTCTTTCCGCGCGTTGATCATGGACTTTCCAGGGCGGCGGGTCGCCAACGGGTCGGGCCGGAAAGTCCATGATCGACCGTGCGGGGCGGGGTGAGTCGGCCGGCCCGTGCAGCGTCCGGCCGGCGGACCCGGCAGCGGCGGCCGGCACCGGCTCTGGCGGTCGCGCGAGTCTGCGTCGACCTGCCGCTGCCCCACCTGGACCGGCTGTTCGACTACCTGGTTCCGGAGGCGGACGACGCGGCGGCCGGGCCCGGCACCCGGGTCCGGGTCCGGTTCTCCGGCCAGCTGGTCGACGCCTGGCTGCTGGAGCGGGTGGCAGACTCCGATCACACCGGGCGGCTCGCGTACCTGGAGCGGGTCGTCTCACCGGAGCCGGTGCTGCACCCGGAGGTGCTCCGGCTGGCCCGGGCGGTCGCCGAGCGGTACGCCGGCAGCCTGGTCGACGTGCTGCGGCTGGCTGTCCCGCCCCGACACGCCCGGGTCGAGGCGGAGCCCCCGGCGGCCGGGTCGGTCCCAGCCGGGGCTCCATCGACCGAGTCGATCATGGAGTTTCTGCCCGACACGCCGGGGGACACGCCGACGGAGGTCCATGATCAACACGGCGGCGGGGGGTGGGGGCGGTATCGCAGCGGGCGGGCGTTCGGGCGGGCGCTGGCCGGCGGCCGGTCGCCGCGCGCAGTCTGGACCGCGCTGCCGGGTGAGGACTGGCCGGCCCGGGTGGCGCAGGCGGTGGCGGCGACCGTCCACGGCGGCCGCGGCGCCGTGGTGGTGGTGGCGGACGGGCGGGACCTGGAACGGCTGGACGCGGCGCTGACCGGGGCGCTCGGGCCGGGGCGGCACATCGCGCTGGCGGCCAACCTCGGCCCGGCGGAGCGGTACCGGCGGTTCCTGCGGGCGTCCCGGGGGCAGGTGGCGGTGGTCGCCGGCACCCGGGCGGCGGCGTTCGCGCCAGTGCCGGCGGGCCTCGGGCTGGGTCTCGTCGTGATCTGGGACGACGGCGACGACCTGCACGCCGAGCCCCGCGCCCCGTACCCGCACGCCCGGGAGGTGCTGCTCACCCGGGCCCAGCTGGCCGGTGCCGGGGTGCTGGTCGGCGGCTTCACCCGCACCGCCGAGGCGCAGCAGCTGATCGAGACCGGCTGGGCCCAGCCGGTCACCCCGGACCGGGCCACCCTGCGGAGGCGCGCCCCGGTGGTGACCCCGACCGGGGACGACCCGCAGCTGGCCCGGGACCCGGCGGCCACCGCGGCCCGGCTGCCCAGCGTCGCCTGGCACGCCGCCCGGGACGCGCTGGCGGCTGGCGCGCCGGTGCTGGTGCAGGTGCCGCGGCGCGGCTACCTGCCGGCGGTGGCGTGCGCCGACTGCCGCGCCTCGGCCCGCTGCCCGCACTGCGCCGGCCCGCTGGAGCTGCGCTCGGCCAGCGCGGTCGCTGCCTGCCGGTGGTGCGGGCGGCCGGCCGCCGGCTACGCCTGTCCGCACTGCGGCGGGCGGCGGCTGCGGGCCGCGGTGACCGGCGCCCGGCGGACCGCCGAGGAGCTGGGTCGGGCGTTCCCGTCCCACCCGGTCCGCACCTCCGGGCGGGATGCGGTGCTGGCCTCGGTTCCGGCGCAGCCGGCGGTGGTGGTGGCCACGCCAGGCGCCGAGCCGGTGGCCGAGCGCGGATACGGTGCCGTACTGCTGCTGGACACCTGGGCCCTGCTGACCCGGGCGGAGCTGCGGGCCGGGGAGGAGACGCTGCGTCGCTGGCTGGCTGCGGCGGCGCTGGCCCGGCCGGCTGGCGACGGCGGCCGGGTGGTGGTGGTCGCCGACGGCTCGTTACCGGTGGTGCAGGCGCTGCTGCGGTTCGACCCGGGCTGGTACGCGGAGCGGGAGCTGGCCGAACGGCGGGCACTGGGGTTCCCGCCCGTCGCCCGGGTAGCCACCGTGACCGGGCCGCCGGCGGCGGTGGCGGAGCTGCTGGCGGCGGCCGAGGGCGCGCTGCCGGCGGGCACCCAGGTGCTCGGACCGGTGCCGGCGGGCAGCGGCGCACCGGAGCGGGAGGGGGAGCGGATGCTGCTGCGGGTGGCGCGCGGCGCCGGCCCGGCGCTGGCGACCGCCCTGCATGCCGCCGCTGGAGTGCGCAGCGCCCGCAAGGCCCCGGACCCGGTCCGGATCCAGGTCGACCCGCTGGACCTGCTGTAGCCGGGGTGGGTCAGGCGCCCAGCGTGAGGTAGCTGGGGCCGAGCATCGACGCCAGCGACTCAAGCGGCGCTCGCGCGTGCTCGCCGGCCTGCTCGAGACCCTGCGCCCGCAGCGAGCGGTGCCAGGTCAGCGCCCGGGCGATCTTGCCCACCGAGCACGCCAGCCCGATCGTCTCGACCAGCTCAGCGTGGGAGGCGAGGTCGCTGAACACCTCCAGGTACGCGTCGCGGGGGCGGACGATCTGCGGGTCGTCCGGGCCGGCGCCGAGGCTCTGGTGCAGGAACCCGAGCCCGACCAGCAGGCTGGCGAACGGATGTGCCACCACGCTGTCTCCCCAGTCGTAGAACCTGGCGGGGCCGGCGGGGCTGGCGCCGTCGGTGCCGGCGAGGAAGATGTTGAACGGGTGCAGGTCGTTGTGGTCCAGGCTGGGCGGCACCGGCGCGCCGGCCAGCCGCTGGCACCACGCCGCGACGCTCGCGCGGGCACCGACGATCCGGTGGTACAGCGCCCAGTCGGGGGCGGTGCCGGCGTAGCCGAGATACTCGCGCGCCGCGGTCAACGCCTCGTCGAAGCGCTGCGGCATGACCGCCGCGCGCATGTCGGTGACTCCGAACGCCAGCAGCTCGTCGACGTGTCCGGCCAGGTCGCGCTGGAGCTGACCGTACTGCGGAAGGATCACCACCAGCGCCTCGACCAGGTCGCCGCCGGTGACCCGTTCGCCGAGGGTCGGTCCGCCGTCGGGCAGCAGCAACCAGCCCCGGCGCGGGTCGGCGGCCAGCGCCGGGAGCACCCGGTCCGGGGCGACCCGGGCCAGCAGCCGGTACAGCTCCACCTCGAAGGCGGTGCCTGGGCCCGGCGCCTTCAACCAGACCGGCCCGTCGGTGGTCGGTGCCCGCAGCACCGTCCCCCAGGCCCGCAGGTGCGGCTGGGTCACCTCGCCGGTCCGGGCGAGGCCGGCCGCGGCCAGCTGCTCGTCCAGCCACGAGGCCGCCTGGGCCCGCCACTGCGGCGACCCCCAGACCGCCAGCCCGTAGCTGCCCGGCACGTCCGTCACCCGGCCAGCCTAGTGGCCATCCCCGGCGGCGTACCCGAGCCGTAGACTGAGACGCTGACCTGACCTGACCGACCAGCGTCCCGCGAGGAGAGCACGTGACCGTCCAGCCTGTCCGCCTGTTCGGGGACCCGGTCCTGCGTACCCCGGCCGAGCCGGTGGTCGACTTCGACAAGGAGCTGCGCACGCTGGTGTCCGACCTGACCGACACGCTGCGGGACCAGGAGGGCAGCGGGCTGGCGGCGCCGCAGCTCGGGGTCGGCCTGCGGGTGTTCGTCTTCGACGTGGACGACGTGGTCGGGCACCTGGTCAACCCGGCGCTCGACTTCCCGGACGACGAGGAGCAGGACGGTACGGAGGGCTGCCTGTCCATCCCCGGCGTCTACGTGGACACGAAGCGGCGGATGAACGTGGTGGCGCGGGGCTTCAACCAGCACGGCGACCCGGTGCGGCTGGTGGGCACGGGGCAGCTGGCGCGGTGCGCCCAGCACGAGACCGACCACCTGGACGGGGTGCTGTTCCTGGACCGGCTCGACCCGCAGCGCCGTAAGCAGGCGATGCGGCAGATCCGGCAGGCGGACTGGTATGACCCGGCGGCCCCGCCGACCATCAAGGTCAGCCCGCATCCGAGCCCCCACCCGAGCCCGCTCGGCCTGGGAGGCTGACCGTGCGGCTGGTGTTCGCCGGTACGCCGGCGGTGGCGCTGCCTGCCCTGGCGGCGATCGCGGCGTCCCGGCACGAGCTGGTCGCGGTGCTGACCCGCCCGGACGCCCCGGCCGGCCGGGGACGCCGGCTGCTGCCGTCGCCGGTGCGCGGCTGGGCGCACGAGCGGGGAATCGAGGCGCTGACCCCGACCCGGCCGCGGGAGCCGGAGTTCCAGCAGCGGCTGCGCTCGCTGACGCCGGACTGCGTCCCGGTGGTTGCCTACGGCGCGCTGGTCCCGCCGGCGGCGCTGGCCATCCCCCGGCACGGCTGGGTCAACCTGCACTTCTCGCTGCTGCCGGCCTGGCGGGGGGCGGCGCCGGTGCCGCACGCGGTGCTGCGCGGGGACGAGCTGACCGGCGCCAGCGTGTTCCAGCTCGAGCAGGGACTGGACACCGGCCCGGTGTTCGGCACCGTCACCGAGCCGGTCGGGCCCACCGACACGGCCGGCGACCTGCTGGATCGGCTGGCCGTCGCCGGTGCCCGGCTGCTCGTACAGGTGCTGGACGCGATCGAGGACGACACGGCGCGGGCGGCGCCGCAGCCGGCCGACGGAGTCACGCTCGCGCCGAAGATCACCACCGAGGACACCCGGGTACGGTGGGCGGAGCCGGCCGTCGGCGTCGACCGCCGGATCCGGGCCGGCACCCCGGCCCCCGGCGCCTGGACCACCTTCCGCGGCGAGCGGGTCAAGCTCGGCCCAGTAACCCCGACCGGTGCCGATCCGGCCGGCCGGCTGAAGCCCGGCGAGCTGCGAGTGGCGAAGGACCGGGTGCTGGTCGGCACCGGCACCGAGCCGGTCGCGCTGGGCCGGGTCGCGGCCGCCGGCAAGCGGCCGATGCCGGCGCTCGACTGGGCCCGCGGCGTGCGCCCGGCGCCCGGGGAGCGGCTCGGTGACTGACCGGAGGCCCCGCCCGCCCGGCCGGGACCGGGCGGGCATGGATCCGGCCCGGCGGGCCGCCTTCGACGCGCTGGTGGCCGTCCACCGCCAGGACGCGTACGCGAACCTGGCGCTGCCGGGGATCCTGGCCGAGGCCCGGCTCGGTGGCCGGGACGCGGCGTTCGCCACCGAGCTGGTCTACGGCACCCTGCGCCGCCGCGCCACCCTCGACGAGATTGTCGCGGCCGCGGCGGAGCGGCCGGTCGAGCGGATCGACCCGCCGACCCGGGACGCGCTGCGGCTCGGCGCGTACCAGCTGCTGTTCACCCGGGTTCCGGCGCACGCCGCGGTGTCGGCCACGGTCGGGCTGGTCAAGGCGATCACCCCCGGCGCCACCGGTTTCGCCAACGCGGTGCTGCGCAACGTCTCCACCGCCTCGCTGGACGACTGGCTGGACCGGGTCGTCCCGGCCGAGTCCGACGACCCGGTCGGCCACCTCGTGGTGACGCACAGCCACCCGGCCTGGATCGTCCGGACGTTCTCGGAGGCGCTCGGCGGGGACCGGGCGGAGCTGGCGCAGGCGCTGGCCGAGGACAACGAGCCGGCCGGAGTGCATCTGTGCGCCCGACCCGGTCGGGTCGACGCGGTCGCCCTGGCCGACGAGGTGGGCGGCGCACCGGGCGCGTTCTCCCCGTACGCGGTCTACCTGCCCGGCGGCCCCCCCGGTGAGCTGCCGGCGGTGACCGGCGGCCGGGCGCACGTACAGGACGAGGGTTCCCAGCTGGTGACGGCGGCGCTGGCCACGGCACCGGTCTCGGAGGGGCCGGCCCAGCGGTGGCTGGACCTGTGCGCCGGACCGGGTGGGAAGGCGGCGCTGCTGGGTGGGCTGGCCGCGCCGCTGCGCGCCAAGGTGACGGCGGTGGAGATCGCCCCGCACCGGGCCCGGCTGGTGGAGCAGGCGGTCCGCGGGTTTCCGGTGACGGTGGTACGCGAGGACGGGCGGGCGGTGGGCGTCAGTGAGGACCTGCCGGCGGGCCGGTTCGACCGGGTACTGGTGGACGCCCCGTGCACCGGGTTGGGTGCGCTGCGCCGGCGACCGGAGGCACGCTGGCGGCGGTCACCGGCGGACCTGCCGGCGCTGACCCGGCTGCAGCGGGAGCTGCTGGTGGCGGGGATCGCGGCGGCCCGGCCGGGTGGGCTGGTGGCCTACGTGACCTGCTCGCCGCACCTGGTGGAGACTCAGGTAAGCCTGGCCGAGGGTCGCCGCCGCAGCCCGCACCCGACCACCCTGCTGGACGCTCGGGCCTACTTCCCGGACGGGATGCCGGGACTCGGCGTGGGCCCGACCGTCCAGCTCTGGCCGCACCGGCACGGCACCGACGCGATGTTCCTGGCGCTGCTGCGCCGGTCCGCGTGAGTTGACCGTCCCGGCCGGCCGGCGCCCGCGTACTCTCGAGGGCTGTGGCGCAGCGGGCGGCGATGGGGGAGGGCCTGGCGGCACTGACCCGCCGGTCGCACGCCACCCTGCGGGACCGGGTGCGCCGGCTGCGGGTCGGGGTCTGGCTGGCGCTGCAGGCTGGGCTGGCCGCCGGCCTGGCCTGGTTCGTCGCGCACGACCTGGTCGGGCACGCCCAGCCGTTCTTCGCGCCAATCGCGGCGGTGGTCACGCTGGCCGTCTCGGTCGGCCAGCGGCTGCGCCGGGCCAGCGAGCTGGTGGTCGGGGTGGCGGTGGGGATCGGCGTCGGCGACCTGCTGATCGCCTGGATCGGCACTGGCCCGGCCCAGATCGCGCTGGTGGTGGCGCTCGCGATCCTGGTCGCGATCTTCGTCGGCGGCGGCCCGGCACTGGTCGTCCAGTCGGCCACCTCCGCCGCACTGGTGGCCACGCTCACCCCGCCGGGCAGCGGGCTGAGCCAGCTCCGGTTCGTGGACGCGCTGATCGGCGGGCTGGTCGGCCTGGGGGTGATGGCGCTGCTGCTGCCCACCAACCCGCTGACCGTGGTGTCCCGGGCCACCGCGCCGGTGCTGGACGCGCTGGCCACCGGGCTGGCCCGATCCGCAAGCGCGCTGGCCGACCGGGACCGGCGCCGGGCCGAGTCGGCGGTGGGCACGCTCGACCACGGCGAGGCCGGTCTGATCCGGTTCGAGGAGGCGCTGGCGGCGGGCCGGGAGAGCGCTACCCTGGCGCCGATCCGGTGGCGATCCCGGGGACCGCTCACGCAGTACGTGGACAGTGCCGAACACATCGGGCACGCGGTGCGCAACGCCCGGGTGCTGGCGCGGCGCACGGTCCGGCTGCTCGCCGACGGTGAGCAGGTGCCGGACCGGCTGCCGGAGGCGGTGCGGCTGCTCGGGGAGGCGGTCACCTGGCTGCGCCGGGAGCTGGCCGAGGCGGTGGAGCCGGAGGCCTGCCGGGGGCGGGCGCTCAGCGCGGTCGGGCAGGCCACCCAGGCGTACCGGGACGGGGTCGGCTTCTCGGGCGGGGTGGTGGTCGCGCAGGTCCGGTCGGTCGCCATCGACCTGCTCCGGGCCACCGGCATCCCCGCCACGGAAGCGCAGCAGCTGCTGCAGGAATCCATCGACCGCGCCTGAGTCGAGAACGCGATCCACGCACGCTCGATCACGACCGGAACCGGCGGGCATTCGGGGATACCGGCCGCTGTGCCGCGCCGAACGTGGCGATCGCCATACACTACGCATCATGGCAAGGGAAGCGATGGACAACGCCGTCGAGACCTACGTGAATGCAGTCCGCTCCAAGGTGCGTCAACGCGATGCCGAGACGATGATCGAGCTGATGCGACGGGCTACCAGCCAACCGCCCCGGATGTGGGGCAGCATCGTCGGGTTCGGCGAGTACCACTACCGGTATGCCAGCGGCCGTGAGGGCACCGCCCCGGCGGCCGGGTTCGCTGCCCGTCAGGCGGCCACCGTCGTCTACCTGTCCGACGGCGTCGGGGCGCACACCGATCTGCTCGCACGACTCGGGCCGCACGCGGCTCGGGTCGGATGCATCCACGTCAAGGACCTGAGCACGGTCGACCTGAAGGCGCTGGAGGAGATCGTCGCCAAGTCCTATGCCAACCTCACCTCGGGCACGTACACCAAACGAGCACACGAAGGCGGAGCCTCCTGACCCGGCGGCGGTGCACACGCAGACATCGGGCGGGGCCTCGCTAGCGGTGGTGCTGGAGCCCGGCCGCTTGATCGCGGGGCTTCGCTGCGCTACGCCTCGCTAGCGGCTGTGATGCTGGGCCCGGCCGCTTGATCGCGGGGCTTCGCTGCGCTACGCCTCGCTAGCGGCTGTGATGCTGGGCCCGGCCGCTTGATCGCGGGGCTTCGCTGCGCTACGCCTCGCTAGCGGCCGGGCTCCAGCCGGCGCATGGCCAGCCGGGCGGCCGCTGTGAGCAGCCCGATCTGCACGGCCAGCAGCAGGATCGCCCGCCACCAGGAACCGGCGCTGTGGGCCCACAGCGAGTCGTCGATCGGCACCATGCTGAGCAGGTCCACGGTGGAGGCCCCGGCCGCGAACCCCCAGCGGGTCGGCGAGAGCCACGACACCTGGTTCAGCACCGGCTCGCCGGCCAGCTCGAACAGCCCGCCCGAGAGCACCAGCATCGCCATCACCGCCACTACCAGCACCGGCGTGGTCTGCGCCATCGACCGGGCCAGCGCGCTGATGCACAGCCCGAACATCGTGCAGCTGGTGGTGACCATCGCCACCGGGACGATGATCTCCAGCAGCGGGGAGCCGAGCACCAGCGCCACCTCCGGCCCGCCCCGGCCGAGCAGCGACAGCCACACGAAGATGCTCACCTGGACTACGTTGATGATGCCCAGCACCACGAACTTCGAGCCCAGGTACGCACCGGGGGACAGGCCGACCGCGCGTTCCCGCTGGTAGATGACGCTCTCGTTGACGATCTCCCGGATCGAGGACGAGATCCCGATGAATGCCGCCCCGACCACCAGCACCACCAGCAGCCGCTGCGCCTCCAGGCTGAACCCGTCCGGCGGTCCGAGACCGGTCTCGCCCGGCACCGCGTGGGACAGCAGCGCGAGCACCATCGGCAGCCCGAGCAGGAACAGCAGGAACCCGCGGTCGGCGGCGATCACCGAGAACATCCGCAGGCTCAGCGTCGTGAACTCGCGCAGCGGCCCGACCGGGTCCTTGGCCTGGTTCGCCACCCCGCGCCGGCCCAGGTTCAGCGCTCGGGCGATCGGCTGCGGCATGGCCCGGACGAGCTGCTCCGGAACCACCCGGGCCAGCTGTTCCGGAACCGCCCGGGCCAGCTGCTCCGGCAGCTGCATGGCCTGGGCGAGCGGACCGGCCGGAGCGGTCGCCGGGTCCGGGTGGTCGGACTCCGCAGCCGGCGCCTCCGGCGCCGGCTCCGGGCGGGGCCGGGCGCGCTCGGCGGCCAGCGGCTCGGCCACGTAGCGCTGGTACAGCTCGGACTCGTGGTACCGGCGGGTCCAGTGCTGCGGTTCCCGGGTCACCTTCGCGAACACGTCCGCGTAGTTCTCGGCCTCGAAGAACGCGAGCAGGTCCTGCGGCGGGCCGAAGTAGCCGATCGTCCCGCCCGGGCACATCACCAGCACCTGATCGCACACGTCCAGGTGCAGCACCGAGTGGGTGATGCACAGGACGGTCCGGCCGCGGTCGGCCATCCCGCGCAGCTCCTGCATGACATCCCGGTCCAGCGCCGGGTCGAGCCCGGAGGTCGGCTCGTCCAGGCACAGCACGGACGGTTCGGTGAGCAGCTCCAGCGCCACCGACGTGCGCTTGCGCTGGCCACCGGAGAGCCGGTCGATGCGTTGTCGGGCCGAACCGGACAGGCCCAGGGTCGCGAGCACCTCTTCGACCCGTGCGAAGCGCTCCCGGCGGGACACGTCGTCGGCGAACCGTAGCGAGGCGGCGAACCGCAGCGCCCGCCGGACGGTCAGCTGCCGGTGCAGCACGTCGTCCTGCGGCACCATGCCGATCCGGTAGCGCAGCTCCGCGTAGTCCGCGTACAGGTCCCGCCCGTCGTAGCGCACCCGCCCGGTGCTGGCCGGCCGCAGTCCGGTGACCGCCCGGATCATGGTCGACTTCCCGCAGCCGCTCGGTCCGACGATGCCCAGCAGGCTGCCCTGCGGGAGGGAGAAGCTCACGTCGTTGACGATCCGGTGCTTGTCGATGTCGACCGAGATCGCCTCGGCCGACAGCGAGACCGGGCCGGTGTCGACGTGCTCGTGCAGCCGTTGGCCGTCGAAGACCAGCTCGACGTGGCCGATCGCGACCCGGTCGCCGGGATGCAGGGTAGCCCGGTTGATCCGTCGTCCGTTGTGGTAGGTGCCGTTGGTGCTGCCCAGGTCGACCAGCTGGTGAACGGTGCCCTCCTGGCGCACCTCCGCGTGCCGGCGGGAGACCAGCAGGTCGGCGAGCACGACGTCGCACTCGGCGCTGCGCCCGATCGTGATGACCCCGGTGGCGTCGAACGAGGCCACCTCGGGCCGGAGCCCGGTCGGGGCCGGTGGCGGCAGCGGGGCGGTGGGCGCGGTAGCCGGGGGTGCGGGGGCCGGCGCAGATGGCGGGAGGGCGGTGGGCGGGGCTGCCGCGGGCGGTGCGGGAACGGCGGCGACCGGCGGGGCGCCAGGTGGCGCGGCCGTGGTCTGGGGCGGCGCGGCGGGGGGCGCCGGCGGCACGGCGAACCGGAGCACCGGGCCGTCGTGCGGGCTGCCGATCCGGACCTTCGACCCGTTGCGCACCGTGATCACCTCGGTACGTTGCCCGTCGAGGTGGATGCCGTTGCGGCTGTCCAGGTCGCGGACCACCCATGCGCCGCCGACCCGGCTGATCTCCGCGTGCCGGCGCGAGACCGACCGGTCGCGGACCACCAGCTGGCAGGACGGGTCCCGCCCCACCAGCAGCACCTCGCCGGGGCGCAGCACCGCTCGGGCCGGCCGCCCGTCGATCTCCAGCTCCAGCACCGTCGGCTCGTCCACCCCAGGCTCGCGTTCCACGCGTACCATCTTGCGGTACCCCGTCCACCCGCGCGATCGTCCGACCGGAGGGGTTTGCGACCACCCGGGCCGTACACTGGCGCGGTGAGCACGCCGTCGCACCGCAGCGACCCCGCGGAGCCGGTGGTCCCGCTGGTGGTGGCGCCAAGTCTCCTGTCGGCCGACTTCGCCCGGCTGGCCGAGGAGGCCCAGGCGGTGGCGGACGCGGCCGACTGGCTGCACATAGACGTGATGGACAACCACTTCGTGCCGAACCTGACCATCGGGCGGCCGGTGGTGGAGAGCCTGCGCAAGACCACCAGCCTGCCGTTCGACTGCCATCTGATGATCACCGAGCCGGAGCGCTGGGCGGTCGGGTACGCGGAGGCGGGCGCCGACTACGTCACCTTCCACGCCGAGGCGTGCCCGGACCCGGTGCCGCTAGCCCGGGACCTGCGGGCGGCTGGAGCCCGGCCGGGCCTGGCGGTCGACCGGGACACCCCAGTGGAGCCGTACCTTGACCTGCTGCCGCATTTCGACCTGCTGCTGGTCATGACCATCAAGGCGGGCTTCGGGGGGCAGGTGCTGATCCCGGCCCTGCTGGACAAGGTCCGCACCGCTCGCCGGCACATGCGGGCCGGGCACCTGCGGGTGCGGATCGAGGTGGACGGCGGGATCAACGAGGACACGGTCGAGGCCGCCGCCGCCGCGGGAGCGGACGCGTTCGTGGCCGGGACCGCGGTCTACGGCGCCGGCGACCCGGCCGGGGCGGTGCGCCGGCTGCGGGCGGCCGCCGCGGCGGGTGCGGCCCGGGCAGCGGCGGCCCGGGCAGCGGCGGCGGATCGGGCGGTGACCGACGAGCCCTGCTGACGGGGCGCGGGGTTCGTACACTGGGCGCCGTGACCGAGCTGCTACCCCCCACCGAGGTCATCCTGGTCGTCGACGACGACCAGGACATCGCCCGGTTCGTGGAGGTCAACCTGCAGCTGCACGGCTACCGGGTGGTGGTGGCCCACGACGGGGAGCAGGCGCTGGCGATGGTGCAGGAGCACAAGCCGGACCTGGCGGTGGTGGACGTGCGGATGCCGAGGGTGGACGGGCTGGAGCTGACCCGTCGGCTGCGCGCCGACCCGATGACCGCCGCGCTGCCGGTCATCCTGCTGACCGCCAAGGGGCTGACCGTGGACAAGGTGGTGGGCCTGACCGCCGGCGCCGACGACTACTTGATCAAGCCGTTCGACACCTCCGAGCTGGTGGCCCGGGTGCGTTCCACGCTGCGCCGGACCCAGGAGTTCCGGGAGGTGTCCCCGCTGACCGGGCTGCCCGGCAACACCCGGATCCTGCGGGAGATCAGCGAGCGGGTCCGGGGCCGGGCCGAGTTCGCCGTCTGCTATGTCGACATTGACCGGTTCAAGAGCGTCAACGACGCGTACGGGTTCGGCCGGGGCGATGAGTTCATCGGACTGCTGGCCCGCTGCCTGCACCAGGCGGTGATCGCCGCGACCGTGCCGCCAGCCTTCCTCGGCCACGTCGGCGGGGACGACTTCGTGCTGGTGTGCCGGCCGGAGCAGGTCCGGCCGGTGATCGCCCAGGCGGTCGACGAGTTCGAGCGGGCGGCCGACGAGATCTACGACCCGGAGGACGCCCAGCGCGGCTACCTGGAGCTGGTGGACCGGCGTGGCAACGTGCAGCGTCCCAACCTGGTGACGATCTCGGTCGGGGTGGCGCTGTCGACCGCCCGCCGGTTCACCGACCCGCGGGAGGTGATATCGGTGGCGACCGACATGAAGAACGTGGCCAAGAAGGAGCCCGGCTCGTTCGTCGCGTACGACCGCCGCCGCGGCCGGTGAGCCGGGCTGCCGGTGTGATGTTCGCCCCGCCGTTCGGCGCCCGGCCGGGAACGTGGAAGAATCGGTCTCGACCCACCACGCGCTGGCGGGACTCGGTGAGATTCCGAACCGGCGGTGACCCCCGGAGCTTCCGGGGCAGCCCGCGACCCGGTGGCGGCTAGCTACCGGTTGACCTGGTGCGACTCCAGGGCCGACGGTTGGCCGCGGTGCACGAGCCCATGCTCGCCGCCCCGCGGTCAGACAGTCCGGATGGGAGGCGGCGCGCGGCCCGGGCGGACGCGACGTGGCTTCGACCCGCGGCGCCCGCTCGGCGACGGCCGCCCCCTGACCTGCTCGCGCGTGCCGCGAGAAAGGCTGCCGATGGCGAGTCAGGCCGAGGTCGCCGCGATGGGACGCGCGGTCGAGCTGGCCGCCCGGGGGCTGGGCACCACCAGCCCGAACCCGGTCGTCGGCTGCGTGATCATGGACACCGACGGCCGGGTGGTCGGGGAGGGCTTCCACGCGTACGCGGGCGGGCCGCACGCCGAGATCGTCGCGCTCGCTCAGGCCGGGGAACGCGCTCGCGGCGGCACCGTGGTGGTCACCCTGGAGCCGTGCGACCACCACGGCAAGACCGGCCCGTGCAGTGCGGGGCTGATCAACGCCGGGGTGGCGCGGGTGGTGGTCGGCGTGGCCGACCCGGACACGCACGCCGCCGGGGGCGCCCGGACGCTGCGCCAGGCCGGGGTCGAGGTGGAGACCGGGGTCCGGGAGGCGGAGGTGGAGGCCGGCAACATCGCCTGGCTGACCGCGGTGCGCCGGCAGCGCCCGTACCTGATCTGGAAGTACGCGGCCACCCTGGACGGCCGGTCGGCGGCGGCCGACGGCACCAGCATGTGGATCACCTCCGAGGCCGCCCGGATGGACGTGCACTCCCACCGCAGCACGGTCGACGCGGTGATCGTCGGGGTTGGCACGGTGCTGGCCGACAACCCGCAGCTGACCGCCCGGAACCTGCGCGACGGCAGCCTGGCGATCCGGCAACCGCTGCGGGTGGTGGTCGACTCGGAGGGCCGGGCCCCGCCGGACTCCCGGATCCGGGACGGCGCCGCGCCCACCTGGGTGGCGACCGCCGCCGAGCTCGGGTCGCCGGGCGACGCCGCCGGCGAGGCCCAGGTCGACCTGGAGCAGCTGCTCACCCGGTTGTACGAGCGGGACGTGCGGGCCGCGCTGCTGGAGGGTGGGCCGCGGCTGGCCGGCGCGTTCCTGGCCGCCGGGCTGGTCGACAAGGTGGTCTGCTACCTGGCCCCGCGGTTGCTCGGCGCCGGCACGGCGGCGCTGGTCGAGGCCGGCGTGGGGACGGTCGCGGACGCGATCGAGCTGGAGTTCATCGATGTCACCCGGATCGGGCCGGACCTGCGGGTCACCGCGTTACCCCGGAAGGTAGAGGGCTGAGCCGTGTTCACTGGGATCGTGGAGGAGCTCGGCGAGGTGGTCCGGCGGGAGCCGGATCGGCTGACCGTCCGGGGCCGGCTGGTCACCGCGGATGCCCGCCCGGGCGACTCGATCGCCGTCGACGGGGTCTGCCTGACCGTGGTTACGGTCGCGGACGGCGCGTTCACGGCCGACGTGATGGCCGAGACCTGGGCCCGCACCGCCCTCGGCCGGCTCGCCGCCGGCGACCCGGTCAACCTGGAGCGGGCCGCCACCGCCACCAGCCGGCTCGGCGGGCACCTGGTGCAGGGCCACGTGGACGGGGTGGGCACGATCCGGGCGCGGACCCCCGGACAGCGGTGGCACGACCTGCGGGTGGCGCTGCCGGCGGAGCAGCTGTCCCGCTACCTGGTGGAGAAGGGCTCGGTGACCGTGGACGGGGTGTCCCTGACCGTGACCGGGGTCGGTGCCGACTGGTTCGAGGTGAGCCTGGTCCCGACCACCCTGGAGCTGACCACGCTGGGTCGAAAGCAGGTCGGCGACCCGGTGAACCTGGAGGTCGACGTGATCGCGAAGTACGTGGAGAAGCTGGTCACGGCGGTGCAGCCGTGACCGCGCGCGGCGAGGAGTCGGTCGAGCGGGCGGTGGCGGAGATCGCGGCCGGCCGGCCGGTGGTGGTGGTCGACGACGAGGACCGGGAGAACGAGGGTGATCTGATCTTCGCGGCCGAGCGGGCCACCCCGGAGCTGCTGGCGTTCATGATCCGGCACACCTCCGGGTTCATCTGCGCGCCACTGACCGGCGAGGAGTGCGACCGGCTGGAGCTGCCGCCGATGTACCACACCAACCAGGACCGCCGCGGCACCGCGTACACGGTCACGGTGGACGCCCGGGAGGGGGTGACCACCGGGATCTCGGCCGCCGACCGGGCGCACACGATCCGGCTGCTGGCCGACCCGGACACCGGCCCAACCGACCTGGCCCGGCCCGGGCACGTGGCGCCGCTGCGCGCCCGCCCGGGCGGGGTGCTGCGCCGGGCCGGACACACCGAGGCGGCCGTCGACCTGGCGGTGCTGGCCGGGCTGCGGCCGGCCGGGGCGCTGTGCGAGCTGGTCAACGACGACGGCACGATGATGCGCGGGGAGCAACTGCGACAGTTCTGCGCCGCGCACGACCTGACCCTGCTCAGCATCGCCGCCCTGATCGCGTACCGGCGGCGGCACGAGAAGCAGGTGGAGCGGATCGCGGAGGCCCGGATCCCGACCGCCCACGGGGTCTTCCAGGCGGTCGGCTACCGGGCCGTCGGCGACGCCGCCGAACACCTGGCGCTGGTCTACGGCGACCTCGCCGACGGCCAGGACGTGCTGGTCCGGGTCCACTCGGAGTGCCTGACCGGGGACGTGCTCGGCTCGCTGCGCTGCGACTGCGGGCTGCAGCTGCAAGCGGCGCTGGCCCGGGTGGCGGCGGAGGGGCGCGGGGTGGTGCTCTACGTGCGCGGCCACGAGGGCCGGGGCATCGGCCTGATGCACAAGCTGCAGGCCTACCAGCTGCAGGACGACGGCCGGGACACGGTGGAGGCGAACCTGGAGCTGGGGCTGCCGGCCGACGCCCGGGACTACGGCACCGGTGCGCAGATCCTCTACGACCTGGGGGTGCGCACGATGCGGCTGCTCACCAACAACCCGGCCAAGCGGGCGGCGCTGGAGGGGTACGGGCTGCACACCGTCGGCCGGGAGCCGCTGCCGGTGCGGCCGCACCCGGAGAGCCTGCGCTACCTGCGTACCAAGCGGGACCGGATGGGCCACCTGATCGACGAGCTGGACGAGATCGCCGAGGGCCTAGCGTGAGCGAGGGCCGTCAGCGAGGCGGAGCGCCAGCGGAGCCGAGTGGTCAAACGGCCCAAGCGGAGGTTGCAGCGTGAGTGGTTCCGGGGAACCCGAGTCGGCGCCGGTGGACGCGGCCGGGCTGGTGCTGGGGGTGGCGGCCACCCGCTGGCACGCCGAGCTGACCGACCGGATGCTCGGGCGGGCGGAGGCGGCCGGCCGGGCCTGCGGGGTGGCCGGGCTGGTCACCGCCCGGGTCAGCGGCGCGGTGGAGCTGCCGGTGGTGGCGCAGGCGCTGGCCCGTCGCTGTGACGCGGTGGTCGCCCTGGGCGTGGTGGTACGCGGTGAGACGGCGCACTTCGACTACGTGTGCCGGTCGGTCACCGACGGCCTGACCCGGGTGGCGCTGGACGAGTCCACGCCGGTGGCGCACGGCGTGCTGACCGTGGACTCGCTCGCCCAGGCGGCCGACCGGGCCGGCGGGCCAGGCGCCACCGAGGACAAGGGCTGGTCGGCCACGATCGCCGCGCTGGACGCCGCCCTGGCCCTGCAGGTGGTCGCCGCCACGTAGCCTGTGGGGCCGGCCAGGAGTATGCGGCCCGGTGAGCGACACCAGGCGCCTGCGCCTGGCAGACTGGGACGGAGATCCACCTGAGGGGTCAGTCGTGCCCGAGCCGGTCACCGAAGCGTCGCAGCTACCCGCTGATCTGGATGCGCGGTACCAGCGTGGTGGCCAGCGGCGCTCAACAGGCTACCGTCGCCGCGACCACCATCGAGATCTCGCAGGGTCCGGACCAGGACTGGCCGTTGCAGGCGGTGGCTGAGGGGCCGAACCACCGGGCGACGGTGGCGCCGATGCGGGTTCGGTTCGACAACCTATATCCCACGTTGACGGCCGTCACCCGCCAGCGAGTCCGGGAGTGGGCGCGCGGACCGGGCGGCGGGCAGCGGCGGGTGGCGTGACCTGGATCGTCGACCGCCTTGCTGGGCGATTACCGACGTTCGACCAGGTCGGGGCAGGGGGGCCAGCTCAGCATGCCACGCCGGAGCCGTATCAGCGGCTCTGCCAGAATGGGTGCCTGTGAAGACCTTCGACGAGCTGTTCGCCGAGCTGCGGGCCAAGGCCGAGGCCCGGACCCCCGGGTCCGGGACGGTCGCGGCGCTGGACGGCGGCGTGCACGCGGTCGGGAAGAAGGTTGTGGAGGAGGCGGCCGAGGCGTGGATGGCGGCCGAGCACGAGGGGCCGGACCGCGCCGCCGAGGAGATCTCCCAGCTGCTCTACCGGACCCAGGTGCTGATGCTGGCCACCGGCCTAGAGCTCGCGGACGTGTACCGACATCTCTAGCTCCCCACCCGCCACCGAGCCGACCCACCGACGGGAGTACCAGAGATGTTGCGGATCGCCGTGCCCAACAAGGGAACCCTGGCCGGAGCCGCCGCGCAGATGCTGCGCGAGGCGGGCTACCGGCAGCGCAACGACGACCGGGAGCTGATCTGCCGCGACCCGGACAACGACGTCGAGTTCTTCTACCTGCGCCCGCGTGACATCGCCACCTACGTGGGCTCGGGCGACCTGCCGCTCGGGATCACCGGGCGGGATCTGCTGGTCGACGCCGGCGGTCCGGCGGTGGAGCTGCTGGACCTGGGCTTCGGGGCGGCGACGTTCCGGTTCGCGGCCCGGCCGGAGACCGTCTCGGAGATCGGGCAGCTGTCCGGCCGGCGGATCGCCACCGCGTACCCGGGGGTGGTCGGCGCCCACCTGGCCGCGCATGGGATCGAGGCGGCGGTGGTCCGGCTGGACGGCGCGGTGGAGAACGCGGTCCGGCTGGGGGTGGCCGACGTGATCGCGGACGTGGTGCAGACCGGCGCGACCCTGCGGCAGGCCGGGCTGGTGCCGGTCGGGGAGCCGGTGCTGCAGAGCACGGCGGTGCTGATCGGCGGGCCGGACCGGCCGGCCGACGGGGCGCTGGCCCAGTTGCAGCGGCGGCTGCAAGGGGTGCTGGTGGCGAGGCAGTATGTGATGGTCGCGTACGACGTGCCCGCCGACCGGCTGGAGGCCGCCTGCTCCCTCACGCCGGGGATCGAGTCGCCGACCATCTCGCCGCTGCACCGGGAGGGGTGGGTGGCGGTGCAGGCGATGGTACGCCGGGCGGAGGTGCACCGGATCATGGACGAGCTCTACGAGCTGGGCGCCCGGGCGATCCTGGTGACCGACATCCACGCCTGCCGGCTCTGAGCGCTGTGCCAGACTCGCAGGAGTGAGCGAGCCGCTTCCGCCGGTCCGGTTCCGGCCCCGCCGGATCCGGGTGGTGGCCTGGGTGGCCGCGGCGGTGACGCTGCTGGCGTCAGCCGGGCTCGCGGCGGCGCTCAGCGGCCCGATCGACGGCACCCCGGCGGTGTTCGGCCTGGCCGACCGGGTGGGCATGGTCGGGCTCGGGGTGATCGGGGCGGCCGGGCTGCTCACGCTTACCCGGCCGCTGGTGGAGGCGGACGCGGAGCGGGTCCGGGTGCGGAACATCGTGGGCGGGTGCGAGGTGTCGTGGGGGCTGGTCCGGGCGGTCCGGTTCGACCGGGGTGCCTCCTGGGCCACCCTGGAGCTGCCGGACGACGAGGTGGTCGGCGTGCTGGCGGTGCAGGCGGTGGACCGGCAGCACGCGGTCGCGGCGGTCCGTGCCCTGCGTGCCCGGCACGCCGCCTACCGGCAGCGGACCGCGCCCGAGGACGGCCAGCAGGCCGGGTCCTGACCGGCACCGGCGGATGCGTTACACTTGTCCGAGTCGACCGCACTGTCGCGCCCTGCGGCAGTGTCCTGAAGTGGAGCGCCCGCTCCCACCCGTGCTGCCCCGGCGGCCGGGTCCGGTCCACGCGATCGAGTCGCGTGCGTGCGCGCCGCTGGCGTGCCGACCGGTCGAGCGGGCCCCGGCAAGCTGCCGGGGCCTTCCGCTTCTGGTCGCGCACTGTTGACACCACCACGAGGAGGCCACATCAGCGTCGATCCACGCATCAACGATCAGATCCGGGCTCGGGAGGTCCGGTTGGTCGGCCCGGAGAGCGAGCAGGTGGGCATCGTCCCGCTGGAGCGGGCCCTGCAGCTGGCAGCGGATGTCGATCTGGACCTGGTCGAGGTGGCACCCATGGCCCGCCCGCCCGTGTGCAAGCTCATGGACTTCGGGAAGTTCAAGTACGAGAGTGCGCTCAAGGCCCGGGAGGCCCGGCGCAACCAGCAGCAGACCGTCATCAAGGAGATGAAGCTCCGGCCGAAGATCGATACCAACGACTACGAGACCAAGAAGGGTCACGTCGTGCGGTTCCTGCGGGCGGGCGACAAGGTCAAGGTGACGATCATGTTCCGGGGCCGCGAGCAGAGCCGCCCAGAGCTAGGGCTACGGCTGCTGCGGCGGCTGTCCGACGAGGTCGCGGAGCTCGGGTTCGTGGAGGCCGCACCGAAGCAGGACGGCCGAAACATGATCATGGTGCTCGCGCCACACCGGAGCACGAAGGCCGCGAGCAGAGAATGACCGGGCCGCCCGCGGGCGCAGCGGACCGAAGCTCGCGATCGAGCGGCCCGCGCAAACGAACAGGAGAAGCGTTCACGTGCCGAAGATGAAGAGCCATTCCGGGATGGGCAAACGCGCCCGGGTCACCGGCGGCGGCAAGGTCATCAAGGAGCAGGCCAACCGCCGGCACAAGCTGGAGGTCAAGTCCTCGCGTCGTAAGCGCCGGCTGGCTGGCACGGTCGACGTGTCCAAGGCCGACACCAAGCGGGTCAAGAAGCTGCTGGGCCGCTGACGCCCCGGGAGAGTAAGGAGCTTTCGAGACATGGCACGCGTCAAGCGGGCATTGAACGCGCACAAGAAGCGCCGCGCGGTCCTGGAGAGTGCCAAGGGCTACCGCGGCCAGCGCTCCCGGGTGTATCGCAAGGCCAAGGAGCAGATGCTCCACTCAATGCAGTACGCCTACCGCGACCGCAAGGACCGCAAGGGCGAGTTCCGCCGGCTCTGGATCACCCGGATCAACGCCGGCGCCCGCGCCAACGGGATGACCTACAACCGGCTGATCCAGGGACTGCGGCTGGCCGGGGTGGAGGTCGACCGCAAGATCCTCGCTGACCTGGCGGTGCGGGACGCCGCGGCGTTCACCGCGCTGGCCGCCACCGCCCGGGCCGCGGTCGCGGCCGACGCGGGCGGGAGTGGAGCCGCCGGCCAGGCCGGCACCGGCTGACCGAGGTGGTCCGGCCGCGACCCGGGGAGGAGCCGTTCACCCGGCGGACCCCCCGGGTCGTTGCTGCGGCCCGGCTGCGCCGCCGCCGGGAGCGGGACGCCACCGGGCGGTTCCTGGCCGAGGGGCCGCGGGCGGTCCAGGAGGCGCTGGCCCGGCCGGGGACGGTGCGGGAGCTGTTCGTCACCGCCGAGGCGTCCCAGCGGCACGCCGGGCTGGTGACCACCGCCCGGTCCACCGGGGTACCGGTCTCGCCGGTGACCGGCGACGCGGTCGCGGTGCTTGCCGAGGCGGTCACCCCGCAGGGCCTGGTCGCCGTCTGCCACCAGCTCGACCGGCCGCTGGACCGGGTGCTCGTCGGCCGCCCCCGGCTGGTGGCGGTGCTGGCGGACGTTCGCGAACCGGGCAACGCCGGGACGGTGCTGCGGACCGCGGACGCGGCCGGCGCCGGGGCGGTGGTGTTCGCCGGCGCCGCGGTCGACCCGTACAACGGCAAGTGCGTCCGGGCGTCGGCCGGCAGCCTGTTCCACGTCGAGGTGGTCCGCCACCCGGACCCGGCGGGGGTGGTCGGCGCGTTGCGGGACGGTGGCTGGCGGGTGCTGGCGGCGACCGCGGCTGGGGAGACCGACCTGGAAGGGCTGGCCGACACCGGTGCGCTGGCGGCACCGACCGCCTGGCTGTTCGGCTCCGAGGCGCACGGGCTGCCACCGCCGCTGGCCACCGCCGCGGACTTCCGGGTCCGGGTGCCGATCCACGGCCGCGCCGAGAGCCTTAACCTGGGTGCGGCCGCCGCGGTCTGCCTGTACGCTTCTGCCAGAGCGCACCGTCCGGAGGAACCTGTCAGATGACACGTCACCGCTTCCTGTTTAGCCGGCCCGCCGGTGGCGGGCGGGGCTGACCTCCTTCTGCGTTCAGACCTCTCCGATGCCGGTGGGCGGTGGCCCAGCCGCGTGCCAGCCAGCCGGTGCCGGCGACTCGGGCGCGTGACCGCCCCGGTAGCGCCCCGACTCGCGTACCGCGCTGGCATCTAGACTCACACCGGTCACGGACAGGAGGCTCATGACCTACCGCAACGATCCCTACGACCCGAAGCCGGCGGCGCAGCTCGACCAGTCCGCGCTGGAGGACGGGGTGACGGCGGCCGAGAAGGCGTTCGCGGCGGCCGCCGACCCGGATGCGCTGGCCGCGATCCGGCACCAGCACCTCGGCGACCGAGCCCCGGTGTCGCTGGCCCGCCGGGAGATCGGCACCCTGCCCCCGGCCGCCAAGGCCGAGGCCGGCAAGCGGGTCAACGAGGCCCGCCGCCGGATCGAGACCGGCTACCAGCACCGGCTGGTCGAGCTGGAGCGGCAGGAGGCGCAGCGGGTGCTGGCGCAGGAGCGGGTGGACGTCACGCTGCCCGCCGACCGCCGGCCGCGCGGCGCCCGGCACCCGCTGACCACCCTGATGGAGCGGATCGAGGACCTGTTCGTCGGGATGGGCTACGAGGTGGCCGAGGGGCCGGAGGCGGAGCTGGAGTGGTACAGCTTCGACGCCCTCAACATCGGCCGGGACCACCCGGCGCGGACCACGATGGACACGTTCTACCTGGCCGCGGCGGGGACCGCGGCCGGTGAGGCCGGGCTGGTGCTGCGCCCGCACACCTCGCCAGCGCAGGTCCGAGCAATGCTGACCCGGCAGCTGCCGGTCTACCTGATCTGCCCCGGGCGGACCTACCGCACCGACGAGCTGGACGCCACCCACACTCCGGTGTTCCACCAGGTGGAAGGGCTCGTGGTGGACCGGGGGATCAGCATGGCGCACCTGAAGGGCACGCTGGACCAGTTCGCCCGGGCGATGTTCGGGCCGCAGGCCACCCGGCTGCGCCCGTCCTACTTCCCGTTCACCGAGCCGTCGGCCGAGATGGACCTGTGGTTCCCGCAGCACCGGGACGGCCCCCGGTGGGTCGAGTGGGGCGGCTGCGGCATGGTCAACCCGCGGGTGCTGCGCGCCTGCGGGATCGACCCGGACGAGTGGTCCGGGTTCGCGTTCGGGATGGGGATCGAGCGCACGCTGATGTTCCGGCACGGGATCAGCGACATGCGGGACATGGTGGAGGGCGACGTCCGGTTCGCCCGCGGGTTCGGGATGGAGGTCTGATCGATGCGGGTGCCCGTGTCCTGGCTGCGGGAGTATGTCGATGCTCCCACCGACCCGGCGGTGCTGGAGCCGGCGCTGGTCAAGGTGGGGCTGGAGGTGGAGGAGATCACCGACCTGGCGGCCACCGTCACCGGGCCGCTGGTGATCGGCCGGGTCAGCGAGATCGAGGAGCTGACCGGGTTCAAGAAGCCGATCCGCTACTGCTGGGTTGACGTCGGCGAGGACAGCCCCCGCGGGATCATCTGCGGTGCCAGCAACTTCGCCGCCGGCGACCTGGTGCCGGTGATCCTGCCCGGCGGGGTGCTGCCGGGGGGGCTCGAGGTCGGCGCCCGGAGCGCGTACGGGCGGGTGTCCGATGGCATGATCTGCTCGGCCCGGGAGCTGGGGATCGGCGACGACCACACCGGCATCCTGGTGCTGCCGCCGGAGACCGCGCCGCCGGTCGGCGCCGACGCCCGGCCGGCGGTCGGGCTGGCCGATGTGGTGGTGGAGCTGGCGATCACCCCGGACCGCGGGTACTGCCTGTCGGTCCGCGGGATCGCCCGGGAGCTGTCTCACTCGCTGCGGGTACCGTTCCGCGACCCGGCCGCGCACGACGCGCCTGGCGCCACCGAGGAACCCGCGTACCCGGTGCGGGTGGACGACCCGGCCGGCTGTGACCGGTTCGCCACCCGGTTGGTCCACGGCGTCGACCCGGCCGCGGCCAGCCCGGCCTGGCTGCAGCGGCGGCTGACTTTGGCCGGGGTCCGGCCGCTGGGCCTGGCGGTGGACGTCACCAACTACCTGATGCTGGAGCTGGGCCAGCCGATGCACGCCTTCGACGTGGACCGGCTGCACGGCCCGCTGGTGGTGCGGCGGGCGGCGCCCGGCGAGAAGCTGACCACACTGGACGGTGTGGGGCGGTCGCTGGACCCGGAGGACATGGTGATCTGCGACGACCGCGGGCCGGTGTCGCTGGCCGCCGTGATGGGCGGCGCGAACAGCGAGATCACGTCGGACTCCCGGAACGTGCTGTTCGAGGCGGCGCACTGGGACCCGGTGATGGTCGCCCGTACCGCCCGCCGGCACAAGCTGCCCAGCGAGGCGGCGAAGCGGTGGGAGCGCGGGGTGGACCCGCAGCTGCCGCTGGTCGCGCTGCAGCGGGCGGTGGAGCTGCTGACCCGCCACGGTGGGGGGGAGCCGGACCCGCGGATCGGGGACATCGACACGGTCGCCGCGCCGGCGCCGGTCACGATCCCGGTCGACCTGCCGGCCCGGACCGCCGGGGTGCGGTACCCGCCGGAGCGGGTGGCGGAGCTGCTGGCCGAGGTCGGCTGCACGGTGAGCGTGGCCGGGAACCGGCTGACCGCCACCCCGCCGAGCTGGCGCCCGGACCTGACCGAGCCGGCCGACCTGGCCGAGGAGGTGGCCCGGCTGGCCGGGTACGACCAGATCCCGAGCGAGCTGCCGGTCGCCCCGGCCGGGACCGGGCTCACCGCCGGCCAGCGGCGGCGCCGGACGGTGGCCCGGGCGCTGGCCGAGGCCGGGTACGTGGAGGCGCTGTGCTACCCGTTCGTCGGTCCGGCGGCCTGGGACGCGCTCGGGCTCAGCGCCGACGACCCGCGCCGGGAGACCGTCCGGCTGGCCAACCCGATCTCGCAGCAGGAACCGGCGCTGCGCACCACCCTGCTGCCGCCGCTGCTGGCCACCCTGCGGCGCAACCTCGCGCGGATCCCGGACGGCTCCCGGGACATCGGCCTGTACGAGGTCGGGCTGGTCTTCCATCCGGCCCGCGGCGGTGCCGGGGCGACCCCGCCCCGGATGGCGGTGTCGGACCGTCCGCCCCCGGAGGTGCTGGCCGAGGCGCAGCGGTTCGTGCCCGGTCAGCCGTGGCACGTGGCGGTGGTGGCGGTCGGCGACCGCGACCCGGCCGGGTGGTGGGGACCTGGCCGGCCGGCCGACTGGGCCGACGCGGTCGAGGCGGCCCGGACGGTGCTGGCGGCCGCCGGGCTGGCGCCGGACGGTGACCGGGTGGCGGTGCGGCCCGGGACCTACCAGCCCTGGCATCCCGGACGGTGTGCCGAGATCCTGGTGGACGGCGCGGTGGTCGGCCACGCCGGCGAGCTGCACCCGGCGGCGTGCGGGGCGCTGGAGCTGCCGAAGCGCACCTGCGCCATGGAGCTGAACCTGGACGCGGTCCCGTTGCCGCCGCCGGTCCCGGCACCGCGGGTCTCCGGGTACCCGCCGGCGATGATTGACGTGGCGCTGCTGGTCGACGCCGGCACGCCGGCCGCGCAGGTACGGGCGGCGCTGCGCGACGGCGCCGGCGAGCTGCTCGAGTCGGTGCGGCTGTTCGACGTGTACGCCGGTGCGCAGCTGGGCGAGGGGCGCAAGTCGCTCGCGTACACGCTGACCTTCCGGGCCGGCGACCGCACCCTGACCACCGAGGAGGCGGTGGCCGCCCGGGACGCGGCGGTCGCCGAGGCGGAGCGCCGCACCGGTGCCGAGCTGCGCGGCGGGTGAGCCGATGGGCGGGTCGGCAGTGCCGGTGATCCGCCCTCGGTGGTTGATCAGTCGAGGTACAGCTCGCCGACCACCTCGCCGCGAAACACCCGGCCGGTGGGGCGGAACCCGAGCCGCAGGTAGAACCCCTCCGGGCTGTGCTCGCCCGGCTTCCACAGCACGGTCGCGCGGCGCTGACCGCGGCGGCGGGCCTCGTCGAGCACGGCCTGAACCGCGAACCGGCCGCAGCCCCGGCCCTGGTGGGCAGCGGCCACGTTGAGCCGCCAGATCCCGGCCCGGAAGAAGTCGACCTCCGAGTCCGGGTCGAACCCGCCCATCACGAAGGCGGCCAACTGGTCCCCGTCGTAGACCAGCCGCGGCCAGGCGGTCCGGGGATTGGCGTACGCCTCGGCGAGCGAGAACGCGACCGGGGCGACATACGGCTCCTGCTCCGGACGGATCGCCAGCCGGCAGGCGTCAGCGACGTTGTCCGGGTCGATCTCCGCGAGATGGAACGTCGAGACTGTCATGGCCCGGACGATAGTACGGGCAGCGGACGGTTCTGGTCCGCAATGTGACGTTGCCGAGTGTCCGTTCTGTCCCTTGACAGAGCGCGGGCGGGCCGGAAGTCTGGTGTCGACAACTGCACATCGCACGCAAAGCTGTGGGGGAAGACCGGTCGAAGTCCGGCGCTGACCCGCAACGGTGGGTCGCCGAGTCCCGTGAGGACGCTCGGCGGCGAGCCCGAACACCCACGGCTGATCCGTTCGCTCCCCCTCCCGTCGAGGTCTACGGGATGGAGACCGGGACGACGGTGTTTCGCGCGCACCGCCTCCCGCGGTGCGGTGAAGCACCCGGTGCCGGGTCCCAAGCCCAGAGGCCCGCACCGAAAGGTTGTTCCATGCAGATGCGTAACCGTCGTCACCGGCTGGCTGCCGCGCTGGCCGGGCTCGGCGCGGCCGTCATGATCGGGCTAGCCGGCGCACCGGCGCAGGCCGCGTCCACCACCGAGGAGTCGGCTCCGGCCGCCGCCGGCTGGCTGGCCGACCAGCTGGTGGACGGCACGTTCGTGGAGACTGAGTTCGGCCCCTCGGCCGGCCTGACCATCGACGCGGTGCTCGCCTTCGCCGCCACCGGGGTGGCCGGCGACCAGGCCGGGAACGCGATGACCTGGCTGGCCACCCCGGAGGTGCTGCCCGGCTACGTCGGCGACGGCGAGGTCGAGATCTACGCCGGTGCGCACGCCAAGCTCGCGCTCGCCGCCCAGGTGCAGGGCCTGGACCCGACCTCGTTCGGCGGAGTGGACCTGCCGGCCCGGCTGCTGGCGTTGCAGGACGAGGACGGTCGGTTCCGCGACCAGTCCGAGTTCGGCGACTTCAGCAACGCGTTCACCCAGTCGTTCGCGGTCCTCGCGCTGGTCCGAACCCCGACCGGTGCGCCGGCGGAGGCGGTGGACTTCCTGCTGGCCGAGCAATGTCCGGGCGGCGGCTTCCCGGAGCAGTTCGGGCAGGAGAGCTGCAGCAGCGACGTGGACGCCACCGCGATGGTGGTGCAGGCGTTGCTGGCGGCCGGAGCGGACCCGGCCGCGGCACTTGACTGGCTGGCCGGCCAGCAGCAGCCCGGCGGTGGCTTCACTGGCGCCGGCTTGGGGGCGAACGCGAACAGCACCGGGCTGGCGGGGCAGGCGCTGCGGGCGGCCGGCCGGGACGCGCCGGCGGACGCGGCGGTCAGCTTCCTGCAGAGCCTGCAGGTCGGTTGCGACGGCCCGGAGGAGCAGCGCGGGGCGGTCGCGCTGGACGACACCGGGTTCGACCCGACCGCCAACGTGGAGCTGGCTACGGCCCAGGCGATCCTCGGGATGACCGGGGTGGCGATGGGTGAGCTGGACGGCACCGGCGCGCAGTCTGAGGCGCCGTCGCTGCGGTGCGAGACGACCCCCACTCCGACGCCGACCGGGTCTGCCGCCCCGGCGCCGGGCGGCAAGGGCGGGGAGCTGCCAGTGACCGGTAGCCCGGTGCTGCTGCTGGCCGGCGGCGGCGCCGCCCTGGCCGGGGCCGGCGGGCTGGCAATCTGGGGCACCCGGCTGCGCCGGCGCGACTCCGGACCGGCAGCGGGCTGACCCGGGGCGCTGCCATGAACCGGATCGCGCGACTGGCCGCGGTGGCGGTGCTGGGAGCCGGGCTGGCCGTGGCGGCGCCGGCCTCGCCGGCCGCCGCCGCGGCCTGCCCGGACGCCCGGGGTGTGACCGTGGTAGTGGACTTCGCCGGGCTCGGTGGCGGGGTCGCCGTGCGCTGCGCACCCGGCGACCCCGCCACCGGCCTGGCCGCCCTGACCGGTGCCGGCTTCGGGTACGCGTTCGTGCCCCGCCAGCCCGGGCTGGTCTGCCAGATCGATGGGCTGCCCAACCCGTGCAACGGCGCCCCGCAGGACGCCTACTGGTCCTACTGGCACGCCGAGCGGGGCGGCTCCTGGCAGTTCAGCTCCCGGGGGGCCGGCAGCTTCGACCCGACGCCGGGCACGGTGGAGGGCTGGGCGTTCGGCGCCGCCGACCCGCCCGGCGTGCCGCCACCGGCGCCACCCGCCCCACCGCCCCCGGCGGACGACGACCCGCCGGACGACGACCCGCCGGACCGCGACCCACCCGGGGATGAGCCGGGCGATGCGGACTCGCCGGCGGGCGGCGGTGACGTTCCGGCCGACCGGGACCCGTCCGCGGGCGGGGATGAGCGGCCGCAGGACCGGTCGCCGGCTGGTGGGCCGTCCGCCGGTGGGTCGAGCGGCCCGCCCTCGCCGGGTGCGACCGGCCCGACCCCGACCGGCGGCGGCACCGCCGCACCCGCGCTGCCGGGTGACCCGGCCGCCCGTACCACCGACGAACCGGGCGGCGCGGGCGGCGGCCTGGCGGGGCTGGTGGTCACCGCGACCCTGGTGGGAGCGCTGGCCGCGGTCGGGATCTGGACCGCCCGCCGGCGCCGGCACGGGACCCCGGCCACGCCGGGCGGCGGCGACGAGCCGGCCGGCGGCGCCGCGGCGGACGGTTAGTCGAAGCTGACCGGCAGCTGCGGGTCGGCGTGGTGGGCCGCCAGCAGCCGCAGCTGCTCGGCGGTGCAGCGGCGGCTCGACAGCGCCGGCAGCCGGTCCAGCGCGAAGAAGCCGACGTCGGTGGTCTCGCCGTCCAGTCCGGCCACCGGTTCGGCGTCCGGGTCGGAGCCGTCGCGCCGCCGTACCTCGAAGAACAGCTTGTAGATGTGCCACGGGGTGGCGCCGTGGCCGTTGCGCCGGGAGCCGTCGTGCACCGCTACCAGCCGGGTGGCCCGGACCGCCAAGCCGGCCTCCTCGGCGAACTCCCGCTCCACCGCGACCGCCGGCGAGTCCAGCGCGTCGGCCCAGCCGCCGGGCAGGGTCCACCCGCCGTCGCTGCGCTCGCGTACCAGAAGCACCCGCCCGGTCTGGTCGAACAGCGCACCGCGTACGTCCACTTTCGGGGTGGCGTGGCCGCGCTCGGCCGCCAGCGCGCTGCGCAGCTCGCCGGCGTCGCAGTCGCCGAGCACTCCCAGGATGTCCGCGGCGGCGCCCTGCAGCCGCTGGTAGCGGTCCAGGTCGTACCGGTCGGTGGCGTAGTTGAGCCCGTTCTGCGCCATCGCCGCCAGCTCCACCGCGATCGCGTGCAGCCGCTGCCCGGAGTCGCTCACCAGCCGAGTCTGTCACCCCGGCGGGATGGGCCGTAATGCGTCCCGGACATACCACACAGGTATCGCGATACCTGTGTGGTATGTCGGTGGACAGCACCACCCGTCCCGGGGCGGCGTGCGGCGCCTCACTCCGCCGGCTGCTCGGTGCGGTCCGCGCCCCACAGTGTGTGAAACACCCCGTCCCGGTCCACCCGCCGGTAGGTGTGCGCTCCGAAGTAGTCCCGCTGGGCCTGGATCAGGGCGGCCGGCAGTCGCCGCGCCCGCAGACTGTCGTAGTAGGACAGTGCCGCCGCGAACCCGGGCACGGGGATGCCGAGCCGGGCCGCCGTGGCCACGACCCGCCGCCAGCCGTCCTGCGCCGCGCCCAGCGCCTCGGCGAAGGCCGGGGCGGTGAGCAGGCTCGGCAGCGCCGGGTCGGTGTCGAAGGCGGCCCGGATCCGGTCCAGGAAGTCGGCCCGGATGATGCAGCCGGCCCGCCAGATCCCGGCCACCGCACCGAGGTCGATGCCCCAGCCGTACTCGTCGCTGCCGGCCCGGATCTGGTGGAAGCCCTGCGCGTACGCGATGATCTTCGACGCGTACAGCGCCTGCTCCACGGCGTCGGCGAACCCGTCGCCGGCGGCGGCTCCGTCCGCCGGGCCGGGCAGGCTCTGGGCGGCGGCCCGCAGCCCGGCGTGGCCGGACAGCGACCGGGCGAATACCGCCTCGGCGATCCCGCTGACCGGCACCCCCAGCTCGAGCGCGGTCTGCACCGTCCACCGGCCGGTGCCCTTCTGCTCGGCCTGGTCCAGCACCACGTCCACGAACGGCTGCCCGGTGTCGAGGTCCACATGCGACAGCAGCTCGGCCGTGATCTCCACCAGGTAGGAGCGCAGCCGGCCGCCGTTCCAGGTCGCGAAAACCGCCGCGATCCGGTCCGGCGGAAGCCCGGCGGCGTGCCGGAGCAGGTCGTACGCCTCGGCGATCAGCTGCATGTCCGCGTACTCGATGCCGTTGTGGACCATCTTCACGAAGTGGCCGGCGCCGCCCGGCCCGACGTGCGTCACGCACGGCGCACCGTCCTCGGCCTTCGCCGCGATGTCGGTCAGCATCGGGGCCAGCGACCGGTACGCCTCGGCGGAGCCGCCGGGCATGATGCTCGGCCCGTGCAGCGCCCCCTCCTCACCGCCGGACACCCCGGTGCCCACGAAGTGCAGACCGCGCGCCCGCAGCGTGGCCTCCCGCCGCTGGGTGTCGGCGAAGTGGGCGTTCCCACCGTCCACCAGCACGTCCCCGGACTCCAGCAGCGGCGTCAGCTCGTCGATCACCGCGTCGGTGGGGGCACCGGCCTTCACCATCAGCAACACCCGTCGCGGCCGCTGCAGCGCCGCGACCAGCTCGGCCGGGCTGCCCACCGGGATCAGCGGGCCCGCTTGGCCGTGCTCGGCGACCAGCTTGTCGGTGCGGGCCCGGGTGCGGTTGTAGACCGCCACCGGATGGCCGTGCCGGGCCAGGTTCCGGGCCAGGTTGCTGCCCATCACCGCTAGCCCGACCACCCCGATGCGTGCCCGCTGCTGCGACTGCTCCACACTGCCCCCGTCTGGTCTGCTGGTCCGCAGCCTCAGGTTACGGGACCGGCCGGGGTTGCGCGGGAACCGGAGGTTCGGTTGGGTGGGCGCATGACTGTGCGCTTCGAGACCGACCTGCTGGTCCCCGGCCGCGGGGAGCCGATCCGGGACGCCGTCGTCGTGGTCGACGACGCGACCATCAGCTACGCCGGACCAGCCCCGACCGCTCCGGCCACCCCGGAGGCGACCACCATCCGGGCGCCGGCGGTGATGCCCGGGCTGTGGGAGTGCCACGGGCACTTCCTCGGCACCCGTTCGCTGGACTTCACCCGGCTCTCGCTGGAACCGATCGCGCTGCGGGCGGCCCGGGCCACCGCCGACCTGCGGGCCGCGCTGGACGCCGGAGTCACCAGCGTCCGGGAGGTGGGTGGGCTCGGCGTGCACCTGGCCCGGGCGGTCGACGAGGGCCGGGTGGCCGGCCCTCACATCTACGCCGCCGGCGCCATCCTGTCGGCCACCGGCGGGCACGGCGACCTGCACAGCCACCCGCTGTCCTGGGTGCACGAGTTCGGCGCCGCCGGGGGCGAGCTGCGGCTGGCCGACGGGCCGGCCGAGTGCGCCCGGGCGGTCCGGGAGCAGCTGCGCAAGAACGCCCGGGTGATCAAGATCTGCGCCTCCGGCGGGGTCCTCTCCGAGATCGACCACCCGATCCACCAGCAGCTCACCGACGCCGAGCTGCGGGCGATCGTGGAGGTGGCGGGGCTGGCCGACCGGGTGGTGGCGGCCCACTGTCACGGCAAGCCGGGGATCATGGCCGCGCTGGCTGCCGGCGTACGTACCATCGAGCACGGCACCTACCTGGACGAGGAGGCGGCCGCGGCGATGCGGGAGAGCGGCGCGATCCTGGTCACCACCCGCACGATCGTGCGCGACCTGCTGGACAGCAAGGCCGCCCCGCCGTACGCGATGGAGAAGCTGACCGCGATCGCCGACCAGCACGCCGCCGCGGTGGCGCTGGCCCGGGAGGCCGGGGTGACCGTCGCGATGGGTACCGACCTGTCGCTGTCCGGCAGCGACCTGCCGGTCTCCTGGGGCCGCAACGGGCACGAGCTGCCGCTGCTGGCCGAGTGCGGGTTCACGCCGCTGGAGGCGATCGAGGCCGCCACCGCCACCGGGCCGGCCACGCTGGGCCCGCAGGCCCCGCGCTCCGGCCAGCTGGTGCCCGGCTTCGACGCCGACCTGCTCACCCTGGCCGCCGACCCGCTCGCCGACCTGTCGGTGCTGGCCGATCCGGCCCGGATCACCGGAGTCTGGAAGGCCGGCGTACGCGTCAAGGGCTGACCCTGGTCCGGCCCATCCGCATCATGATAACCTCGTCTGCATAGTCATGCGGGAGGGATCATGGGAGTTCGGGTCGCGGTGGCCGGTGCCAGCGGGTACGCCGGTGGCGAGCTGCTGCGCCTGATCGCCGGGCATCCGGAGCTGGAGCTGGCCGCCGCCACCGCGCACCAGCGGGCCGGCGCGCTGGTCGGCTCCGTCCATCCGCACCTGTCCTCCTACCGGGAGCTGCCGCTGGCGGCCACCGGCCCGGCCGCGCTGGCCGGGGCGGATCTGGTGTTCCTGGCGCTGCCGCACGGCGAGTCCGGGGCGCTGGCGGCGGCGCTGCCGGCCGGCACCCGGGTGGTCGACCTAGGCGCCGACCACCGGCTGGCCGACCCGGCGGCCTGGCAGCAGTGGTACGGCGGGCCGTACGCGGGCGCCTGGACCTACGGGCTGCCGGAGCTGCCCGGCCAGCGGGCCGGGGTCGCCGGCGCCACCCGGGTGGCGGTGCCCGGCTGCTACGCCACCGCGATCGCGCTGGCGCTGGCGCCGCTGCTGGCCGCTCGCGCCGCCGACCCGGACGACGTGGTGGTGGTCGCCGCCTCCGGCACCTCCGGCGCCGGCCGGGAGCCGAAGCCGCACCTGCTGGCCAGCGAGGTGGCCGGTGACCTGTCCGCCTACAAGGTCGGGGCGCACCAGCACCTGCCCGAGATCATCCAGGCCACCGGGGCGGCCAGCCTGTCGTTCACGCCGGTGCTGGCCCCGTTGCCGCGGGGCATCCTGGCCACCGTCACGGCCCGTCCGGTCGGCAGCTCCGCGCCGCGGGAGGTGCTCGGCTCCGCGTACCGGGATGAGCCGTTCATGCGCCTGCTGCCGGAGGGTGCCTGGCCGCACACCGCCGCCACCCTGGGCGCGAACAGCTGCCTGCTGCAGGCGACAGTGGACGCCAGCGCCGGCCGGATCGTGGTGGTCAGCGCGCTGGACAACCTCGGCAAGGGTGCGGCGGGGCAGGCGGTGCAGTGCGCCAACCTGATGCTCGGGCTGCCCGAGACCGCCGGCCTGTCCGCGGACGGGATGTCCCCGTGAGCACAACGCTGACCAGGGACCTGAGCGCGGCGCAGGCCAAGGCCGCCACGCTGATCGAGGCGCTGCCGTGGCTGGCCCGGTTCCACGGGTCCACTGTGGTGGTGAAGTACGGCGGCCATGCGATGGTCGATGCCGAGCTGCAGCGCGCGTTCGCGGCCGACCTGGTGTTCCTGCGCTACGCCGGGATCCGGCCGGTGGTGGTGCACGGTGGCGGGCCGCAGATCTCGGCCATGCTGCAGCGGCTCGGGATCGCCACCGAGTTCCGGGGCGGGCTGCGGGTCACCACCGCCGAGGCGGTCGACGTGGTCCGGATGGTGCTGGTCGGCCAGGTCGGCCGGGAGCTGGTCGGGCACATCAACGCGCACGGCCCGTTCGCGGTCGGGTTGTCCGGTGAAGACGCCCGGCTGTTCACGGCGGTGCGGCGAAGCGCCAATGTGGACGGCCAGCCGGTGGACGTGGGGCAGGTCGGCGACGTGGCCACGGTGGACGTCTCGGCGGTGACCGACCTGATCGAGGCCGGCCGGATCCCGGTGATCGCCTCGGTCGCCCCGGACGCCGACGGGGTGCTGCACAACCTGAACGCCGACACCGCCGCCGCCGCGCTGGCGGCCGCGCTGCCGGCCCGCAAGCTGGTGGTGCTGACCGACGTACCCGGGCTCTACACCGACTGGCCCGACCCGGACAGCCTGGTCACCCGGCTGACCGCCGACGAGCTGGCGCAGCTGCTCCCGAAGCTGGAGGCCGGGATGGTGCCGAAGATGGAGGCCTGCCTGCGGGCGGTCCGGGCCGGCGTACCCGCGGCCCACGTGGTCGACGGCCGGGTGGCCCACTCCACCCTCCTGGAAGTGTTCACCTCGGAAGGATTCGGAACCATGGTGACCCCCTCATGACGCCGATGCCGCTGCTGACCGACCGGTGGTCGCAGTCCCTGCTGGACAACTACGGCACGCCGCCGCTGGCGCTGGTGCGCGGCAGCGGCGCGGTGGTGGTCGACGAGGCCGGGAAGTCCTACCTGGACCTGCTGGCCGGGATCGCAGTGAACGCGCTCGGACACGCCCACCCGGCGGTGGTCGAGGCGGTGACCCGGCAGGTCGGCACGCTCGGGCACGTCTCCAACCTGTACGCGGCCGAGCCGCCGGTGGCGCTCGCCGAGCTGCTGCTGGCGCTGATCGGCCGGCCCGGCCGGGTCTACTTCGGCAACTCCGGGGCGGAGGCGAACGAGGCGGCGTTCAAGCTATCCCGCGGCACCGGCCGCCGCCGGGTGGTGGCGGCGACCGGCGGGTTCCACGGCCGGACCATGGGGGCGCTGGCGCTGACCGGCCAGCCGGCCAAGGCGGACCCGTTCCGGCCGCTGCCCGGCGAGGTCACCCACGTGCCGTACGGGGACGCCGGCGCGCTGTCCGCCGCCGTGTCCGCGGACACCGCGATGGTGATCCTGGAGCCGATCCAGGGGGAGGCCGGGGTGGTGGTGCCGCCACCCGGCTACCTGGCCGCGGCCCGGGAGGTGACCGCCCGGCACGGCGCGCTGCTGGTGCTCGACGAGGTGCAGACCGGGATCGGGCGCACCGGGCACTGGTTCGCCCACCAGGCCGAGGGGGTGGCGCCGGACGTGGTCACGCTCGCGAAGGGGCTCGGCGGCGGGCTGCCGATCGGCGCCACGCTGGTGTTCACCGACCAGTCGGCCGAGCTGGCCGGCCTGCTGCCGCCGGGCAGCCACGGCTCCACGTTCGGCGGGAACCCGGTCAGCTGCGCGGCCGCGCTGGCGGTGCTGCGGACGATCGCCGCCGAGGGCCTGCTGGACCACGTCAAGCGGGTCGGCGAGCGGCTGCGGCTCGGCGTCGAGGCACTGCGCCACCCGCTGGTGGCCGCGGTACGCGGCGCCGGGCTGCTGCTGGGGGTGCGGTTGACCAACCCGGTCGCCGGGGCGGCCGCGACCGCACTGCGGCGGGCCGGGTTCCTGGTCAACCCGGTCCAGCCGGACGTGCTCCGGCTGGCCCCGCCGCTGACCCTCACCGCCGAGCAGGCCGACAGCTTCCTGGCCGCCCTGCCGGCCGCCCTGACCGGCGCCGCCCTCGGGGAGGCTTCCCAGTGACCGTCCGGCACCTGCTGCGCGACGACGACCTGTCCCCGGCCGAGCAGGCGGCGGTGCTGGACCTGGCCGCCACCATGAAACGGGACCGGTTCGGCCACCGCCCGCTGGCCGGACCATCCGGTCCGCGCTCGGTGGCGCTGCTGTTCGACAAGCCGTCGCTGCGGACCCGGGTCTCGTTCGAGGTCGGGGTGGCCGAGCTGGGCGGGCACCCGCTGGTGATCGACTCCCGGAGCACCCACTTCGGCCGGGGCGAGACCCTCGGCGACGCGGCCCGGGTGCTGTCCCGCTACGTCGCGGCGATCGTGCTGCGGACCTTCGGCGACGACCGGCTCGCCGAGGTGGCCGCCGGCGCCACCGTGCCGGTGATGAACGGGCTCACCGACGGCTTCCACCCGTGCCAGCTGCTGGCCGACCTGCTGACGGTGCGGGAGTGGTGCGGCGGAACCGCCAGCCGGACCCTGGCCTACCTCGGCGACACCACGAACAACATGGCCCACTCCTACCTGCTGGCCGGTGTCACCGCCGGGATGGCGGTCCGGGTGGCCGGACCGGACGGGTTCGCCCCGGACCCGGCGGTGGTCACCCGGGCCGGCGAGATCGCGGCCGGCACCGGCGGCTCGGTGCGGCTGCTGCGGGATCCGGTCGAGGCGGTCACCGGTGCGGACGTGGTCGCCACCGACGCCTGGACCTCGATGGGCCAGGAGGGTCAGGAGGGTCAGGAGCGGGATCGGGGCGCCGCACTGTCCGCGTACCAGGTCAACGAGAAGCTGTTGGCGTACGCCGCACCGCAGGTCGCGGTGCTGCACTGCCTGCCCGCCCACCGCGGCGAGGAGATCACCGACCAGGTGCTGGACGGTCCGCACAGCGCGGTGTTCGACCAGGCCGAGAACCGGCTGCCCGCGCAGAAGGCCCTGCTGACCTGGCTGCTGAGCACCGGAGGTGCCCGATGACCGGGCCGAGCACCAGGGCGGCCCGGCACGCCCGGATCGTGGAGCTGATCCGGACCCGGCCGGTGCGCTCGCAGACCGAGCTGGTGGAGCTGCTGGCCGCGGCCGGCGCGCAGGTCACCCAGGCCACCCTCTCGCGCGACCTGGAGGAGCTGGGCGCGATGAAGGTACGCGGGGCGGACGGCGCCGCGGTCTACCTGATCCCGGAGGACGGTGAGCCGGTACGCCGGCTGCCGGCGCAGCTGGCCGCCGGGGCCGGCACCACGCACCCGCCGGGGCGGCTGGTGCGGCTGCTGCGGGAGCTGCTCACCGGCGCCGACGCCAGCGGCAACCTGGCGGTGCTGCGTACCCCGCCGGGCGCGGCGCAGTTCCTGGCCAGCGCGCTGGACCGGTCCGGGCTGCCGGAGGTGGTCGGCACCATCGCCGGTGACGACACGGTGCTGGTGGTGGCGCGCGAGCCGGTCGGCGGCGCCGGGCTAGCCGGCCTGCTGATGACCTGGGCCGGATCTGAGCAAGTAGAACAACCAACCGAAGGGGAAGCTTCATGACCGAGCGGGTAGTCCTCGCGTACTCCGGGGGGCTGGACACGTCCGTGGCCATTCCGTACCTGGCCGAGCGGACCGGTGCCGAGGTGGTGGCGGTAGCGGTGGACGTGGGCCAGGGCGGCGAGGACCTCGAGGTGATCCGCAAGCGGGCACTTGCCTGCGGCGCGGTGGAGTCCGAAGTGGTCGACGCGCGGGCCGAGTTCGCCGCCGACTTCTGCCTGCCGGCGCTACGGGCGAACGCACTCTACCTGAACCGGTACCCACTGGTCTCGGCGCTGAGCCGGCCGCTGATCGTGCGGCACCTGGTGGCGGCGGCCCGTCGGCACGGGGGCACGATCGTGGCGCACGGCTGCACCGGCAAGGGTAACGACCAGGTCCGGTTCGAGGTCGGGATCGGGGCGCTGGCACCGGACCTGACCGTGGTCGCCCCGGCCCGGGACTATGCCTGGACCCGGGATGCCGCGATCGCGTACGCCCAGCGGCACGACCTGCCGATCGACGTGACCGCCAAGTCTCCATACTCGATCGACCAGAACCTGTGGGGCCGGGCGGTGGAGACCGGGTTCCTGGAGGACATCTGGAACGCGCCGATCGAGGACCTCTACACCTACACCGCCGACCCGGCGGCGCCGCGGGAGCCGGACGAGCTGGTGGTCACGTTCGAGGCCGGGGCACCGGTGGCGGTGGACGGGGCGCCGGTCAGTCCACTGGAGGCGATCACGATCCTGAACCGGCGGGCCGGCGCGGCCGGGGTGGGCCGGATCGACCTGGTGGAGGACCGGCTGGTCGGGATCAAAAGCCGGGAGGTGTACGAGGCGCCGGGCGCGCTCGCGCTGATCACCGCCCACCAGGAGCTGGAGAACGTGACCGTCGAGCGGGACCTGGCCCGGTTCAAGAAGACCGTGGACCAACGGTGGGGCGAGCTGGTCTACGACGGGCTCTGGTTCTCGCCGCTCAAGGCGGCGCTGGACGGGTTCATCGAGCAGACCCAGCGGTACGTGTCCGGGGACGTGCGGCTGGTGCTGCACGGGGGCCGGGCGGTGGTCACCGGCCGGCGCTCGGAGGCGTCGCTGTACGACTTCGGGCTGGCTACCTACGACACCGGGGACAGCTTCGACCAGTCGCTGGCCAAGGGCTTCGTCACCCTGTGGGGGCTGCCCAGCAAGCTGTCCACCGCCCGGGACGCCCGGCTGGCCGGGTGAGCCGGTGAGGCTATCGTGACCCAGATGCGCGAGCAGGTCCGGCTGTGGGGCGGCCGGTTCGACACCGGTCCGGCCGAGGCGGTGGCCCGGCTGTCCCGCAGCGTCCACTTCGACTGGCGGCTGGCCCGCTACGACCTGGCCGGCTCCCGGGCGCACGCCCGGGTGCTGGCGGCCGCCGGGCTGCTCGACCCGGACGAGCGGGACCGGCTGCTGGCCGGGCTGGCCGAGCTGGCCGCCGACTGCGCCTCCGGGGCGTTCACCCCGGCGGCGGCCGACGAGGACGTGCACACCGCGCTCGAGCGGGGGCTGCTGGAGCGGCTCGGCCCGCTGGGCGGCAAGCTGCGCGCCGGCCGCTCCCGCAACGACCAGATCGCCACCGACCTGCGGCTCTACCTGCGGGAGGCGGCGCGCGGCCTGACCCACCTGCAGCCCGCCCAGCCGGTCAGCTTCGGGCACCAGCTGCTGGCGCACGCGCAGCCGCTGCTGCGGGACCTGGACCGGCTGCGGGACTGGGACGCCCGGGCGGCGGTGTGCCCGCTCGGGTCCGGGGCGCTGGCCGGCTCGTCGCTGCCGCTGGACCCGGCCGCGGTCGCCGCCGAGCTGGGCTTCGCCGCCCCGGCCGCGAACTCGATCGACGCGGTTGCCGACCGGGACTTCGTGGCCGAGTTCCTGTTCGTGACCGCGCTGGTCGGGGTGCACCTGTCCCGGCTGGGCGAGGAGCTGGTGCTGTGGACCGCCCCGCAGTTCGGCTGGGCCTCGCTGGACGACGGGTACGCCACCGGTTCGTCGATCATGCCGCAGAAGAAGAACCCGGACGTGGCGGAGCTGGCCCGGGGCAAGGCCGGCCGGCTGGTGGGCGGGCTGGTCGCGGTCCTGACGATGCTGAAGGGCCTGCCGCTCGCGTACGACCGGGACCTGCAGGAGGACAAGGAGCCGGTCTTCGACGCGGTGGACACGCTGGCGCTGGTGCTGCCGGCACTGACCGGGCTGGTCGACACCCTGACCGTGCACGCCGACCGGCTGGCCGCCGCCGCTCCGGCCGGCTACACGCTGGCCACCGAGGCGGCCGACTGGCTGGTCCGCCGGGGGGTGCCGTTCCGGGAGGCGCACGAGATCACCGGCGGGCTGGTGTCGCGGGCCGCCGCCACCGGCCGCGAGCTGGAGCAGCTCGAGGACGCCGAGCTGGCGGCGGTGAGCCCACACCTGACCCCGCAGGTACGCGAGGTGCTGTCGGTGGCGTCGGCGCTGGCCGCCCGGACCACCCCCGGGTCGGCCGGCCCGGGTCCGGTCGCCGAGCAGCTGGCCGCGGTGCAGGCGGTGCTGGCCGGGTGGCGGGAGTGGGCGGGCCAGCCGGTGCTGCCGGGCTGAGCGGGCCCGCAGTGGTGGACTTGGCGGCCCTGCTCGGCGGGCCGGTGGTGCCGGCGGCTCGGGGGTTGCTCGGTTGCCTGGTCACCGCCGGCGGGGTGACGGTCCGGCTGACCGAGGTGGAGGCGTACGCGGGGGTCGGGGCCGACCCGGCCTCGCACGCCCACGGCGGCCGCACCGCCCGGAACGCGGTGATGTTCGGGCCGCCCGGCCACCTGTACGTCTACTTCACCTACGGGATGCACTGGTGCGCGAACGTGGTGTGTGGACCGGAAGGGGAGGCTTCGGCGGTGCTGCTGCGCGCCGGTGAGGTGGTCGACGGGCTGGTCGCCGCCCGAGGGCGTCGGCGGGCCGCCGGCTCCGACCGGGAGCTCGCCCGTGGGCCGGCCCGGCTGACCCAGGCCCTCGGCATCGACGGCTCCGCCAACGGCGGGTACCTGTTGGATGGTCGCGGGCTGGTGCGGCTCGCCCCGCCGGCCCCGGCGGCCCAGCCGGCCTCGTCGGCCGTGCCAGCCGGGCCGGCTGTGCCGGCCGAGGGCCGGATCCGTTCCGGGCCTCGGGTCGGGGTGGCTGGCGGGCACGACACTCCGTGGCGGTTCTGGCTGGCCGGCGAGCCGACGGTCTCCGCGTACCGGCGGCAAACCCGGCGGCGGTGACCGGTCCGGATGCGGCACAATCAGCGCGTGACTGATCTGCTGGACGACCTGCAGTGGCGCGGGCTGGTGGCGCTCTCGACCGACCTGGACGCGCTGCGCGTCGAGCTGTCCGCCGGGCCGATGACCTTCTACGGCGGCTTCGATCCGACCGCGCCGAGCCTGCACGTGGGCAATCTGGTGCTGATCGTCGTCCTGCGCCGGCTGCAGCTGGCCGGGCACCGGCCGCTGGCCCTGGTCGGCGGCGCTACCGGGCTGATCGGCGACCCGAGCGGCCGGGACGCCGAGCGGCAGCTGCACTCGCGGGAGCGGGTGGCCGAGTGGGTGGAGCGGATCCGCGCCCAGATCGAGCCGCATCTCGACTTCACCGGCGAGTACGCGGCCCGGATGGTCAACAACCTGGACTGGACCGCGGAGCTGACCGCGATCGAGTTCCTGCGGGATGTCGGCAAGCACTTCCGGGTGAACCGGATGCTCGCCAAGGACGCGGTTAGCGCCCGGCTCCAGTCGGAGGAGGGGATCAGCTACACCGAGTTCAGCTACCAGGTTCTGCAGGGGATGGACTACCTGGAGCTGTTCCGGCGGTACGGGTGCCGGCTGCAGACCGGCGGGAGCGACCAGTGGGGCAACCTGACCGCCGGGACCGACCTGGTCCGCCGGGTCACCGGCGAGACCGTGCACGCGCTGGCGACGCCGCTGATCACCGACGGGCAGGGGCGCAAGCTGGGTAAGTCCAGCGGCGGTGGGGGGCTGTGGCTTGACCCGGAGCTGACCAGCCCGTACGCGTTCTACCAGTACTTCGTCAACGTCGAGGATGCGCAGGCGCCGGGGCTGTTGCGGACGTTCACCTTTCTTGACCGGGCCGAGATCGAGGAGCTGGAGCAGGAGGTCGCCCAGCGGCCGGCCGCTCGGGCGGCGCAGCGCCGGCTGGCCGAGGAGGTCACCCGGCTGGTGCACGGTGAGCAGGAGGCCCGGCAAGCGGTGGCGGCCAGCCAGGCGCTGTTCGGCCGCGGGTCGTTGGACGAGCTGGCGGCGGAGACCCTGCGGGCGGCGCTGACTGAGGCCGGGTTGGTGCAGGTGCCCGGCGGCCCCGGCGGCGAGCTGCCGAGCGTGGCGGAGCTGTTCACCACGGCCGGTCTGGTCGCGGGGCGCAACCAGGCCCGACGGACGGTGGCCGAGGGCGGGGCGTACGTCAACAACCAGCGGGTCACCGACCCGGACGCGCCGGTTCCGGCGGAGGCGCTGCGGCACGGGAGGTTCCTGGTGCTGCGGCGGGGGCGTCGTACCGTGGCCGGGGTGGAGCGGGTGCTACAGTAGCCAGCGTCGGTCTGGTAGCCTGGACCGGACAAGCCGAGCGGTCCACGTCAAACCGGGCTTCCCGGAGTTGACGGTGCGAAACCGGTCAGCTAGGCTGTTACAGTTGCCCCGTGGATCTTCCCTTTGTTGGGTGGGTTTGTGGTGTGTGTTTGTTGTTTGAGAACTCGACAGGGTGTTTTGGATAGCGTGTGCCAAGTGTTATGTTTTTGGCGAGTCTAGTTTTTGTTTTTGCTAGGGTTTGC
>WHTQ01000137.1 GCA_009377645.1 Micromonosporaceae bacterium | reverse complement strand
GGTTCGGCCCGATCTCGTTCCTGGTGGCCACCGACTCGACCGAGCAGAGCCTGGAGCTGTTCCGGCGGATCGTGGGCGCCCAGGGCGCGCTGACCGCCGGGGTCTACTCCACCGACGAGAAGGTGCTGGACGCGACCGAGCTGGCGGCGATGGAGGTCGGGGTCCACCTGTCCTGCAACCTGACCGGCGGCGTGTTCGTGAACCAGTCCGCCGCGTTCTCCGACTTCCACGCCACCGGTGCCAACCCGGCGGCGAACGCGGCGCTGACCGACGGGGCGTACGTGGCGAACCGGTTCCGGATCGTCCAGTCCCGCCGCCACGCCTGACCGGCGGGATCGCTCGCTCCGGAGCGCGTGCGCCCGAAACCGCCCGCTATGCCCCTCTCTGGCCGCGCCGGCACCACCCGCTCCACTATCCGGCGGGCTGCGAGGTTGGTCGTCCTGCGGTAGCGTGCGATTTCGGCCGCTCCCATCAATCGGAGGAGCGGTTATCACTGAAGTGAGGGAAGCGCAGCGTGGCACAGGGCACGGTCAAGTGGTTCAACAGCGAGAAGGGCTACGGCTTCATCGCGGTCGACGGCGGGGAGGACGTGTTCGTCCACTTCTCGTCGATCGAGATGGATGGTTACAAATCCCTGGACGACGGCCAGCGAGTCGAGTTCGATATCGCCCAGGGCCAGAAGGGCCCCCAAGCCGAGCGGGTCCGGCTCGTATCGGAGGCATAAACCCCGCCCCCCGAGGCGGGAGCCAGACACATCGACCCAGCGGGCGCCGGCACCTCGAGCCGGCGCCCCGTTCTTTGCCCACCCCCCTGGCTCGCGCCGGTACTCCATGACGCCACGGTGAACCGGGCGGGTCCGGGCGCGCGGCTTGCACTCGGCACCCGGGAGTGCTAAACAGGGGGTTAGCACTCGCACCCTGCGAGTGCTAGCAGGAAAGCAGGTCGGGGCGGTGGGGTTCCGGGCGCGTGGCCAGGCACCGGTGCGGTGTCGGGTCGGGCGGTCGGGGCCGGTCGTCGCGGGCTATCCGGCCCGACCGGCGAGCCCGACCCACGTCGGGCTTGTTAGGTGGGTAAGCAGGCTGCGTGCCGGGACGCAGGTTCCGGGCGCCGCGAAGCGTCCAGGAGGACATCGGCCGCCAGCGGTGCCTGGGAACGAGGCCCCGCGGTCAAGCGGCCGGAATCGAAAGGACAAGCAGCCGTATGGCCAAGATCATCGCGTTCGACGAGGAGGCGCGCCGCGGCCTCGAGCAGGGCATGAACCGCCTCGCCGACGCCGTCAGGGTGACGTTGGGCCCGAAGGGGCGCAACGTCGTGCTCGAGAAGAAGTGGGGTGCTCCCACCATCACCAACGATGGGGTCAGCATCGCCAAGGAGATCGAGCTCGAGGAACCGTACGAGAAAATCGGCGCCGAGCTGGTCAAGGAAGTCGCCAAGAAGACCGACGACGTGGCCGGTGACGGCACCACGACGGCGACCGTGCTGGCCCAGGCGCTGGTGCGGGAGGGGCTGCGCAACGTCGCCGCCAGCGCCAACCCGATGGCCCTGAAGCGGGGCATCGAGGCCGGCGTCGCCAGCGTCACCGAGGAGCTGGCCAAGCTGGCCAAGGACGTCGAAACCAAGGAGCAGATCGCGTCGGTGGCCTCGATCTCCGCCGGGGACGAGGGTGTCGGCAACATCATCGCCGAGGCGATGGACAAGGTCGGCAAGGAAGGCGTCATCACCGTCGAGGAGAGCAACACCTTCGGGCTCGAGCTGGAGCTGACCGAGGGGATGCGGTTCGACAAGGGCTACATCTCGGCGTACTTCGTGACCGACAGCGAGCGGATGGAAGCGGTCCTGGAGGACCCGTACCTGCTGGTCGTCAACAGCAAGATCTCGGCGGTCAAGGACCTGCTGCCGATCCTCGAGAAGGTCATACAGTCCGGCAAGCCGCTGCTGATCATCGCCGAGGACGTGGAGGGCGAGGCGCTCGCCACGCTGGTGGTCAACAAGATCCGCGGGACGTTCAAGTCCGCCGCGGTGAAGGCCCCCGGCTTCGGCGACCGCCGCAAGGCGATGCTGCAGGATATCGCGATCCTCACCGGCGGTCAGGTGATCAGCGAGGAGGTCGGCCTGAAGCTGGAGGCGGTCGGGCTGGACATGCTGGGCCGGGCCCGCAAGGTCGTGGTGACCAAGGACGAGACCACGATCGTCGAGGGGGGCGGCGACGCCGACCAGATCCAGGGCCGGGTCAACCAGATCCGTACCGAGATCGAGAACAGCGACTCCGACTACGACCGGGAGAAGCTGCAGGAGCGGCTGGCGAAGCTGGCCGGCGGGGTCGCGGTGATCAAGGTCGGCGCGGCCACCGAGGTCGAGCTGAAGGAGCGCAAGCACCGGGTCGAGGACGCGGTACGCGCGGCCAAGGCCGGAGTGGAAGAGGGCATGGTCCCCGGTGGCGGGGTGGCGCTGGTGCAGGCCGGTAAGAATGCCTTCGACAAGCTCGACCTGACCGGGGACGAGGCGACCGGTGCCCAGATAGTGAAGGTGGCGCTGGACGCGCCGCTGCGGCAGATCGCGGTCAACGCCGGCCTGGAGGGCGGCGTGGTGGTCGAGAAGGTCCGGGGCCTGCAGATCGGGCACGGGCTGAACGCCGCCACCGGCGAGTATGTCGACATGGTCGCCGCGGGCATCATCGACGCGGCCAAGGTGACCCGCTCGGCGCTGCAGAACGCGGCCTCGATCGCGGCGCTGTTCCTCACCACCGAAGCGGTGGTGGCGGACAAGCCGGAGAAGGAGAAGGCTTCGGCGGGTGCGCCGGATCCGGGCGGCATGGACTTCTGAGTCAGAGGTCCAGGCGGCCAAGCTTCCGGCCGGAACGGGTGGGCTCTCGGGAGGTTCTCCCGGGAGCCCACCCGTTTCCGGCGGTCGCCGCCGGATCCCGGCCCGGGACTGATAGATCAGTAGTCGCCGTAGCCCGGGTCCTCGTCCTGGGACTCGCCGCCGCTGCCACCCTCGACCATCAGCGGAACCATCGCCTGGTCACTGGCTGGCTGGTGGTCGAACGTGTGCACCTGCACGATCATCGTCGTGTCCCCGTCCGGGGCGTCGTCGATCATCGTCGTGTCCGACTCGATGATCAGCGGTTGCCCGGAGGTGTCGCCGAACCAGATGTGCATGTGGTGCACCTGGTCGTCGATCGCGCCCAGCTCCACGCTGGAGTCCACGCTGACCTCGAACGGCACCGTCACGGTGTCGCCCTCGGCCGGCGTAGTGACTGCCAGCGTGATGTCGTCGCCAGCCTCCGGCGCGTCGGCGGTGGCCGGCGGATCCTGCGCCGCCGGCGGGTCCGCGTCGCCGCTGTCGCCGCACGCCGCAGTCAGCGCCACCGCCAGCCCGAGCGCCGCCACTGCCGCGAAGGGCCTGCTTTTTTTACAGAATGGGAGTACGTCCATACCTCCATCCACGGGCAGGTGCCCGGGCCGGTTCGCGGGCGGGCGACTACATCTCCTCCAGCTCGCGGCCGGTGGTCTCCGGCACCGCCCGCAGCACGAACAGCAGTGCTAGCAGCGCGAACCCGGTGTAGAGCCCGTACGCGAAGCTGAGCCCGATCTCGGCCAGCTCCAGAAACGTGGTCGAGATCAGCCAGTTCGCGGCCCACTGGGCGGCGGCCGCGACCGCCAGCGCGGTGGCCCGGATCCGGTTGTTGAACATCTCGCCGAGCAGCACCCACACCACCGGACCCCAGCTGACCCCGAACGAGACCACGAACAGGTTCGCCGCCACCAGCGCGACCGGGCCGGCCACCGGCCCCAGCGTCAGGTCGTCCGGGTCCGGGCCGGTCGCGCTGGCGGTGCTGAAGCAGACCGCCAGGACGGCCAGGCACACCACCATGCCGGAGGCCCCGGCGATCAGCAGCGGCCGCCGGCCGACCTTGTCGATCAGCGCGATCGCGACCAGCGTGGTGAGGATGTTGGTCACGCTTGTGAACACCGTGAACAGCATCGACTGGCTCTCGCTGAACCCGACCGAGTGCCACAGGCTGGAGGAGTAGTAGAAGATCACGTTGATCCCCACGAACTGCTGGAACACCGACAGCAGGATTCCCACCCAGACGATCGGCAGCAGGCCCAGCAGTGAAGCCCGCGGCGTCGCTGGCTTCGCTTGACCGCTCCGACGCGTCCTCCCCCGCAGGTCGGACAGGTGCACCCGCTGGTCCGGCCCGGCCAGCGACCGGACGATCTCGGACAGCCGGCGGTCCACCTCGCCACCGACGAACCGGGTCAGCACCTGCCGGGCCTCGACCAGCCGCCGCTTCTTCGCCAGGAACCGTGGCGACTCCGGGATCCGTAGCGCCAGCAACCCGTACCCGATCGCCGGCACCGCTTCGACGGCGAACATCCACCGCCACGCCGACCCGCCCCACGGCATCGGCGCTCCGGCTCCGCCGGCCAGCTCGGCGAGCAGGAAGTTCACCAGCAGCGAGGCGAAGATGCCGGTGACGATCGCGAGCTGCTGCAGGGAGCCGAGCCGGCCGCGGACCCGGGCCGGGGCGATCTCGGCGATGTACGCGGGGGCGATCACGCTCGCCGCACCGACCGCCAGCCCGCCCACCAGCCGCCAGCCGGTGAGGCTGACCGGGTCGACCGCCAGGGCCGAGCCGATCGAGCTCACCAGGAACAGCGCCGCCGCCGCGAGCATGATCCGGACCCGGCCGAACCGGTCCGCGAGCGGGCCCGCGAACCAGGCACCGGCTCCGGCGCCGATCAGCGCCGACGACACCACGAACCCGGTCAGGCCGGCCGACATCCCGAAGTCGGCCCGGACCGCGTCGACCGCACCGTTGATCACGGCGGTGTCGTAGCCGAACAGGAACCCGCCCAGCGCGGCGGTGATCGACACCATCAGCACCGGCCCGATCGGGGCCGGCGCTTCCGGGGTCTCCGCCGCGCCGACGTGCAGCGGTGGCCGGTCGGTGGTGCTCACGGTCACATCCTGGCAGCGCAAACCTGACGAAGTATGCGAAATGGCTTACTCGCCCCGGGTGGCCTGCACCGCCGCGTGGGCGTCGACCAGCCCGGCACCGGTCAGCGCGGCCGGGTCGCCGCAGTCCGGCTGGTCGCCGGTCACCGGGCGGGCGGTCTCCCGCAGGATCCGGGTGGTGGTGGCGACGTCCCCGATCAGCGCCGGGTTGGCCGACCACATCAGCGCCACCACCCCGGCCACGTGCGGGGTGGCCATCGAGGTGCCGTCCAGCTCCCGGTAGCCGCCGCCCGGCACCGCCGAGACCACCCCGGCACCGGGCGCCACCAGGTCCGGCTTTTCGGTCTCGCCCGGGACCGGGCCACGGCTGGAGAACGCCGCCAGCTCCCCGTCCCGGTCGACCGCGCCGACCGTGAGCACGTCCGGGTACGGCGCCGGCGGGTCCTGGATCGTCTCGCAGAACGGCCCGGCGTTGCCGGCGGCCACCACCGGGTAGATGCCGGCCGCGACCAGCGCCGCGGTGGCTGGCCGGAGCACCGTCTCGTCGCAGCCTTCGATCGGTGGGCAGCCCCAGGAGTTGGTCAGCACGTGCGGTGCCCGGTCGGGGCGTCCGTCCCGCCACGGGTCCCCGCCGGACGGGTAGGGCGCCAGCATGAACTGCAGGCAGTCCAGGTACCGTGCCGGGTTGCCCAGCCCCCGGTCCAGGTTGGCGCAGCCGGTCCACTGTGCCCCCGGCGCCACCCCGATGCCGTCGCGCCCGACCGCCGACCCGAGCGTGTGCGTGCCGTGCCCGTTCCGGTCGGTCGGGGCGGTGCTGCCGTTCCACGGGTCCAGCCAGGAGTCGTCGCCGCCCCGGAAGCCCTCCGCCAGCGCCGGATGCGCACCATCCACCCCGGAGTCGGACGTGCCGACCACCACGCCCTCACCGGTGACGCCCCACTGGTCCCAGACCTGGTCGGCGCCGACCAGCTCGATGTTCCACCCCGGACGGTCGGGGGCCAGCCCGGAGCTGCCGGTCAGTGACCCGCCGGCCGCCGGCAGCGGCCGCAGCCGCAGCGAGCGCAGCACCCGGTCGACCTCGCCGCGCCGGGCCAGCCAGGCCCGGACCGCCGGGCCACCGGCCACCTCGACCGCGTTCACCAGGTAGTAGGGGGTGTACGCGAGCCCGAGCCGGTCCAGCTCCGCCCGGAGCCCGGCCTGGCTGGCCTCGGCGTGGGCGACCAGCCGGCGGTAGACCTCGCCGGCCCGGGCGTCCCGCCCGGCCTGCCCGCCGCCGGCCGGCAGCCCGGACAGGTCCGCCTGCCCGGCCAGCACCACGAACAGCCGCTCGCCGTGGAGACCGGGCTGCCCCAGCCCCGCGTACCCCCCGCCGGCGGCGACCAGCGCCGCCGCGGCCACCACCGCACCCACCCACCGCGGCCGCGGCCGGGCCAGCCCGAACGGGTACGCGAGGCTGAGCAGCGCGGCGGCTGCCAGCGCACCGGCGGTGCCGACCCCGACCCAGAACGGCACGTCCCGGCTGGTGGTCAGCAGCAGGCTGACCTCCTCCGGGTCGGCCAGCGCCAGCGGCCCGAGGGTGGCCAGCCCGACCAGCACCCGGACCGGCCACCGGCTCCCGCCGGCCGCCAGCGCGGCGGCAGCGAACCCGAGCGGCGGCAGCGTCACCAGCAGCGGGAGCTGGCCGCCGCTGGCACCGACCCCGGCCGCGACCAGCAGTAGGGTGACGCCGGCGGCCAGCCCTCCCACCAGCACCAGCTGCGGCCGGCTGCTCCGGAACCGGGCCCAGAACCGTTGGTCCAGCACGGCTCCGGCCAGCCACCCGACTGCGGCCGCCGCGATCACCGCGAGCAGCGTCTCCAGCAGCCCGCCGAGCGCACCGACCCACAGCCACGGCAGCAGCATCGCGAACCCGCCACCGGCCGCGAACAGCACCTGGCTGGCGCCGCCGGAGCCCCCGGCGACCTCCCGTCGCCCGGGCCGCCCCAGCGCCAGGGCCAGCCCGCCGGCGCCCACCGCCAGCAGGGCCAGGTGCAGCTCGGCCTCGGCGGCCGGCACCGCCCGGACCGTCCCGAGCAGCCCCAGCGCGGCCGCGCCGGCCAGCCAGGCCCGGCCCGCCGCCCGTACCGCCGCGGCGCGCGGCACCAGCGCGAGCACCGCCGCGGGGGCGGCCACCAGCGCGGCGTTGGCCAGGCTGACCGCCGGCCCGACCCAGGCCGGCCGGCCGCCGGTGTAGTAGATCAGCACCTGCTCGCCCAGCCAGCCGAGCCCCTGTGCCGGCACGGTCAGCCCGACCGCCCACACCCCGACCGCCACCGCCGCCAGCACCGCCGCGGTGCTCGTGCGGTTCTCACTCACCCGCGAACCGTAGCTGGTTACCGTGTACGGGTGCGCGACGCTTCGGTCTCCCGGTTCACCGCGAGCCGGCTCGGCCCGTCCCGCCGGGCGCACGACCTACGCCGGCTCCAGTCGGAGCAGTTCGACGTACTGGTGATCGGGGGCGGGGTGACCGGGGCCGGTGCCGCCCTGGACGCGGCCTCCCGCGGCCTGTCGGTGGCGCTGGTCGAGGCGCGGGACCTGGCGGCCGGCACCTCGTCCCGCTCCACCAAGTTGGTCCACGGTGGACTGCGCTACCTGGAGCAGTTCGAGTTTCCGCTGGTGTACGAGGCGTTGACCGAGCGGGGGCTGCTCGCCACTCGGCTGGCCCCGCACCTGGTCCGGCCGGTGCCGATCCTGCTGCCGCTGCCCCCTGGGCCGCTGCCGGTGCGGGCGGTCCGGCGGGCGTACTACGGCGCCGGGGTCGCCCTCTACGACGTGCTCGCCGGGCTGCTCGGTCGCGGCGGCATGCCGGCCCACCGGCACCTGTCCCGCACCGCCGCCCGGCGGCGGTTCCCGAGCCTGCGGCCGGATGCGCTGGCCGGGGCGATCGAGTTCTGCGACGGGCAGGTCGACGACGCCCGGCTGGTGGTGACGCTGGCCCGGACCGCGGCCAGCCTGGGCGTGGCGGTGGTGCCCAGCGCCCGGGTGGTCGGGCTGCGCCGCCGCTCCCGGGAGGTGACCGGCGCCCGGGTCCGGGACCTGGAGTCCCGCTCGGAGATCGAGGTGTCCGCCCGGACCGTGATCGCCGCGACCGGGGTGTGGAGCGACGACATCACCGCGATGCTGCCGGATGCCCAGCCCGGGCTGCGGGTCCGGGCCTCCAAGGGAGTGCACCTGGTGCTGCCCCGGTCGGCGATCACCGGCGAGGTCGGGCTGGTCCTGCGCACCCCGACCTCGGCGCTGTTCGCGCTGCCGTGGGGCGGGCACTGGATCGTCGGCACCACCGACACCGACTGGTCGCTGGACCGGGCCCACCCGGCCGCCTCCGCGCACGACATCGGGTACCTGCTGGCGCAGCTGAACCAGGTGCTGGACCGGCCGGTCACCGGCGCCGACATCGAGGGCGTGTACGCCGGGCTGCGGCCGCTGCTGGCCGGCGAGGACGAGGGCACCTCGGCGCTGTCCCGGGAGCACGCGGTGGTGGAGCCGATGCTGGGGCTGTTCCTGGTGGCCGGGGGCAAACTCACCACGTACCGGGTGATGGCCGCCGACGTGGTGGACCGGGCGGTCCGCCGGCTGGGCGGGGGGCGGCGCTCCGGGACCGACCGGTTGCCGCTGCTGGGCGCCGACGGGTACCCGGCGATGTGGCGGGACCGGCCGGCGCTGGCGGCCCGGTTCGGGGTGCCGGTCGGGGTGGTCGAGCACCTGCTGGAGCGGTACGGCGGCCTGGCACCGGAGGTGCTGGCGGTGGCCGCCGCGGTGCCCGGGCCGGTGGCCGGTGCCCCGGAGTACCTGGCGGCCGAGATCGTCTACGGTGCCCGGGCGGAGGGGGCGCTGCACCTGGAGGATGTGCTGACAAGGCGGACCCGGATCTCGATCGAGACCCCGCACCGGGGCGAGGAGTCGGCCCGGCCCGCGGCGCGGCTGCTCGCCGCCGAGCTGGGCTGGTCGGCCGCGGACGTGGACCGGGAGGTGGCCCACTACCTGGCCCGGGTGGCGGCCGAGCGGGAGTCGCAGCGGATGCCGGACGACCGGACCGCCGACGCCGCCCGGCTCGGCGCCCC
>WHTQ01000071.1 GCA_009377645.1 Micromonosporaceae bacterium | reverse complement strand
GCCTTGGCCGGGTCCGGATCGGTGAGCAGCTCGGTGAGGATCCGCGGGATGATCTGCCAGGACAGGCCGTACCGGTCCTTCAGCCAGCCGCACTGCCCCTCCTCGCCGCCGTCGGACAGCTGCCGCCACAGCTCGTCCACCTCGTCCTGGGTCTGGCAGTCCACCAGGAACGACACCGCCTCGTTGAAGCTGAAGTGCGGGCCGCCGTTGAGGGCGACGAACTCCTGCCCCTCCAGCTGGAAGCTCACGGTCATGACTCCGCCGGCCGGCCCGGGTCCGGCGTCCCCGAACCGGGTGGTGCCGGTGATCTTCGAGTCGTTGAAGATCGAGACGTAGTAGTTGGCGGCCTCCTCGGCCTGGTTGTCGTACCACAGGTACGGCGTGATCCGCTGCGGCATCGCATCCTCCTTCGTCCACGGTGGGAACTGTCTCGCCGGGGACGTCGTGGGCGCCGGCGCCGGTTCGACATCCGCCTGACTCAGAATGCTGTGACCTGTATCACATACCGGCGCTTACGCCGCCACGGACGGGCTCACCGAGAAGCCGTACGGCAGCTCCAGCCGGTGCCGGGCCAGCAGCTCGGCGTCGCCGAGCAGCTCGCCGGTCGGCCCGTCCGCGACGATCCGACCGGCGTCGATGATCACCGACCGCGGGCACAGCTGGTACGCGTACGGCAGGTCGTGGGTGACCATCAGCACGGTCACCGGCAGCCCCGCCACGATCTGCGCCAGCTCCCGCCGGGCCGCCGGATCCAGGTTGGACGACGGCTCGTCCAGCACCAGCAGCTCCGGGTGCATCGCGAGCACCCCGGCCACCGCCACCCGCCGCTTCTGCCCGAACGACAGGTGGTGCGGCGCCCGGTCCCGGTGCTCGGCCATCCCCACCGCTGCGAGCGCACCGTCCACTCGGGACCGCAGCTGCTCCCCGCGCAGCCCCAGGTTCGCCGGGCCGAACGCCACGTCCTCGGCGACGGTGGGCAGGAACAGCTGGTCGTCCGGGTCCTGGAAGACGATCCCGACCCGGCGGCGGATCTCGGCCAGCCCGGCCCGGTCGGCCGGGTCCACGGTCAGCCCACCGACGGTCACCGTGCCCTCGCCGGTCAGGATGCCGGCCAGGTGCAGCGCCAGCGTGGTCTTGCCGGCACCGTTCGGACCGAGCAGCGCCACCCGCTCCCCGGGCGCCATCGTCAGGTCCACACCGGACAGCGCCGGCTGCCCGTCCGGGTAGGTGTAGCGCACCCCGCGCAGCACCAGTGATCCCGGCTGGTGCGAGGTACCGCCGGTCATGCCGTCACCACCGCGGCGATCGCCACCGCCGCGGCCACCGCGGGTACGCTGGCGGCGGCCGACCACTGCCGGGCGGTGGCCACGCCGGTCGCCGACAGCCCGGCCGGCATCCGGCCGGTCCAGCCGCGGGCCCGCATCGCCAGCCACACCCGCTCGCCCCGCTCGTACGCGCGCAGGAAGAGCGCGCCGAGGCCGGCGGCGAAGCCGCGCACCTGCCACAGGAACCGCGGGTCGTCGCCGCGGGCGAGCCGGGCCACCCGCATCCGCCGCGACTCCCCGACCAGCACGTCTAGGTAGCGCAGCATGAAGGTGGCGATCTGGGTCAGCGGGGCCGGGCAGCGCAGCCGGTCCAGCCCGACGATCAGGTCCCGCACCGTGGTGGTCCCGACCAGCAGCAGCGAGGCGAGCAGCCCCAGGGTCGCCTTGGCGAGGATGTTCCAGCCGCCGAGCAACCCGTCGACCGACAGCGACAGCCCGGCCCAGTCCACCCGTGGCCCGGCGGCCAGGAACGGCAGCGCGAACGCGAGCGCCACGAACGGCAGCTCGATCGCGGCCCGCCGGGCCAGCCAGCCGGGCGGGATCCGGGCCACCGCCGCGACCAGCCCGACCAGCACCGCGTACCCCCCGAACGCCCAGAACGCCTCCCGCGGCGTGCTGACCACCGCGACCGTGAACGCCACGGTGGCGGCGAGCTTCGCCTCCGGCGCCAACCGGTGCATCGGTGAGCTGCCCGGACGATAGAGGACGTGGGCGTCGTGCCCGCCGGCCATCGGCCGCTACTCCCCGGCTGGCCGGCGTCGCCGGACCAGCCAGAACAGACCGCCCCCGACCGCGAACGTGACCAGCACCCCGACCACCCCGGCCAGCCCGGTGGCCAGCCAGTCGTTGTCCAGCCCGCGCACGCCGTAGTCGGCGAACCAGCCACCCGCCAGGTCATGCTCCCGCTCCTGCTGGGCCAGGCAGCTGCCGGCGACTATCTCGCCGTCCGCGTCGACCGCGCAGCCGCGCTGGGCGGCGTGCTCCAGCCCGTCCGGGCTGGACGACGCGAGGCTGCTCACCACCCCGGCCAGCAACAGGCTCACCACCAGACCGCCGGCCAGGAACCAGAACCCGATCCGCTTGGTCAGCTTCACTCCACGCTCCCTCCGGTCACCGGTGCCGGCGCGGTGGTGCTCGCCGGCCGGGCGCCCCGCAGCGCGTACACCAGGTCCGGCCGCACCCGCGCCACGGTCACCACCGTCACCGCGGTGATCAGCCCCTCGCCAATCCCGATCAGGGCGTGCACCCCGGCCATGACGCCGGTGACCTCGCCGAGGCCGGCCCGCAGCTCGACCCCGCCGCCGACCCAGTACTCCCCGACGAAGGCGAGCGCGGCCACCACCACCGAGATCATCGAGGCGGCGAACGCGGTCACCGCCAACCCGGCCAGGGTGCGCGGCAGCACCCGCAACAGGACCACGATCACCAGGTACGCGGCGGCGGTGCCGACCAGCGCCATGTTGGTGATGTTGAGCCCGAGCGCGGACAGGCCACCGTCGGCGAACACCAGCGCCTGCACCACCAGCACTACGGACACGCACAGCGCGGCCACCCACGGGCCGACCAGCAGCGCCGCCAGCGCCCCGCCGACCAGGTGCCCGGAGACCCCGGGCAGCACCGGGAAGTTCAGCATCTGCGCGGCGAACACGAACGCCGCCACCAGGCCGGCCATCGGAGCGAGCCGGTCGTCCAGGGCGCGCCGACCCCGGGCCAGGCAGACCACGACCACGGCCACCGCGAGCGCGGCGAACCCCGCCGCCACCGGCGTCTCGATGACCCCGTCGGCGATGTGCAACGCCAGCCCGTCCACGCGTCCCTCCCTCGGTCCCCCGCCGTCCCACAGCCTATTTACCCAGCACCGCTACTGCAAGCCTCTGGCAAGAGCGGCTCCCGCCGATCTTGGACTTGCGGTGGGCAACATGTCGGACATAGCGGTCTATGTCTGCCACCACAAGTCCTAGATCGGCGAGGGAGGCGGGGGCAGGTGGGGTGCCACCAGCTCTACGTGGCGGCGGGCCAGGGTGGCGACCACCTGCTCCGGCGGCGCTGCCCAGACGCCGGCGTGGAAGATCTCCACCTCGACGTCGCCGCGGTAGCCGGCGGCGGCGACGGCGGCGGTGAACCCCGGAAAGTCGATGTGCCCGTCGCCGGGCATCCCCCGGGCCAGCAGCGGGTCCGGCGGCAGCGGGGTGACCCAGTCCGCCACCTGGAAGCCGGTGATCCGGTCACCGGCCCGGGCAAGCTGGCCGGGCAGCCCCGGCTCCCACCACAGGTGGAAGGTGTCCACCACCACCCCGACCGTCTCGGCCGAGAACTGTTCGGCGATGTCCAGCGCCTGCGCCAGTGTGGACACCACCCCCCGGTCGGTGGCGTAGATCGGGTGCATCGGCTCGATCCCCAGCCGCACCCCGCGGTCCCGCGCGTACGGCACCAGCGCGGCCACCGCGTCGACCACCCGGGACCGGGCACCGGTCAGGTCGCGGTCCCCGGGCGGCAGGCCGCCCGGCACCAGCACCAAGGTGGCGGCGGCCAGCGCGGCGGCCTCGTCGACGGCCGCCCGGTTGGCGACGGACGCGGCGGCCCGCCCGGCCGGGTCCCGGGCGGTGAAGAACCCGCCCCGGCACAGCGACGACACCCGCAGACCCGCCTCGGCCAGCCAGCGCCGGGCGGTGTCCACGCCCGCCTCGGCCAGCGGCTCCCGCCACACCCCGATCGCCGGCAGCCCGGCGGCCACCGCGCCGTCGATCGCCTCCCGCAGCGACCATCGGGCGGTGGTGCGCTGGTTCAGCGACAGCCGGGCCAGCCGGGGGTCGCCGGGCGCGGGGGTCGGCACCCGGGCCGGCGCGCCGCTGGGCACGTCCACGGCGGTGGTCCCGGTCACCGGGTCACTCCGGCGGTGGCCAGGAACCGGCCGAGCCGGTGCGCGGCCAGCTCCGGGTCGGGCAGCAGCCGGGCCTGGTTCGCCAGCGCGAACAGCTCCGCCAGGTGCACCGCCGAACGGGCGCTCTGCAGCCCCCCCACCATCGTGAACCCGGGCTGCCGCCCGGCCAGCCAGGACAGGAACGCGATCCCGGTCTTGTAGTAGTAGGTGGGCGGGGCGAACAGGTGCCGCGCCAGCGGCCGGGTCGGCGCCAGCTCGGCATCGTAGCGGTCCAGCTCCCCCGCGTCCAGTGCGGCCAGCCCGGCCGAGGCGGCCGGCGCCACCGCCGCGAACGCCCCCAGCAGCGCGTCCGAGTGGTGGGTGCCGTCGCCCCGGATCAGCTCCGGGTAGTGGAAGTCGTCCCCGGTGTAGAGGCGCACCCCGGCCGGCAGCCGGGCCCGCAGGTCGACCTCGTGCCCGGCCGACAGCAGCGACACCTTGACTCCGTCGACCGCGTCGGCCTGTGCCGCGACCAGCTCCAGGAACGTCCCGGTGGCGGTGGCCCGGTCGGTCGAGCCCCAGTAGCCGCGCAGCTGCGGGTCGAACGCCTCCCCCAGCCAGTGCAGGATCACCGGGCCGGTCACCCGCTCCAGCACCGCGTCGTAGACCCGCCGGTAGTCGTCCGGGCCGGTGGCCAGCCGCGCCAGCTGCCGGGAGGCCATCACGATCACCTGCGCCCCGGTCTCCTGCACAAACGACACCTGCTCCCGGTAGGCGTCGACGACCTCCGGGATGCTGGCCAGGTCGTCCCGGTGGTCGGTGCCGGCGCCGGCGGCGATCCGGCCCCCGAGCTCGGCCGCCTGGGCGGCGCTGCGGCGCACCAGCTCGCGTACCGCCGGCCAGTCCAGCCCCTGGTTGCGCTGCGCGGTGTCCATCGCCTCGGCGACCCCGAAGCCGTACCGGAACAGGTGCCGGCGGAAGGCGAGGGTGGCCTCCCAGTCGACCACGGCAGGTGCCCCGGGGACGTTCTCGCCGCGCGGGTCCGCGACCACGTGGGCGGCGGCCAGCACCACCCGGCTGCGGAACGGCTCCGGGTGCTCCGGCCAGTCCCGGGGCTCGCGCAGCGCGACCGTCCGCCAGCCGCCGCCGGTCTCCGGGATCGCCACGCCGCGCACTACGCCACCTGCCCCAGCTCGATCCGCCGTCCCTCCGCAGAGGAGCGCAGCGCGGCGTCGACCAGGTCCAGGCCGCGCACCCCGGCCAGGAAGTCGTACGCGTGCGGCCGGCCGGCGTCCACATCGGAGAGGAACTGCTCCCACTGGGCGCGGAACCCGTTGCGGACCGGTTCGTTGTCCGGCACCGGCTGCCACTGCGCCCGGAAGTCCTGTTCGGTGGGCAGGTCCGGGTTCCAGGCCGGGCGCGGGGTGGTGACCCGGTGCTGCACCCGGCAGTCGAACAGCCCGGCCACGGCCGAGCCCTCCACTCCGTCCACCTGCAGCTCCAGCAGCTCGCCCCGGTTCACCCGGACCGCCCAGGAGGAGTTGATCTGGGCCACCACGCCACCGTCCAGCTCGAAGATCCCGTACGCGGCGTCGTCGGCGGTGGCCCGGTAGCGGTTGCCCTGCTCGTCCCAGCGCTCCGGGATGTGGGTGACCGCCTTGGTGGTCACCGCCCGCACCGGGCCGAACAGGTGCTCCAGCAGGTAGCTCCAGTGGCAGTACATGTCCAGCACGATCCCGCCGCCGCCGGAGGCCCGGTAGTTCCAGCTCGGCCGCTGCGCCGGCTGCCGGTCGCCCTCGAAGACCCAGTAGCCGAACTCTCCGCGTACCGACAGGATCCGCCCGAAGAAGCCGGCGTCGACCAGCCGCCGCAGCTTGCGCAGCCCGGGCAGGTACAGCTTGTCGTGCACCACCCCGTTGGTGACCCCGGCGCGCCTGGCGGCCTGCGCCAGCGACAGCCCGTCGGCGACCGAGCAGGCCAGTGGCTTCTCGGTGTAGATGTGCTTACCCGCCTCGATCGCCCGCCGGATCGCCGGCGGGCGCTCGCCGGTCACCTGCGCGTCGAAGTAGACGGTCGCGGCCGGGTCGGCCAGCGCCGCAGCCAGGTCGGTGGTGTAGCCGGCGATCCCGTGCCTGGCGGCCAGCTCGGCCAGCCGGTCCCGGTTCCGGCCGACCAGGACCGGCTCCACCTGCAGCCGGCTGCCGTCCGGCCGTACGATCCCACCGTCGTCCCGGATCGCCAGGACCGACCGCAGCAGGTGCTGGTTGTGCCCCATCCGGCCGGTGACGCCGTTCATGATGATGCGGATGATCGGTGTCGCCATCAGTCGCTGGGACGCTCCTTGGCCGCTTCTACGAAAGCGCTTACGTAAACGCTTCGTAGCATAAGCTTCGCTGGGCGCGATAGCAACTGGCGCGGCTGACGAATCCTCTCCCGGAGGTGCTGACCGATGGCGACGGCTCGCTCGACGGTGCGGCTGGTCGACGTGGCCAACCACGCCGGGGTCTCGCTGGCCACCGCCTCCCGTGCGCTCGCCGGGCGGGACGGGGTCAGCGCCCCGGTCGCCGACCGGGTCCGGCAGGTCGCCCGGGAGCTCGGGTACATCGCCAACCCGCACGCCCGTACGCTGGCCGGCGGCGCGACCTCGACGGTCGGGCTGATCGTCCACCAGATCGACGACCCGTACTTCTCGGAGATCGCCGGCGGCGTGATCCAGGTGGCCGGGGAGCGGGGCCTGATGGTGCAGATCTGCCACTCCGGCCGCGACCCGGACATCGAGCTCCAGCAGATCCGCCACCTGGTGGCGCAGCGGGTCGGCGTGATCATCATCGCCGGCTCCGGCTACAACGACCACCAGCGGGAGGCCGAGGCGCGGGCGGAGCTGTCCGCGTTCCAGGACACCGGCGGGCGGGTGACCGTGATCGGCCGGCACTCGCTCGGGGTGGACGCGGTGCTGCCTGACAACCAGGCCGGTGCGCGCTCGGTCACCGAGCACCTGCTGGCGCTGGGCCACCGCCGGATCGCGGTGGCGACCGGCACCGAACAGCTGACCACGGTCACCGACCGGCTGGCCGGGATCGCCGCCGCGCTCACCGGCGCCGGGCTGGCACCGGCCGACCTGCGGGTCGTGCACGCCGCGTTCACCAGCGAGGGTGGGCGCACCGCGGCCGGCCAGATCCGGCAGCGACATCCGGACACCACCGCGATCGTCGCGCTCAACGACGCGATGGCGATCGGGGTGCTGTCCACCCTCCGGGCGCACCGGGTGGCCGTACCCGAGCAGGTGTCGGTGGTCGGGTTCGACGACGTGGCGGTGGCGGCGGACCTGTCCCCCGGCCTCACCACGGTCCGGCTGCCGATGGCCGAGATGGGCCGGCAGGCGCTGGCGATGGCGCTCAAGCCACTGCCCGCCCGGCCCCGGCGCCGCCCCACCGGACACCTGCTGGTGGTCCGGGACTCCACCGGCCCGGCACCAGCGGCGTGACCCGGCTGTACCGCAGCAGGACAACCCCGGAGTCGAACGGCTCGGCCGAAATGTGTCTCAGCGGGACCGCCTCCGTCGTGTCGGCGAACAGCGGCTTTCCCTCGCGGAGGAAGATCGGGTGGACCAGCAGGTGGTACTCGTCGACCAGACCGAGCGCGGTGAGGGTGTTGACCACGCTCAGGCTCCCGTACACGACGATGTCGCGCCCGTCCTGCTCCTTGAGGCTGCGGACCGCCTGCGGCGTTAGCTCTGGCAGGTGCTGCGAGTTGTTCCAGTCTGCGGTCCTCCCTGACCTCGAGACCACCACCTTGGCCATGGCGTCGACTCTGCGTGCGTAGTTGCGCACTTCTTCGCTGGCGGTCTGGTCGCTAGCTACCTCGGGCCAGGCGCCGGCGAAGTCGGCGTGGGTGATCCGGCCCAGGAGCAGCGTGTCCGCGGTCGCGACCAGCCGGTTCTCGTAGGCTTGCATACTGTCGTCGGGGAGCAGCCACCCCATCTCGTCGTTGGGTCCGGCGACGAGTCCGTCAAGCGTCGTCCACATCGAGACGATGATCTTTCGCATGTGCCAGCTCCTCCGTCTCGCCTGCCCAACGCCGGGTGGGGCCGTTCAGACGCTACCGCTCTGCTCCACCTACGCCAGCGGCCGGCGGACCTGCTCCGCCTGCGCCAGCAGAGTGGTAGTCACTTCGCAGGTACCCTCGGGGCGCCAGCGGAACCGCCGAGAGGACCAGCCGTGCCACGACGAGAAAGCACACCAGAGCCCGTGCGGTGGCCGGCGTGACGGACGGCACGTTCCCGCCGGCCACCCTCGCCACCGAGCGGCTGACGCTCCGGCCATTCAGGGCGGATCACGCCGCCGACGTGCACGCGGTGTGGAACGACGAGGCCTACCTACGGTTCGCACCGGTCGGGCTGGCGACCGCCGGCGCCGACCTGCCGCTCGCGCTCGAGTGGTGCACCAGCCAGGTTGAGCAACAGCGCCGGGCCGGCCACGGGCTGAGCTTCGCTGTCGAGCGACGTGACCAGGGAAGGCTGGTCGGCCAGGTAGCACTGTTCGGCACGAACTGGACGGCGATGGTGACCGACATTCACTACTGGACAGCGCCGTGGAGCCGGGGCAACGGTTACGCGACCGAGGCGGTTGTGGCAGCCACCCGATGGGCGCTGTGCGAGCAGGGCTTCGCCCGGGTCGGGTTGCGGGCGGTCACGGACAACGTCGCCTCCCGGCGGGTCGCCGAGGCCGCGGAGTTCCACTTTGAAGGCGTCCTGCGCCACGCCACCCTGACCCGCGCGGGGCGCGGCGACCTGGCCGTGTACAGCAGGATCGCGCAGGACCTGCCAGGAATGGCCGCGCCCTGAGCCGGGGGGTGGCACTAGCATCGGCGGGGTGCTGCGCTACCACGAGATCGCCGAGGCCGACCACCGGATCCTGAACCCGTTCACGGACGAGAAGCTGGCGCTGCTGGGTGAGGTGTGCCGGCTGCGGCCCGGGCAGCGGCTGCTCGACCTGGCCTGCGGCAAGGGCGAGCTGCTCTGCCGGTGGGCGCGGGAGCACGGCATCACCGGGGTCGGGGTGGACCTCAGCGAGGTGTTCCTGGCCGCCGCCCGGGCCCGGGCGGACGAGCTGGGAGTGGCCGGGCAGGTGGCGTTCGTGTCCGGGGACGCGGCCGATTACGGGGCCGAGCCGGGTGGGTTCGACCTCGTGTCCTGCCTCGGCGCCACCTGGATCGGGGACGGACTGGTCGGCACCCTGGAGCTGATGCGGCCGGCGGTGCGCCCCGACGGGCTGCTGCTGGTCGGCGAGCCCTACTGGATCGGGCCACCGCCGCCGGCCGCGTACCACGCCCTGGGCATCGCCCCCGACCAGTGCGCGAGCCTGGCCGGCACGCTGGACCGGTTGGCCGGGGCCGGGCTGGAGCTGGTGGAGATGGTGCTCGCCGACGGCGACTCGTGGGACCGGTACGTGGCCTCGCAGTGGTGGACGATCGACCGGTGGCTGCGCGCGCACCCGGACCACCCGGACGCGCCGGCGATGCGCGAGTTCCTCGACCAGGCCCGGCACTCCCACCTCGCGTACGGCCGGGAGTTCCTCGGATGGGGCGGGTTCGTGCTACGGCCACCGCTGGGAAAGTGAAACCGCGGCTGGTAAGAAGACTCTCACCCTGAGTTCCGGGTCTGGACCGGCCCGCGATGCTAACGTCCCTGGTCAGCTCAGAGGTCACCGCCATAAGGATCGGGCTCGTTGGTCAGCACGCAGTGGGGTGCGTTGGTGCGGAGGGCGCGGCGCCGCGGCGCCGCGACCGTGCGCCGGATGACGGGTTCGCAGGATCGGCTGGAGCAGCGGCCCGATCCCGCCGAGCCGATGGTCGGGACGGTCAGCACCGCACTCGCCACCGGCGACCTGGACCAGGCGCACCAACAGGCGGAACAAGGGTGGCGGCACCGACCGGACCACATCCAGCTCCAGGACCTGCTGATCGCCAGCCTGGACCACCGCGGCGGGTCCGAACGGGCGCTCGAGCTCAGTGTGGACAACGCCGCCCGCCGGATCGAATGGCTCGCGCGATCGCGGGTAACCCGGCGCCATCGGCACCAGCTGGGTCCCGCGCAACGGATCCTGTTCGCCGGCTTCTTCAGGTCGGGCTCCAGTGCGGTGCTGGACTGCCTACGCGGGGTTCCCGGCACGACCAGATGGACCCCCACCGGGGAGATGCGGCTGCTCAAGGCACCCGGCGGGGTTGCCGACCTGGTCCGGCGGTGCGAAACCCAGGGTGGGCTCACCGACTCGGACCTGGTGGACTTCTACCTGCACCTCACCGGCTGGAAGCTCACCCGGCATCCGCCGGGCACCTTCCACAGCCGGGATGTCGTCAACCGGCACAGCGCCGTCCTGTTCCGGAACCGGCGCGCGTTCGGCTACCTGCAGACCTGTCTCGAGTCCTTCCTCGAGCTGGTCGACCTGACCACCTCCACCAAACCGACCGCAGCCGACCTCGTCAGCTTCTTCCGCGACGCGGTCGGGCGCGCGCTCGACGCGGCCGCCACCGATGCCGGGGCGGAGGTCGTCCTGATCAACCAGACCATCAACGCATGGCGGCTGCCGCTGTCCCAGTTCCTGCCGCCGTCCACCTTCGTCATCGTGCACCGGGACCCCCGCGACCAGTACGTCGACGTGCGCCAGGTGCAGGGCAAGCCGGGCCTGACGCCGACCACGGCGGAGCTGTTCGCGCGCGACTACCGCCGCAACCGGGAGCTGACCGATCGCGACGTCCCCCGGATCGCGCAGCGGTACGGCCACCGCTCGTACCGGTTGAGCTTCGAGGACTTCGTCCTCGACCATGAGCGGCAGGTGCGCGCGCTCACCGACGCGCTTGGGCTCGCCCGGCCCCGCGGCCGGACCGGACACTACCTTCCCAGTCGTGGCCGGGACGGAGTCGGCCAGCACATCGGAGCGGTCAGCCCGAGCGAGCTCGCCACCCTGACCGAGGCGCTGCCGGAGTACCTCGACCCCCGGACCGCCACCGGCGGGAACCGCCGCCGGTAGGGTCAGGGAGTGACGATCCCGAACGTGCTGGCGCAGCGGTACGCGTCGCCGGAGCTGGTCGCGCTCTGGTCTCCGGAGGAGAAGATCCGCGCCGAGCGGCGGCTCTGGCTGGCGGTGCTGCGCGCCCAGCGGGAGCTCGGGGTGCCGGTGCCGGACGGGGTTGTCGAGGCCTACGAACGGGTGCTGGACCGGGTGGACCTGGCCTCGATCGCCGACCGGGAACGGACCACCCGGCACGACGTGAAGGCCCGGATCGAGGAGTTCTCGGCGCTCGCCGGGCACCAGCACATCCACCAGGGCATGACCTCCCGGGACCTGACCGAGAACGTCGAGCAGCTGCAGGTACGGGACTCGCTGCGGCTGGTCCGGGACCGGACCGTGGCGGTGCTGGCCCGGCTGGCCCGGCGCTCGGTCGAGCACACCGGCACGGTGCTGGTCGGCCGGACCCACAACGTGCCGGCCCAGGCGACCACGCTGGGCAAGCGGTTCGCCTCGGCCGCGCAGGAGCTGCTGATCGGGTACGAGCGGCTGGCCGAGCTGCTGCGGCGGTACCCACTGCGCGGGATCAAGGGACCGGTCGGCACCGCCGCCGACCAGCTGGACCTGCTCGGCGGCGACCCGGCGAAGCTGGCCGAGCTGGAGCGACGGGTGGCCGGGCACCTCGGCTTCGAGCGGGTGCTCGACTCGGTCGGCCAGGTGTATCCCCGCTCGCTGGACCTGGACGTGGTCTCGGCGCTGGTGCAGCTGGCCGCCGCCCCCTCTTCGCTGGCCACCACGCTGCGGCTGATGGCCGGCCAGGAGCTGGTCACCGAGGGTTTCCGTGCCGGCCAGGTCGGGTCCTCGGCGATGCCGCACAAGATGAACGCCCGCTCCAGCGAACGGGTGACCGGGCTGGCGGTGGTGCTGCGCGGCCACCTGGCGATGGTCGGCGAGCTGGCCGGTGCACAGTGGAACGAGGGGGACGTGGCCTGCTCGGTGGTGCGCCGGGTGGCGCTGCCAGACGCGTTCTTCGCGATCGACGGGCAGCTGCGCACGTTCCTGACCGTGCTGGACGACTTCGGGGCGTACCCGGCGGTGATCGCCCAGGAGCTGGAGCGGTACCTGCCGTTCCTGGCCACCACCCGGATCCTGACCGCGGCGCTGCGGCGCGGGGTGGGCCGGGAGCTGGCCCACGAGGTGATCCGGGAGCATGCGGTGGCGGTGGCGCTGGCGATGCGGGAGAAGGGCAGCGCCGGCAACGACCTGTTCGACCGGCTGGCCGCGGACGGGCGGCTGCGGCTGTCCCGGGCCGAGCTCGACGCGGTCGTGGCCGACCGGTCCGGGTTCGTCGGGGCGGCCCCGGCGCAGGTCGCCGAGGTGGTTGGCGCGGTGGCCGAGCTGGTGGCGGCGCACCCGGAGGCCGCCCGGTACGCCCCCGACCTGGCGATCTGAGCCGGACCGCCGGCACCCGGGCACCGGCAGGGCGCTGGCTAGGCTCGGCTGATGACGGATCGGGCGGGGCGATGGCACCGGGCGGAGCCGCACCACGCCGACCTCGGCAAGCGCACGAACTGGCTGCGGGCGGCGGTGCTAGGCGCCAACGACGGGATCGTCTCGGTGGCCGGCCTGGTGGTCGGGGTGGCCGGCGCCTCCGGCGACCGCACCGTGCTGCTCACCGCCGGGCTGGCCGGGATGGCGGCCGGGGCGCTGTCGATGGGGGCCGGTGAGTATGTGTCGGTGTCTACCCAGCGCGACACCGAGCGGGCGCTGCTGGATCTGGAGCGGCGGGAGCTGGTCGAGGACCCGGAGGCCGAACGGCAGGAGCTGGCCGCGATCTACCAGGCGAAGGGGCTGACCCCGGAGCTGGCACGGCAGGTGGCCGACCAGCTCAGCGAGGTCGACGCGTTCTCGGCGCACGCCGAGGCGGAGCTGGGCATCGACCCGCGGGCGCTGGTCAACCCGTGGGCCGCGGCCGGGGCGTCGGTCGCCGCGTTCACGCTCGGGGCGGCGCTGCCGCTGGCCGCGATCGTGGCACCGCCGGCCTCGGTGCGGGTGCCGGTGACGATGGCCGCGGTGCTGCTGGCGCTGGCGCTGACCGGGTCGATCAGTGCCCGGCTCGGCGGCTCCCATCGGGGCCGGGCGGTCGCCCGAGTGGTCGGCGGCGGCGCGCTTGCGATGGCGATCACCTACGCCATCGGCACCCTGGTCGGGGCCGCCGTCTGAGCCACCCGGTCCAGCTCTGGCGAGCGGTTCAGCGCGGCGAGCCGGCGGAACCGGGCCTGGGTCGGCGAGCCGGGTGCGGCACAGTAGACGATCATGCGCTGGTCGGAGTCGGCGACGTGCAGCACCTGGCACTCGAACTCCAGCCTCCCGGCCTCGGGATGGTCGACCCGCTTGACGATCCGGCGACGGACCTCGACCTCGTGCGCCGCCCACATCCCGGCGAACCGCGCGGAGGTGGCCCGCAGCTCGGCGACCAGCCCTTCGATGCCCGGATCACCCGGGTACCGGCCGTAGGCGGCCCGCAGGTCCGCGACCGAGGCGCGGGCGAACGCCAGCGCCTCGGGGTCGTTCCAGTGCTCGCCTGAATCAGGCCGGCGGAACATCCACCGGACCAGGTTCCGGTCCGCCGGGGCGACTGCCCGCAGGTCGCCGATGAAGTGTGTGGCGAGCGCGTTCCAGGCCAGCACGTCGTACTTCGCGTCCACCACGTACGCTGGCGTCTCGACCAGGCTGTCGAGCAGGTAGCGGATCGCGGGCGTCACCTCCCGGCCCGGGCCGGGCACCGGCACCGAGTTCTCCCCGGCGAGCCGGAACAGATACTCACGCTCGTCCCGGGTCAGCAGCAGGGCCCGGGCCAGCGCCGAGAGCACCTGCCGAGACGGATGCGGGCCGCGGGCCTGCTTGATCCGCACGTAGTAGTCGACCGACACACCGGCCAGCTGGGCCACCTCCTGGCGGCGCAGCCCGGGGGTCCGCCGCTGGCCACCGCCGGGCAGCCCCACCTCGTCCGGCAGCCGCCGCTCGCGCTGGCTGCGCAGGAACGCCGCCAGCTCAGCCCGGTTCCACACCCGTACCACCCCATCTCCGTACGCCTCCCAGCTTGCCTCACGGGTACGCCGCGAGGGTGGTACCGCCAGTCCCAGCCTCATCGGGTCTCCGCCGCCGCCCGCGGCGCGGGGCAGGCTCGGTGGCATGACAACCACAGTTCTGATCACCGGCGCCAACAAGGGCATCGGCTTCCAGACCGCCCGGCTGCTCGGCGCGCGCGGCATGACCGTCCTGCTCGGCGCCCGGGACGAACAACGAGGTAGGCAGGCCGAGCACCGGCTGCGGGAGGGCGGCGCGGACGCCCGGTTCGTCCAGCTCGACGTCACCGACCCGGGGTCGATCGCGGCCGCGGCCGGGTGGGTGAAGGCCGAGTACGGGCGGCTGGACGTCCTGGTCAACAACGCCGGCATCGTCCGCGCCGACGGCGGCGGGCTCCCGAGCCAGACCACCCTCGCGACGATCCGCGAGGTCTACGATACGAACGTCTTCGGCGTGGTCGCCGTCACCAGCGCCCTGCTGCCGCTGCTGCGCGCCGCCCCGGCGGCCCGGATCGTCAACGTCTCCAGCGAGGTCGGCTCGATCGCCAGCATGACCGACCCGGACAGTCCGCTGTGGCCGATCGCCTCGGTGCCGTACCCGTCCTCGAAGGCGGCGCTGAACATGGTCACGGCGATGTACGCCAAGGAGCTGCGGGACACCCCGATCAAGGTGAACGCCGCCAACCCCGGCTACTGCGCCACCGACTTCAACGCGAACAGCGGCTTCCGGACCGCCGAGCAGGGCGCCGAGGTCTGCGTGCACCTGGCCACGCTCCCCGCCGACGGGCCGAGCGGGCTGCTGTGGGGTCACCTGTGGCGCAGTGACGACACCGAGTCGTACGGCGTCCTGCCCTGGTGAGCCCGGCGTGGCTAAGGTGGAGGCTGGAGGTGACCTGCGGTGGCCCGCAACCACGCACGCGAAGAGCGGCTGGCCCTCTGCGACCTGCTCACCGATCTCGGTCCGGACCAGCCGACCCTGTGCGCCGGCTGGACCACCCGGGACCTGGCCGCCCACCTGGTGGCCCGGGAGCGCCGCCCGCTGGCGGCACCCGGACTGGTCTGGCAGCCGCTGTCCGGCTACACCGACTGGGTCCGGCGCTCGCTGGCGCGGCGCCCGTTCCCGGCGCTGGTCGAGACGCTGCGCCGCCCGCCCCGGTGGGCCCCGACCGCGGTCGACCGGCTGGACCGGGCGATCAACACCCTGGAGATGTTCATCCACCACGAGGACGTCCGCCGTAGCCAGCCGGGCACCGCGCCGCGGGAGCTGCCGGCCGCGCTGGAGGCCGCGCTGTGGCTGCGGATCCGGCCGTTCGCGAGGCTGCGGCTGCGCCGGTTCCCGGCCCCGGTGATCGTCCACGCCCGGGGGTACGACGAGGTCCGGACCGGCCGGGGCGAGGGTGAGCCGGTCCGGGTCAGCGGCGAGCCCGGCGAGCTGGCGCTGTTCCTGACCGGTCGGCAGGCGGCGGCCCGGGCGGCGCTGACCGGCCCGGAGGACCTGGCCGGACGGCTGGCCACCGCCCGGCTCGGCCTGTAACAAGCGGCGGCAGTGTCGGCCGGCTCGGGTACTGTGCGCGGATGCGAGGCTCGACGTCTGACGGTGAGGTGATCCTGTCGGCCGGCCAGGCGCGACAGATCGCGCTGGCCGCCCAGCAGCTGGGGCGGCCGCGACCGGCCGGCCGGCCCCACCTGGGGCACCTGCGGCGGCTGGTCGGGGCGCTCGGGGCGGTCCAGCTCGACGCGGTGAGCGTGCTGGTGCGCGCGCACTACCTGCCCGGCTACGCCCGGCTCGGGCCCTACCCGCGGGACCTGCTGGACCGGCTGGCGTACCAGCGCCGGACCGCCTTCGAGTACCTGGGCCACGCCGCCTCGCTGCTGCCGGTCGAGCTGCAGCCGGCGGTGCGGTGGCGGATGGCCCGGTATGCCGGGCACCGGGACTGGCTGCGGGTCCAGGAGCGGATCGAGCGGGAGCGGCCCGGCTACCTGGCGGCGGTCGAGGCGGAGATCGCCGCCCGCGGCCCGCTCGCGCTCAGCGACCTGAGCGACCCGGCCCGGCGAGAGCGGGTCCCGACCCGGTACGCCGAGTCCACCCTGCTGTGGTACCGGTGGTCGGATGGGAAAACCGCGCTGGAAGGGCTGTTCCGGGCTGGGCGGCTGGCGGTGGCCGGCCGGCGCGGCTTCGAGCGGCTCTACGACCTGACCGAGCGGGTGATCCCGCCCGAGGTGCTGGCCGTGCCCACCCCCTCGGAGCAGGACGGGCAGCGAGAGCTGGTGCTGCGGGCGGCTGGCGCGCTCGGGGTGGCGACGGTCAAGGACGTCGCCGACTACTTCCGGCTGCCCAGCGTGGCGACCCGGGCCCGGCTGCGGGAGCTGGTCGAGGCCGGCGCGCTGCTGCCGGCCCGGGTGGCCGGCTGGTCCGAACCGGCCTACCTGAGCCCGCAGGCGAAGCCGGCACCGGTGCCCGCCCGCGCGCTGCTCTCGCCGTTCGACTCGCTGATCTGGGAGCGGGCGCGCAGTGAGCGGCTGTTCGGGTTCCGCCCCAGCTTCGAGCTGTACGTGAAACCCGAGCAACGGCGGTACGGGTATTACGTGCTCGGGTTCCTGCTGGGCGAGGCGATCGTGGCGCGGGTGGACCTGAAGGCCGACCAGCAGCGGCGGGCGCTGCTGGTGCCGGGCGCGTTCGCCGAGCCCGGCGTGCCGGTCCGGACCGTCGCCGGCGAGCTCGCCACCGAGCTGCGCGCGCTGGCCGGCTGGCTGGAGCTGGACACGGTCGAGGTGGGTGAGCGCGGCGACCTGGCCCGCGAGCTCCGGCGGGCCAGCCGGCGCAACGGCTGACCGGATGTCGCAACCCCAGTCATGCTCACAGGTCGGTCGCGCCGTCGATCTGCTCCCGCAGGATGTCGGCATGACCGGCGTGCCGCGCGGTCTCCTCGATCATGTGCGCCACGATCATCCGCAGCGAGGCCCTCCGGTCGTGTCCCGGGCTGGCGATCTGGGCCATCGTGGATAGGTCGGGGCAGGCGCGCACTATCTCGTCGCTGCGGGCGCACGCCGTCCGGTAGGCCGCCACCACCTCCTCGCGGGTGGTACCGGCGGGCACGTCCATGGACTCATCCGGGTCGCGATCCTCGCCGAGGAAGACCCGCTGGAACCAGTGCTCCTCCACTCCTGTGAGGTGCTGGATCAGGCCGAGCAGGTTCGTGCCAGACGGCACGCCGGGGGTGCGTTGCTGCTCGTCGGTCAGCCCGTCCGAGGTCCGGACCACCGCGGCGCGCATCTTGCGGAGATAGCGCAGGAGCACCTCCCGCTCGGACCGCGCCAGGTCGCGGCCAGTGTCGTCGCTCATGCGGCCCAGACTAGGCGAGACATGATGAGGAAGGGTCCGGCGGGAGCGCGGCTGGCGTAAGTGACAGATCTCATTGCGCTCATTACAGCGCGGATGCCAGGATCTGACCGTGACCATGGCCGCGCCGACCTCGCTGCGCCGGATCGCCGGGCTGGCGGTGCCGGCGCTGGTGGTGCTCGCCGCCGAGCCGCTCTACCTGCTGGTCGACACCGCGGTGGTCGGGCACCTCGGGCCGGTGCCGCTGGCCGCGCTGGCGCTGGGCGGCACCCTGATGACGATCGCGGTCTGGCTCGGGAACCTGCTCGCGTACGGGACCACCAGCCGGGCCGCCCGCCGGTTCGGGGCCGGTGACCGGGGGGCCGCGGTGGCCGAGGGGGTGCAGGCGTCCTGGCTGGCGCTGGCGATCGGGCTGGCCCTGGCCGGCGCCGCCCAGCTCGGGGCGGAGCCGGTGGCGCAGCTGCTGGCCGGCGGGAACCAGCAGGTCGCGGACGCGGCCGCCGGCTGGCTGCGGATCGCCGCCCTGGGCGCCCCGGGGCTGCTGCTGGCCACCGCCGGGCACGGCTGGCTACGCGGCGTGCAGGACCTGGGGCGGCCGCTGCGGTACGTGCTGGGCGCCAACTTGCTCTCGGCTGGCCTGTGTCCGCTGCTGGTCTACCCGGCTGGGTTGGGGCTGACCGGCTCGGCGATCGCCAACGTGGTGGCGCAGACCCTGGCCGGGGCGCTGTTCGTCCGGTCGCTGGTACGCGAGCGGGTGCCGCTGACCCCGGACCTGCCGGTGATCGGCAACCAGGTCCGGCTGGGCCGGGACCTGCTGCTGCGGGGCGCCGCGATGCACGCCTGCTTCCTGTCCGCCGCCGCAGTCGCCGCCCGGTTCGGCACCACCACGCTCGGGGCGCACCAGATCGCGCTGCAGCTGTGGTTCTTCTGCGCGCTCGCGCTGGACGCGGTGGCGATCGCCGCGCAGTCGCTGGTCGGGGCCGCGCTCGGTGGCGGGCGGGCCGGCGAGGCGCGGGCGCTGGCCCGCCGGATCGCGGTGATCGGCGGTCTCGGCGGCGTGGTGTTCGCGGCGCTGATCGGCGCGGGTGCCGGGGTGCTGCCGCGGTTGTTCACACCAGATCCGCTGGTGCACGCCCAGGCGATGCTGGCCTGGCCGTGGTTCGCCGCGATCCTGCCGCTGGCGGGGGTGGTGTTCGCCCTGGACGGAGTGCTGATCGGCGCTGGTGACGTCCGCTATCTGCGGAACCTGACGCTGGTGGCCACGCTGGGCGGCTTCCTGCCGGCGATCTGGACCGCGTACGCGCTGCAGCTCGGGCTGGGCGGGATCTGGGCCGGGCTGACGCTGTTCGTGGTGGTCCGGCTGGTGGCCCAGCTCGGCCGGATGCGCTCAGGTGGCTGGATCGTGCTCGGAGCAGTCCGGTGACCGCGGTCCGGGGATCGCCGGTTCACTCACATCGCCCGCGCCGCCCGCGCCGCCCGACGCACCGCCGGTGGTCGGCACCAGCCGTCGCAGCGGCTCGGTGACCGCGCTCCAGCGGAACGGTCCGACGTCCCCGGCCGGCCGGAGCGCCTCCACCGCCGTGACGTGCGCGCCGCTGCCACGCAGCATCCGAAGGCTGCGGCGAAACGCCGGATGGCTGGTCAGGGCGGGCTTGGCATACGGAGAGACCAGGATTGGCACACCCAGCCCGAGCAGCTCGTTCAGGATGCCCAGCGCGAAGGTGTCGCTGACCCCGCAGGCCCACTTGTTGATGGTGTTGAACGTGGCCGGAGCCACCACCAGCGCGCTGGCCGGCGGCAGCGGGTCCGGCTCCTCCGGCCGGCGGGGCTGTGACCGGACCGGGTGACCGGTGTGGTGGCGCAGCTGCGCGGTGTCCACCCAGGCCGTCGCGGTCGGGGTGGTGATCACGCAGACCGCCCACCCGGCGTGCTGGAGCAGATCCACCAGCTCGCCGACCTTCCGGGCCGGCGGCGCCGCGCACACCACCAGATACAGCACCCGGGCCGGCGGCCGGTCCATCAGGTCAGCACCCCGGCCCGCGCCGCCAGCCGGCGAAGGCCCGGCATGCTCGCGCGCCGCTCGTGCCGGAGCAACTCCGCCACCTGGGTACGGGCGGCATGGCTGACCCGGACCAGCTCCGGGGCGATCTGCTCCGCCTCCAGCAGGTGCAGCAGCGCCGACGAGTACCCGGCCGTGGTCTGGCTGAACGCCGCCGCGAGATCGACGTGGACCTGCGCCCGCCGGCTGACCAACGCCGCCGGTAGCGCCGAGGTGTCGAGCGTTTCGGCGATCTCGATCGCCCGCTGAGGCTTGTGCAGCGCCACCGCCACAGTCAGCGCATGGATCCGGACGTTGGTCGGGCCGAACCCGGTCCACAGCTGGTTGTCATCGCGCCGCAGCCGCGCGGTGAGCTCGGCCGCGGCGGCCAGCCGGGCGCTCGCCTCGGTCGGCAGGTTCCGGCGGGCCGCCACCACCGCGGCGAGCAACAGCAGCGCCCCCCGCACCGACAGCTCCGCGGGCCCGTCCGCCCCGGCCGGCCGTTGCCGCTCCGACCCGGCCGGCCGTTCCAGCTCGGCGACCGCGGCCGCGAGCACCTCGGCGGCGTCGTCGAGCCGGTCGGGTGCCTGCAGCAGTGCCCGGGCCACCTGGTAGGCGCCGACCGCAGAGACCGCCCGGTCTCCCGCGGCCAGCGCGGAGGTCATCGCCCGGTCGGCCGCCACCCATCCGAGCACTCCGTCGCCGAGCTTGGTGGCCACCTTCGAGGCGGCCAGGAAGGAGATCGCCAGTAGTCGATGGGCGTGGTGCTCCTCCCGGCGGGTGGAGGCCCTCCGCACCAGCTGCTCGGCGTCGGTGATCAGCGTTGGCAGCATCCGCACCGCACCCCGGTAGTCGGCCCGTTGATAGGCCTCGTGCGCGGCCCGGGCCTGCGACTCGACCGCGGCCGGGTAGCGTGCGGTCGGTTCGAGACCGCCGGTCAGCCCGCGCACCAGCAGCCGCCCCCGCAGCTCACGAGTCAGGTCTTCCGCCCGCGGATGCCCAGGCTCGGGTGCGGCCGGCCCACTGGTCTTCTGAGCCGGCGGCGGCCGGGCCGGTGCCGCGGTAGCCGGCGGCGGCCGGGCCGGTGCCGCGGTTGCCGGCGGCGGCCGGGCCGGTGCCGCGGTTGCCGGCGGCCGGGGCGACGTCGCAGCTGCCGGCGGCGGCCGGGCCGGTGCCGCGGTTGCCGGCGCGGGCGCTCGCACCGGCGCCCCGGCCCCACCAGGCGCTCGTACCGGCGCCGATCCCCCGGCAGCCACCCCGGATGCTGGCGGCGGTGCCGACTTCGGACCGGCTGCCCACAGCGGCTCCCCGAGCAGCCCGGCTAGCTCCTCGATGGACACTGTGAGCGCGTTGGCCAGCCGGGGCCGGTGCCACGGATGCGGGTGGGTCTCCCCCCGCTCCCACCGGACCACGGTGGACCTGTCCACCCCGATCGCCTCGGCCAGCCGCTCCTGGCTGAGCCCGACCGCCTTCCGGCGTTCGGCGAGGCGATGCCGCTTCTGCGCCACGATCGGGGGGTCCTTCCACATGGCCGGCCTGGCCACCAAACGTACCCGGGTTCCGGGCCACCGCGCTACCGTCGTGCATCGGTTGTGCGTCATCGCCGCCCTGTTCCTGCCCGCACCGACCGGGTTGGCTGTAGGCAGCAAGCTTTCGCCAGGTCCCCGGGGGGTACGCCGATGTGGTGGCCGATGCCGTTCGCGGTGCGGACCGCGCTCCTACCGTCTAAGCTGGATCGTTCGAACCCAGGTGCCGGGGGCCGGTGGTGAGCCGCCGCCTCGAGCTGGCCGGACCAGCTGGGCTGCACCAACCGCAACGGCCCGAGTGGATCTGCCGCGGTTGCCACCTGCCGTACCCGTGCCCGACCGCCCGGGACCGGCTGGTCGTCATCTACGGCCACACCCCCGCGCTGGCGCAGCGCGCCGCCGACCTGCTGTTCGAGGCGGCGCCGGACCTGGACGGCGTGCCACCGGCGGACCTGTTCAACCGGTTCATCGCCTGGACCGCTACCGCGGCCGCGCCCAGTTGATCGCCCCGGGCATGCCAGGCCGCCGCGGGTCCTCCGTGGACCGGTCGCACCGGGACCCGCCCGGACCGACCGGCGGGGGGCGGGGTCAGACCGGGCGCCGGCCCGGGAACCCGCAGTCCAGCCGGTGATACCAGCCGATCTCCAGCTCACCCTCCAGCCAGCACCACAGCACGGGCGTCCCGTCCCGGACCCCGGGCCAGTCCAGCAACAGCGGCGCCCAGCCCTTGACCTGCACCCCGCTGGCGGCCAGCCGTTCCAGCTCGGCGTAGAACCGGGCCTCCAGTCCCTTCGCCTCCGCCCTCCCGCCCAGCGGGCTGGTGTCGCCAGCGACCAGGTCGGCTCGAAGCTCAGCCAGGTCCGCCCGGACCTGCACCAGCGCGTTCAGTCGTGGGCGCAGCTCGGCCAGTGCGGCGCGAGCCTCAGCGAGCGTGACCGGGGACATGGCGGCTCACTGGCTGTTCTGCGCCGCGATCTCGCGGGCGCGGTCCCGGGCGGCCTCCAGGGCGGCGATCAGGGCCGCCCGCACCGCATGCCGCTCCAGCTCCCGGATCGCCGAGATGGTGGTCCCGGCCGGCGAGGTGACCGCTTCCCGCAGCTTCACTGGGTGCTCGCCGGAGTCCCGGAGCATGATCGCCGAACCGATCGCGGACTGCACGATCAGGTCGTGCGCGACCTGCCGCGGCAGGCCGAGCAGGATCCCGGCGTCGGTCATCGCCTCGACCAGGTAGTAGAAGTACGCCGGGCCGGAGCCGGACAGGGCGGTCACCGCGTCCAGCTGCGACTCGGGGAGCCGGATCGTGCGGCCGAGCGGGGTGAACATCTCCTCGGCCAGCGCGAGGTGCTCGCCGGTCGCGTACGGGCCGGCGGCGATCGCGGTCATCGCCGCGTCGACCACCGCCGGGGTGTTGGTCATCACCCGCACCACCGGTGTGCCCTCGGCCAGGCGGGTGCTGAAGAAGCTGGTGGGCAGCCCGGCGCAGAGCGAGATCAGCAGCTTCTGCTGCGGGACCCGGGGACCGATCTCGGCCATCAGCACGCCCGCGTCCTGCGGCTTCACGGTGACCGCCAGCACCTCGGCCTGGGTGACCGCGGTCGGGTTGTCGACCATCCGGATGCCGTACCGCTGCGTCAGCTCGTCGGCCCGCTCCGCGCGCCGGGTGGTCCCGAGCAGCTGGTCGGCCGGCCAGCCGGCTCGCAGCAGCCCGGCCAGGAGCAGCTCTCCGATCTTGCCGGCGCCGATCACGGCCACCGTGTGCACGCCCGGTGCCATCGACCCTCCTCTCTCCCTACCAGTGTCGATCGTGGACGCCCTCGTCGGCGTCAGCCGAAGAAGACCTCGGCCTCGGTGTACCGCTGCGGCGGCACGGTCTTCAGCTCCTGGGTAGCCTCGGTGAGCGGGACCCGGATGATCTCGGTGCCGCGCAGGGCAACCATCGTCCCCCAGGCCCCGGCGTGGACCGCGTCGATGGCGTGGAGCCCGAACCGGGTGGCCAGGACCCGGTCGAACGCGGTCGGGGTGCCGCCCCGCTGGATGTGTCCGAGCACGACGGTACGCGCCTCGTTGCCGGTGCGCGCCTCCAGCTCGCCGGCCAGCCACTGACCGATGCCGCCGAGCCGGACGTGGCCGAAGGAGTCGCGCTGCTGATCCTGGAGCACCATCTGACCGGTAAGCGGCGTGGTCCCCTCGGCGACCACGACGATCGGGGAGTACTGAGTCTGGAAGCGCTTCTCCACATACGCGGCCACCTGGGCGATGTCGAACGGCCGCTCCGGCAGCAGGATCACGTTGGCGCCCCCGGCCATCCCGGCGTGCAGGGCGATCCAGCCGGCGTGCCGGCCCATCACCTCCACCACCAGGCACCGGTGGTGGCTCTCGGCGGTGGTGTGCAGCCGGTCGATCGCCTCCATCGCGATGTTCACCGCGGTGTCGAACCCGAACGTGTAGTCGGTGGCGTTCAGGTCGTTGTCGATCGTCTTCGGGACTCCCACCACGGGTACGCCGCGGTCGTGCAGCCTGGCCGCGACCCCGAGGGTGTCCTCGCCGCCGATCGCGACCAGCGCGTCGACCCCCAGCTCGGCCAGGTTGTTAGTGATCGCCTCCACCCCACCGTCGATCTTGAAGGGGTTGGTGCGGGAGGAGCCGAGGATGGTGCCGCCCCGCGGCAGGATGCCGCGTACGGCCTGGATGTCCAGCGGGCGGGTGAGGTTCTCCAGCGGCCCGCGCCAGCCGTTGCGGAACCCGACGAACTCGTAGCCGTGCTCGGCCACCCCCTTCCGGACCACCGCCCGGATCACCGCGTTCAGACCGGGACAGTCGCCGCCACCGGTGAGCACGCCGATTCGCATGATTGCTCGTCCTCCCGTACCAGGGGTGTCGGATTGCGAGGGGGGGCCTGCGGTAGCCCCAGGAGCTCGGTAGCCCCGGGAGCGTGGCTCGGCGTCGTTGCCTGGACCGGGGCGAGCCTCCCCCGACACCCTAACGGCTACCACGACCCGGGCCGGGCCGCGGGTCGCTCGATACCGCCGAGGTCGCCGGACCGGGGGCGCGGGCGTCGCCGGTCATCGCCCGCCAGCGAGCCAGGTTGTGCCGGGCGTCGACCAGGGCGTCGTGACGCTCGGATGCGGCCGCCGGCAGCTTCGGGCGGCCCCGGTCGTCCCACAGCTGGCGCAGATCCTTGGTGAACCGCGGGATCTCCCTGGGCAGCTCCGGCATCGGCCCCCACAGCTGGGCCAGCGCCACGTGGTCATACGCGGCGAACCATGCCCATAGCTCGATCTTCTCGTCGGGCCGGCCCCGGACCGGCGCGATCAGGAACTCCCACAGGTCGTCCCGGATCCGGGTGCGGGAGCGCCACGCCGGGTCGGCCGGCGACGGCAGCTTGTCCAGCACGTGACGACGCACCCAGGGCAGCGCGGTGGTGGCGTCGAACTCGGTGGAGACCGCGTAGAGCTCCCGCCCGAACTCGTCCACCACCCCGATCGAGACCAGATCGACCACCCGGCCGTCCTCGATGAACTCACAGTCGTAGAAGTATCGGTAGACCATCGCCTCCCATCCTTCCCGATCGCCGCGCCGGCGCGGGACCGGGCCAGGAAACGTCACCGAGCGCGACGGCGGGCTGTGCGCCCGCCCGCCGCACGGCTACTCTCGCGCCCATGACGTTCTCGATCGTGGCCCGGGCCGGGGGGGCCTACGGGGTGGCCGTGGCGAGCAAGTTTCTCGCGGTCGGGGCGGTCGTCCCGGCAGCCGAGGCGGGGTCCGGGGCGCTGGCGACACAATCCTACGCAAATGTCGCGTACCGTCCGCAGGGTCTGGCGCTGCTGCGCACCGGGGTGGATGCTGCTGGGGTGGTGGCGGGGCTGACCGCAGCCGACCCGGGGCAGGCGAAACGCCAGCTCGGGGTGGTCGCCGCCAGCGGGCCGGGGGCCAGCTTCACGGGCGACGAGTGCCATGACTGGGCCGGTGGCCAGACCGGTGACGGCTGGGCGGTCCAGGGCAACCTGCTGGCCGGGCCGCAGGTGGTCACCGCGCTCCGGGACGCCTGGCTGGCCAGCGCCCCGCCGGCCGCCAGCGGGCGTAGCGCCAGCGGAGCCCGCGGTCAAGCGGCCGGGCCCAGCTTTGCGCCCGCCAGCGGGCGTAGCGCCAGCGGAGCCCGCGATCAAGCGGCCGGGCCCAGCTTTGCGCCCGCCAGCGGGCGTAGCGCCAGCGGAGCCCGCGATCAAGCGGCCGGGCCCAGCTTTGCAGCCGCTCTGGCTGCCCGGCTGGTGGCGGCGCTACGAGCCGGCGACGCGGCCGGCGGGGACCGGCGCGGCCGGCAGAGCGCCGCGGTGCTGGTGGTCGAGCCGGGGCAGGGGTACGGCAGCGCCAGCGACGTGGCGGTCGACCTGCGGGTCGACGACCATCCGGACCCGACCACCGAGCTGTCCCGGTTGCTGGAGCTGCACACCATGCTGTTCGGGCGGCCCGACCCGGACTCGCTGACCGAGCTGGCCGGGCCACTCGCCGATCAGGTCCGGGACCTGCTGACCCGGGTCGGGCACGCCGTGAGCGGCGACTCAACGGCGGCCCTCGACGCCGCCCTGGCCGGGTGGGCAGGGGTAGAAAACCTGGAGGAACGGATCGTCGCGGGCAAGATCGACCGGCTCGTGCTGGATCACCTGCGGACCAGTGCGGGCGCAGCAGGGAGGGGTTGATCGTGGAAGTACGGCTACCGCCGGAGAGCTCCGATGCGTTGACGGGCGTCGAGATGTTCGCCGGCCTGGAGCAGGCGGTGCGCCAGCGGGTGGTCGCCGCGGCGGTGCCCTGCACCTACCGGAAGGGGCAGGTGCTGTTCGAGCAGGACGACCCGGGCGACTCGCTGATCGTGCTCAAGCGGGGCGCGGTCGCGGTCTACCGCAGCTCGCTGGCGGGCGAGCGCGCACTGCTGACGGTGCTGCGCCCGCCGGACGTGTTCGGCGAGGTGTCGCTGCTGGACGGCTCGGCCCGCTCGGCGTCGGCGGAGGCGATCGAGGACTGCACCGCGCTGGCGCTGTCCCGGGTGGCGTTCCTGGATCTGGTGCACTCGAACCCGGCGATCCTGGACGCAGTGATGCGCTCGCTGGGTGGGCTGATCCGGCGGCTCACCGAGCAGAACGCCGACTATGTGTTCCTGGACCTGCCGGGTCGGGTGGCCAAGGCGCTGGTCCGGCTCGCCGGGGACAGCCTGGCGCCGATGGTCACGATCGAGCTGAACCAGAGCCAGCTGGCCGAGATGGCGGGCGGGTCCCGGCAGAGCGTGAACCAGGCGATCGGGTCGTTCGCCGGCCGGGGCTGGCTGCGCACCGAGGGGCGGCGGATCGTGGTTACCGACCTGCCGGCGCTGCGCCGGCGGGCCGG
>WHTQ01000130.1 GCA_009377645.1 Micromonosporaceae bacterium | reverse complement strand
CGGCGGGCGGCGCGCCCGGTCGGCCGGTGCCGGGCCCGCCGCCGTCCGGCCCGCCGCAGTCGGGTCCGCCGCCGTCCCGCCCGCTCTCGTCGGGTCCGGGATCGTCCGGCCCGCCGCCCGGGCCGCCGGGCGCGCCGTCCCCGGGTCCGGGTGGCTCCGGGGGTGGCTGCGGCTCGCCGGTTCCGGCATCGAGTGCCCGGTCCAGGCGTTCCTGGTCCAGGCCCGGCGGATCGAACGGGTTGCGGCGGCCGCGGTGCGGCAGCGCGAGCCGGGCCGCCACCCGGATGTCGTCGGTGCTCACGCTGGCGCGGCCGCTCCACGCGGCGTGCGCGACCGCGGCCCGGGCGGTCACCAGGTCGGCGCGCATCCCGTCCACCTCGAACGCCGCGCAGACCTCGGCGATCCGCAGCAGCGTGGCATCGCCGAGCACCACCTGCGGCAGGAGCCGCTGCGCGGCGGCGATCCGGGTGGCCAGCGCGGCGTCGGACGGGGCGAACCGGGCGCCGAACCGCTCCGGGTGGGCCTCATAGGACATCCGTCGGCGCACCACCTCGGCCCGCACGGCCGGATCCCGGCTGGCCGCCGCGTCGACCGTCAGCCCGAACCGGTCAAGCAGCTGCGGGCGCAGCTCGCCTTCCTCCGGGTTCATCGTCCCGACCAGCACGAACCTGGCCGCGTGGGCGACCGACACCCCGTCCCGCTCCACCGTGACCCGGCCCATCGCGGCGGCATCGAGCAGCACGTCGACCACGTGGTCGGCGAGCAGGTTCACCTCGTCGACGTACAGCAGGCCGCGGTGCGCGGCGGCGAGCAGGCCGGGGTCGTACGCGGTTACCCCCTCGTGCAGCGCCCGTTCCAGGTGCAGCGACCCGAGCACTCGGTCCTCGGTCACCCCGACCGGCAGGTCGACCAGCCGGGCCGGCCGGGTGCTGTCCGGACCGCCCGCCGGGTGCGGCCCGTCGGGACAGCCCGGGTCGGGCGCGGCCGGGTCGCAGGAGAACCGGCAGCCGGCCACCGCCGTCACCGGCGGCAGCAGCGCGGTCAGCGCCCGCACTATCGTCGACTTGGCGGTGCCCTTCTCGCCCCGCACCAGCACGCCGCCGATCGCCGGTGACACCGCTGCCAGCGTCAGGGCCAGCGCCAGGTCGGCCATGCCGACGATCGCGGTGAACGGGTAGGACGACCTCATGCGACGGCCCCTCTGCCTCGTGCGGGTGTCCACGCCCGCGATCGGGACAACCACGCCACCGGGGCGGCCCGGCAGCGCGCGAGCGACGGCCGACGATGACCTGGCTCCCGGGCCGGCGCACCGGCCCGGTCACAGTGGCGGGACCGCCCCGGACTCGCCGCCCGTGCCATCGGGCAGGCTCACCGGTGTTCCGTCACACCGTCACCGCCGATGATTCCACACCCGGAGCCGGACCGGCAGTGGGCGACCGCCGTGAGCTACCGTCCGCTGTGTGATCCCCACGACCGCCCCGGCGTCCGCGGCCGTCCCGGCCGGGGCCTCCCCGCCGTCGGTACTCGTGGTCGGCATCGGTGCCGACGGCTGGGACGGGCTGGCCGGACCGGGCCGGGCGGCGCTGCGCGCGGCCCGGGTTGTGCTGGGCGGCGAACGGCAGCTGGCCCTGCTCCCGGCCGGCGTGGGTGGGCGGCGGATCGCCTGGCCGTCGCCGCTGCTGCCGGCCCTGCCGGGGCTGCTGGCCGATCACGCGGACCATGGCCTGTGCGTGCTGGCCAGCGGCGATCCGATGTGGTACGGGATCGGCGCGCGGCTGGCCGGGCTGCTCGGCCCGGAGCGGCTCACGGTGCTGCCGCACCCGTCGGCGGTGTCGCTGGCGTGCGCGCGGATGGGCTGGCCGGTCGAGTCCGTGACGGTCATCCGGGCGACCGGCCCGGGGCTGGACCGGGTCCGCCGGGCCGCGATGCCCGGCGGGCGGCTGGTGGTGCTCAGCGCCGACGCCACCACCGCGGCGTCGCTCGCCGGGGTCCTGGCCGACGCCGGGTTCGGCGCCAGCCGGTTGACGCTCCTCGAGTCGCTGGGCGCGCCCGCCGAACGGCGGGTCGAGGGTGATGCCGGGGGCTGGCGCCGGCCGGCCGGCGACCCGCTCAACGTGGTCGCGGTCTCGGTCGCGGCCGACCACCCCCGATCCGTGCGCTCCACCGTTCCCGGCCTGCCGGACAGCGCATTCGACCACGACGGGGCGATCACCAAGCGGGAGCTGCGCGCCCTCGCGCTGGCCCGGCTGGCGCCGGTGGCCGGGCAGCTGCTGTGGGACGTGGGCGCCGGTGCCGGCAGCGTCGGCATCGAGTGGCTGCGCGCCGCCCCGGCCGCCCGGGCCGTCGCGGTGGAGTCCCGCCCCGACCGGGCGGAACAGATCGCGGCCAACGCCCGCCGGCTCGGCGTGCCGGAGCTGGCGACGGTGGTGGGGGAGGCGCCGGCGGCGCTGGCCGGCCTGCCGGCCCCGGACGCGGTCTTCGTCGGTGGCGGCGTCACCACTGACGGGCTGGTCGAGGCGTGCTGGGCGGCCCTGCCCGCGGCCGGGCGGCTGGTCGCCCACGCCGTCACGATCGAGGGCGAGCAGGTGCTGGTGGCGCACGCCCGGCGCCGCGGTGGCGACCTGACCCGGGTCGCGGTCGACCGGGCCGCCCCGCTCGGCGGGTTCACCGGCTGGCAGCCGGCCCGACCGGTCGTCCAGTGGGCGGTGGACAAGCCGTGACCGTCCACTTCATCGGTGCCGGCCCGGGCGCGGCCGACCTGATCACCGTCCGTGGCCTGCGGCTGCTCTCGGCCGCCCCGGTGTGCCTGTACGCCGGCAGTCTCGTCCCGCGCGACCTGCTGGCCTCCTGCCCACCGGGCGCCACCCTGGTCGACACCGCCGACCTGACCCTGGATCAGATCGTCGCCACAATGGTCGATGCGCACGCCCGCGGGCAGGACGTGGCGCGGCTGTGCTCCGGCGACCCGGCGGTGTTCAGCGCCGTCGCCGAGCAGCTGCGCCGGCTGGATGCCGCCAGCGTCCCGTACGAGATCGTTCCCGGTGTCCCCGCGTTCGCTGCGGCGGCCGCCGCCCTGCGCCGCGAGCTGACCGTGCCGGCGGTGGGGCAGACCGTCATCCTCACCCGGGCACAGGCCCGGTCGACGCCGATGCCGCCGGGGGAGGAGCTGACCCGGCTCGGTCGCAGCGGGACGACGATCGTGCTGCATCTGGCCGCCGGCCGGATCTACCAGGTGGTGGCGCAGCTGCTGCCCGGGTACGGTCCAGACTGTCCGGTCGCGGTGGTCGCCTACGCCAGCCGGCCGGGTGAGGTGATCCTGCGCGGCACTCTCGCCGGCATCGCTGACGCGGTGGCAGCGGCCGGCGTCCGCCGCACCGCGGTCATCATCGTCGGCCGGGTGTTGGCGGCCGCCGGGTTCCCGGACAGCCACCTCTACTCGGCCGCCCGGGACCGGTCCGGAACGGCGGGCGGGAGCCCGGCGTGACCCGGCACGTCCGCGTCGTCGGGATCGGTGCCGGCGACCCGGACGACCTCACCCTCAAGGCGGTGGCGGCGATCCGCTCGGCCGACCTGTTCTTCCTGCTGGAGAAGGGATCGGAGAAGCAGGATCTGGCCGGCCTGCGCCGGCGGATCCTGAACCGGCACGCCCGCCCGCCGTACCGGGTGGTCGAGATCGACGACCCGGTGCGCGACCGGACCTCACCAGCCTATGTGGATGCCGTGGCGGACTGGCGCCGCCGCCGGGCCGACCGCTACGAGCAGGTCATCCGCGACGAGGTGCCGCCCGGCGGGAGTGGCGCGTTCCTGGTGTGGGGCGATCCCGCGCTCTACGACAGCACCATCGCGGTCCTGCACGAGGTGACCGCGCGGGGCGCCATCGCCATCGACTACACAGTGGTCCCGGGGATCAGCAGCGTGGCGTCGCTCGCCGCCGCCCACCGCCTCAGCCTGACCCGGGTCGGCCGGCCGGTGCAGATCACCACCGGCCGGCGGCTCGCCGAGGAAGGGATGCCACCCGGGGTCGGCGACGTGGTGGTGATGCTCGACGCCCGGTGCGCTTTCACCGAGATCGCGGGTGACCGTACCGACATCTTCTGGGGTGCCTACCTGGGCACTCCGGACGAGATCCTGGTCGCCGGCCCGGTCACGCAGGTGGCTGACCAGATCGTCGTGGCGCGGGCGGAGGCCCGCCGCCGGAAGGGCTGGATCATGGACGTCTATCTGCTGCGGACCCGGTAGCCCCGGACCGGTCAGCCCGCGTCGAGCACCGTCCGCCAGTGCCGGGACCGTTCGGCCGGTGGGGTCAGCACGCAGTCGGCGCAGGTCCCGCCACCCGGGATCCGGTAGTACAGGCAGCAGTTGCGCCGGACCAGGAACCTACGCGCCCGGGCCGGGTCGGGCCGGACCACGCTACCCGCCCCGGCCAGCGGCGCCAGGTCGAGCACGCGCTCCAGGACCCGCCCGGCCCGCTCCGCGTGCTCCGGACGGGCCTCGGCGAGCATCCCGGCCGCGCCCGCCAGCGTGGAGGCCACATTCCCCCACAGCACCTGTGGCGAGAGCCGGAACCGGCCCCGGAACACCTCCAGCAATGGAGCCACCACGCCCGTCACCGCGGTCGCGTGCAGCGCCGCACCGACCGCTCCGCCGTCCAGGTCGGCTGTGGGCAGCCCGACCGGGTCCGCGTACGCGACCGGGAGCGGGCCGCCGTCAACCGGCCGCCACCACAGCCCGTCGCGGCGCGGCACCGGAAGGACCTCCCCGACCACCGCGGCGCCGAGCACCGGAGAGATCAGCCGTGCGGCGATCCCGAGGAACAGCACCGAGGCGACGACCCGTGGCGGCACTGCTCCGGCTGGCAGCTGGAACCGGTCACACAGCAGCACCCGGGCGGAATCGACCCGCTTGGCGATCACGTCAGGGTCATCGAGGTCGGTCAACGGCCGCCAGCCGCCGCCGGGCGACCAGCCCTCCCAGCAGAAGAACGGCCCCAGGCTCGCGGCGACGGACAGGGCCGCCCCAGCCGCCACCGCGTTCCCAGGCGGCTGGGGCGGCGAGGTCGACACCATCCGAGCCTACGTGCCCACTGCCCGGGCATGACCCCGGTGCCGTAGCCACCCCCGCGATGCGCGAGCACCAGGTGTGCGACCCGGAGCGCGAGGTGTCCAGGTACATGACGCCGCAGTCGCTGGCCGCGCAGGTGCGGCGCGGTGAACTCGTAGACGTACTCAGCCCCGGTTTCGATCGTGGCTGGGTCACCCCAGGCACTCCGTCGCCGTCGTTGCGCAGCGCGATCCCGTGCCAGTGGATGCTGGTAGCTTCCGGCAGCTGGTTGGCCACGGTGGCGCGGACCACCTCACCGGCGGCCACCCGGATCGGCGCGCCAGGGACGCGCCCGTCGTAGCTCCAGGTGGACACGGTCAGCCCGCCCAGGTCGACCGGGCCGGCCACGGCAGAGCGCCGCACCTCGCGTACCCGGCCCGGGTTGCGGGCCGCCTCGGCGGCGCGTACCTCCTCTCCGTCCGGGGTCACGAAACCGGCGGTGGGTTGCGGGTCGTCGCGGCCGCAGGCGGCCAGGAGGCCCGCGCCGCCGGCGACCAGCCCGGCGCGGAGAAGAGTACGTCGATGAACAGGATGTCGATGGTCGGTAAGCATGGGTGGTGCCTCGTGTTCGTCGGAAATGGTCGGGTGGCCCTGCGGGCCGCCGGCCCGGCCGCCCGCAGGGCGTTGCTGGGCAGCTACAGACGGTCGAGGATTCCCTCGAGGGTCTCCACCTCGGCAGACTGGTCCTGCTCGATGGTCGCAGCCAACGCGTTCACGTCGTCGTTGACGCCCTCGGCCTGGACGTCGCGGGCCATCTGGACCGCCCCGTCGTGATGGGCTATCAGCATGCGGGTGAACATTCGGTCGAAGTCCACCCCGTCCGCGGCCGCCAGCGCGGCCATCTCGTCCTCGGAGGCCATGCCGGGCATGGCCATGCCCTCGTGCCCGGCCGGCGGCTCGACCGGCTCACCCCAGGCGGTCAGCCAGTCGGTCATGGTGGTGATCTCCGGCTCCTGCGCCGTCGCGACCTCGGAGGCCAGCTGCGCCAGCTCCGGGTTCTCGGCGCGGGTCTCGGCCAGCTCGGCCATCTCCAGCGCCTGCTGGTGGTGCACGATCATGTTCTGGGCGAACGCGACGTCCGCCTCGGTGAACTCCGCCTCGCCGCCCGCAGCGGCCGGCGGGGTGGTGTCTTCGTCGCCGTTGTCGGTGCCGCAGCCGGCGCTCAACGCGAGGGCGAGCAGGGCTGCGGCGCCGGGCAGCAGCGCCCAGCGCAGGGTCATGGTGTTCATGGCAGCAAACCTTCCTGTCAGATCTGCGAATCGATGAGATGCACGCCGGTTCCGGCGTGGACACAGCGGTCTGGCCGAACGGGCGTTTCTAGATCCGCAGCACCGACAGGGCAGCGATCCGCCGTCCCAGCGGCGGCACCACAAACGGTGGGCCGCGTCCCCACCACATCCCGCGGGCCACTTGACGGGACACACCCGCGAGGCGGGAGACGGCCCGACGTGTCCACAGGAACACAACCGCGGCGGTGAGGCCGACCGTGGTTACGATGGCCAGACAGACCGCCAGCGGATCCACCGGCCGCTCCGGACCCGGCACGCCGCCGCCCTCCGGTTCCTCCCCGCTGGGCGGGTACGGGCCGGCCATCGCATGCCCGGCCTCCAACGGCTGATCGGCGTACCCGCCGTGCTCGTCGCTGGCGTGTCCGAGAATGTGCATCTGCACCACACCGCACGCGACCGCGAGCAGCAGCAGCAGCCGCAGATGGGCGGCCCCAGGACCCGCCACGCGGCTCACCGCCTCTCGCTCTCGCCAGCGCCTCAGCGCCAACTACCCCGGCCCGACGCACACCGCGGCCGCATCGCGCCACCCAGGTTCAGCGAGACGAAGCGTCACAACGGACCAGTTTCAGTCAGACGCCGGCACCCACCGCGGCCCGGGCGGCGGTGCTCACTACCTGGTGTGGGGTGGACGCGTCCCCGACGGCGGACATGCCGGCGGCGGCTACTATCTGGGCTAGTTGCATCGGCGGCGGCAGGTAGGAGGGCGGGTGCGGCAGCTCGGCGAGCTGGAGACGGCGGTGATGGACCGGCTGTGGTCCTGGGACCGGCCGACCAGTGTGCGGGAGGTCCTCGACGACCTGAACCGGGAGCGTGACCTGGCCTACACCACGGTGATGACGGTGATGGACAACCTGCACCGCAAGGGGCTGCTTGCCCGCGACCGGGACGGGCGTGCCTACCGTTACCGGCCGACCGGCAGCCGGGAGGAGTACACCGCGGAGCTGATGGAGGCCGCGTTGGCCACCGGTGGAGACCGGACGGCGGCGCTGCTGCGGTTCGTGGACCGGATGGACCGAGCGGAGGTGGCGGCGCTTCGCAAGGCGCTGGAGGCCGCCGGCCGCCGCAAGAAAGGCAGTCGGCAATGATCGCGGCCGGGTTGCTGGCCGGCTGCGCCGTGTTCGCCGCCACGGTGGGCGGCTGGCTGCTGTGCCGAGCCCGGTGGCCGCAGCGGGCACCGGTGCTGGGGATCGCCGCGTGGCAGGCGCTGTCGCTGTCCACGGTGCTCGCCGTGGTGTTGGCCGGGTTGGTGCTGGCGGTTCCCCGCAGCGCGCTGGGTGGCGGGCTGGCCGAGCTGGTGCAGTCGTGCGTGTGGGCGCTGCGTGCCCAGTACGGCCCGGTCGGGCCGCTGGTCGGGGCGGCCGGTGCGGCGCTGGCCGGCGGCGTGTCCGCCCGCGCCGGCTGGTGTCTGGTCGCCGAGCTGGTGGCCTCGGTGCGGGCGCGGCGGCGCCACGCCGCGCTGCTGGCCCCGATCGCCCGAACCGACCAGCGGCTACAGGCGCTGGTCGTACCCCACCAGACGACCGCAGCGTACTGTCTGCCCGGCCCGGCGGGTCGGGTCGTGCTGACCACCGGCGCCCTGGCCGTCCTCGACGCCCACCAGCTGGGCTGCGTACTCGGCCACGAACGAGCGCACCTGCGCTGGCGCCACCACCTGCCGGTCGGCCTGGCCCGCGCCCTGCACCGCGCCTTCCCCGGCGTACCACTGCTGCGGCACGCCGACCAGCAGATCGCCGAGCTGGTCGAGATGCTCGCCGACGACGCCGCCACCAAACACGGCGACCGCCACAGCTACGCGGCGGCGCTGGTCGCCCTCGTCGAAGGCGCCGCCCCAGCCCGCGCGCTGGCCGCCGGCGGCCCGGCGGCCCTGGCCCGGGTACGGCGACTGGTCGCGCCCCACCGGCCGCTCGGCATGCTGCGCCGCAGCGTCACCGCGTTGGCGATCCTGGCCCTGCTGGCGCTGCCGGTCGCGGTGGCGGCCACCCCCGCGTTCGTGGCGGCCCAGCTGCCGTACTGCCCGGTCGACGTCACCGGCCTCACCTAACCGGTGCTGGCCCGTGCTCGCCGCCTGCGATGTCCGGGGTCGGAGCCTGACCTGTTGGAGCATGCGATGACCGGCCAGCCCACCGGGTTTGTCCCCGACCCGCAGCTGTTCCCGTTCCAGTCACGGTGGTTCGACGCCTCCGCCGGCCGGGTCCACTACCTCGACGAGGGCGACGGTGCCCCGATCCTGCTGCTGCACGGCAACCCGACCTGGAGCTTCCTGTACCGGCACCTGATCCCACAGCTGCGCGACCGGTTCCGCTGCCTGGCGGTCGACTATCCCGGGTTCGGCCTGTCCCAGCGCCCGGCCGGCTACGGTTACACACCCGCCGAACACACCCTGGTGGTCGGCGAGCTGGTCGACCAGCTGAACCTCGACGACATGATCGTGATGGGACACGACTGGGGCGGCCCGATCGGCCTGTCGCTGGCCGCCGCCCGGGCCGGCCGGGTCCGCGGGCTGGTATTGGGTAACACCTGGTTCTGGCCACCGGATGCCCGGCTGCGGGCCTTCAGCACGGTGATGTCCAGCCCGCCGATGCGGTGGGCGATCCTGCACCGCAACCTGTTCGTCGAGCGGATCATCCCATTCGGAGTGACGCGGCGCCTGACCGACGCCGAAATGGTCCACTACCGTGCCGTCCAGCCCACCCCCGAGGCGCGGGTGGGGGTGGCCGAGTTCCCGCGGCAGATCACCGCCGCCGCGGCCTGGCTCGCGCAACTACGCGAGGCCGTGGCGCGCAACCTCGCCGGCAAGCCGGCCCTGATCGTCTGGCCGATGCGCGATGTCGGCTTCCCCGCCCGCCGGATGCTGCCCCGGGTACGTGCCGCGTTCCGCGACGTCGAGGTGGTGCAGCTACCGGAGGCCAGACACTACTTCCTCGAAGACGCCTCGGGCCCGGTCGCCGCGGCAATTCGCGCTCGGTTCGGCTAGCACCGCCGACGAGACACACAGGCACGCCCGGAGGCGCCTTGCGCTTCCGCGTCGAAAGCCGTCCCGGGGTGACGCCGGCCGACCCGGGGCCAATCATCTCCTATGAACAATAGTAGTAGCCTCGCCGAAGGCGAGCACCGGCTGCGGCGTTTGCGGCCACGGTGGCTCGTGTGATCCACGGCAGGAGGCAGGTCATGGTGTCCCGTCGGGCGGTGCTCGGTTCCGGCGTAGCCGCGGCCGGCATCGCGGCAACTGGTGGATTCGTGGCCTGGTCCGGCGAGTCCAGGTCGGACGGCGGCAGCGGGCCCGAGCTGGGCACGGTGGAGTTCTTCCCACCCGAGCGGCGGCAGGACGCCCCCGCGGTGAGTGGCGAGCTGCTCGACGGCACCCCGTTTGACCTGGCCGACTGGCACGGCCAGGTGGTGGTGTTCAACTGGTGGGGGTCATGGTGTGCCCCGTGCCGCGCCGAGGCCGAAGACCTCCGCGCGGTCTACGAGGCCACCCACCAGCTCGGGGTGGAGTTTCTAGGCGTGAATGTGCGCGACGGCCGCGACGCCGCAATCGCGTTTGTCGACGCGTTCGGCCACGCCTGGCCCAGCTTGTTCGACCCTGGCGGCGAGGTGGCCATGGCCTTCCGCGACGTGCCACCCACGGTGATCCCGACCACCCTGCTGATCGACTGGCAGCACCGCATCGCCGCGGTGTTCCGCCGCCGGGTCTATCAACCCGAGCTCGAGGAGCAGGTGCGCGAGCTGGCCGGCGAGGCGGCGTAACGGTGGAGTTCGCACAGGTCGCCACCTCCGGTCCGCTGCTGGCCGCGCTGGCCGTGGCGGTACTGGCCGGGCTGGTCAGCTTCTTCGCCCCGTGCATGCTGCCGCTGGTACCCGGGTACCTGGCCTACGTCACCGGGCTGGCCGGCACAGACCTGGCCACCCCGAACCAGTCCCGCCTCGACCAGACCGGCGCGGCGGGCAGCGCCGACCCGGCCACCCGCGGCGCGGCGGCAGGCCCGAACACCGTGCCCACCCCGGCTCCTCCCGGCGGGGTGGGCACGGACCTAGCCACCCGACCCAGCCCGGCCCGCGGCCGCGGCCGGGCAGTCGCCGGCGCCACCCTGTTCGTGGCCGGGTTCACCGCCGTTTTCACCCTGCTCGCGTACGCCGTCGGCGAGCTCGGCCGGGTCCTGCTGGTGCACGCCCGCACCATCGAGCTAATCGCCGGGGTGCTCATCATCCTGCTCGGGCTGGCCTTCGCCGGCCTGCTACCCGGAAACGGCCGCAGCTGGCGGGTCAACCGGCTGCCACCCGGAGGGCTAGCCGGCGCTCCCGTGCTGGGCGCCACCGTCGCGCTGTCCTGGACCCCCTGCCTTTCACCCACCCTAACCGCAATACCGGTGACTTAAGGTCGTGTTGTCCGTTTGACCCGGTTGGTTTTGGTCGCGCCGATGATGGTGACGGTTGGATCGGCTGGGCGGTCTGGGATGCGGTGTGCGGCGCGTTTGAGGGGCCAGCTGGCGATTTTGCG
>WHTQ01000062.1 GCA_009377645.1 Micromonosporaceae bacterium | reverse complement strand
TCCGCGACCGTGCCCTCGCCGGAACCTCCGGATCAGGCACCTGCTGAACAGTCGAACTCACTAGGGAACAGACTCCTCGCTCGCCCTCTGGGACAACGTTTCTAGTTCAGATCTTGCCTCATCAGAGCTTGACACAGAGGGGGGCGGCTGGCCGGCCCAGGCCGACGGCGACGCGCTCACGGCACCGTTCAGCGCACCCAGCGCCGCCCCCCGCCGTGGCACGTATACCGGTTCCCGTTCCACACCGTGGTCGGCGTCGCGGGCATGGAGCCGTACGGCGCGACCCGCTGGCGCTTCCAGCGTTAGCGGCCGTCGCGGAGGGAAGATCCGACCGGCTTCTGCGCCGCGCCCAAGCCGCCCTCGACGCCGCCCGCACGTCAGCACGGCGACGACGCCCCAGCCCGATGCGGGTCCGCCGCAGGGGGACACCGGCGCGACACGTGCTTGCTATCCTGGGCAGGCAGATGCACCCGGGTGGAGGGGCGCTGCGACGAACCACGGTTCGCCACGCTCCACCCAGACCCTCGATCGCGGAAGGGCGCCTTCTCACGGAGGAGGCAGCTCGTGGCTGACGGTGTGCTGGTGGGACGGGTGGCAGCGGTGCTGCGCTATCCGGTCAAGTCGATGGCCGCCGAGCCCGTCGAGGATGTCGAAGTGTCCTGGCACGGCCTGTCCGGAGATCGAAGGTGGGCATTCGTGCGACCCAATGTGCCCAGCAACGGCGTACCCTGGTTGACGCTGCGGCAACGCAACGACCTCAACGACTATCGCCCTAGTTGGACGGAACCGGGACGCCCAGACGCGTCCGCGGTCATCGTCCGTACACCTGCCGGTGCTCGGTTCGATGTCACTGCGCCGGCCCTCGCGGCCGAGCTCGGTGAAGGCGTACGGGTGATGAAGCTGAACCGGGGAACGTTCGACACCATGCCGCTGTCGCTGATCACCACGCGCACCGTCGATAGCCTCGGCGCGCTGCTGGGCACCGATCTGAACGTGCTGAGGTTCCGGCCGAATCTGGTGATCGAGGCGTGCGGCGCGGCGGCGTTCCCGGAGGACGAGTGGGTCGGGCGGGCGCTGACGGTCGGCACGACATGGATACGGATCGACGCCCGCGACAAACGGTGCGTTGTCGTCAACATCGACCCAGTCACCGGCCGCCGCGATCCGACGGTGCTGCGCGCAATCACCGCCCACCGGGAGACCCGCCTCGGCGTGTACGGATCGACGGTTCGCCCCGGCCGGGTGGCGGTCGGCGACTCCGTGACTCTGCAGCCATGATGGATCCACGGTTCGCACGATCTGCCTCGTACGACCGGTAGCCCGAGGCGGTGCGCTTTGCAGGGTGACCTCGGGCTACCGGACCTACTGGGTGACGCCAGCGCCCGTGATCAAGGCGTCCCAGGAGTAGCGGCGGGCCGGTGGCGTCATCCCTTGGCTCCCTGGCGGGTCAGGTGCATCAGGTACTCACTTCGGTCGAGTGGGTTGGTGGTGGTCCGGCGCCGAGTCGGCGGGTCGCCGCGGACCGGCTGGTACCCGTCGAAGCGGGACTCGAGCACGCCCTCACCACCGGTCAGCCCGGGCAGCTGCCGCTGCAGGTCCCGCATCCGCGCCGCCGGCAGCACCGTCTCGATCGTGGCCAGCTGCCCCTGCAGTGACTGCCGCTGCCTGGCGGCGCCGAGCCGGGCCAGTACGGCCAGAACCGTGCCGAGCCGGCCCGCCGGGACCTCGAGGCTGACCCGGGCGATCGGTTCGCAGACCACCGTCCCGGCCCGCTGGAGCGCCGCCATCAGCACCAGCGGCGTGAGCTTGCGGAAGTCGGCGGCCTTGCTGAGCGGTCCCCGGGTTGCGGGCGGGCCGTCGGGCGAGCTGTAGTTGCAATCGATCATCGTCACCACGCAGTCGGTGACCTGCCAACCGAACAGACCCTCCTGCAGGGTACGGCGGACGGACTGCCGCATGACGTCCGTGAAGCTGTCCATGTTCCGGAAGGTGTACAGCGGCACCGTCCGGAAGTCCACCTGTAGCCGGAAGTCAATGCCCGCCCCGTCCGGCGCCGGATCGACGCGCAGCCCGACCGTGGCGAGGAACGGGTTCGCCTCCGCGTGGAGGAGCTCGACCGCCTCGCCGGTGCCGACCGGCCGCTCGACGCAGATGGTCGTCGTCTCGCGGAACGTGACGTCGATGCCGTAGTCGTTCGCGAGCGTCGCCTGGATCACCTCTTTCTGGACCTCGCCGTAGAGCGAGACGGAGATCTCCCGGCGCGGGTCGTCCTGCCGAACGTTGATCAACGGGTCCTGCTCGGCGAGCTGCCCGAGCGCGACCCGGAGCGCCGCCCGGTCCTGGGGCCGGCGGACACTGACGACCGTCTCCAGTGTCGGTGGGGCGAAGTGGTGCTGCTCCGCCACCGCGCGCGGTAAGCCGATCGGGTCGCCCACCCGGACTCCGCCGAGGCCCCAGAGCTTGCCGATCTCGCCCGCGCACACCGGCCCGCGCCGGACCTGGGCGGCGCTGTCGAAGACGCTGACCGCCGTCACCTTCTCCTCGGCGTCCGGGCCGAACCGGACCCGGTCGCGGGGACGGACGGTGCCGGAGAACATCCGGACGTACGCGAGCTTCTCGCCGGCCGACCCTCGCTCGACCTTGAACACCTGGCCGGAGACCGGGCCGTCGGCATCGCCGGCGGCAGCGGGCAGCAGCTCCACCAGGCCCGCCATCAGCGGCGCCACGCCCGCTCCGGTGATCGCGGAACCGAAGTAGACCGGATGCACCAGCACCCGCTCCGTCTGCGCCACGAGCTCCTCGCGTAGCCGTCGATACGTGACGGCCGTCTCGTCCGCCACGTACGCCGCCAGGAGCGAGTCGTTCTGGTCGGCGAGCAGCTCGGTCAGCCGGGTCCGGAAGGCGACGTCGTCCGCGGCCCAGGGCGTGAACGAGGCGGCTCGGGTCCCGGGCCCGTCCACTCTGCCCATCGGTACGATCGCGGTGGCCAGCCGCCCCGAGATCGCCTCCAGCACCCGGTCGTAGCCGGCTCCGGGACGGTCGATCTTGTTGACGAACAAGAGCGTCGGCACCCGCAGCCGCTGCAGCGCGCGGAGCAGGATGCGCGTCTGCGGCTGTACGCCCTCGACCGCCGAGATCACCAGGACGGCGCCGTCGAGGACGCTCAGCACCCGCTCCACCTCGGCGATGAAGTCCGGATGGCCGGGCGTGTCGATCAGGTTGATCGAGACATCGTCGATCGAGAACGACCCGACCGCGGACCTGATGGTGATCCCGCGCTGCCGTTCCAGCTGCAACGAGTCGGTCCGGGTGGTGCCGGCATCGACGCTGCCGATCTCGTCGATGGCCCCGGCCGCGTAGAGCAGCCGTTCGGTCAGGGTCGTCTTACCGGCGTCGACATGCGCCAGGATCCCCAGGTTCAGTGTTCTGCGCAGCAAGCGTCATACCCCTCGAACGGATCGGAAAGCCCTCTTCGATGGACATGAACACTGCTCGCATCTCTCCTCCTCGGGTCGGGTAGACGTCAGCCGGCGGGTAGGTCGACCGCCGCGGCTACGGTGCGTTGATCCAGGCGGTGGTGGCGGTGCGCGGGTTGTCGCGGGCGTGCGAGGACCCGGCGACCGGGAACCCGAGCGCCGTCAGGTGCTCCGGGGCGGTCCGGTCGGTGCCGCCGTCGCCCTGGTAGTGGCTGACCAGCAGCCGCCCACCCGGGGCCACCAGCTCGGCCAGCGCGTGCCGCACCAGCTCGGCGCGCTGCCGGGCCGGCACGGTGTCCAGCATCGCGTGCACGAACGTGAACCGCTGCCCGCCGGCCGGGCGGTAGTCGACCGCGTTGCCGACCTCGATCCGGTCCGCCCAGTGCGGCAGCCGGGACCGGGCCAGCTCCACCAGGCCGGGCGCGAGGTCCACTCCGTACGGCTCGATCGCGTACCCGCGCTCGGCCGCCCACTGCCGCACCGACTCCAGCAGCAGCCCGTTGGCGCAGCCCAGGTCCAAGAAGGACCCGCCCCGGTCGATGCCGTCGACGATCATCCCCCGGCGGGCCCGCCACCGCGCCGGATCGCCGCCGAACCCGGAGCCCTCCTGCACCGTGTCACCCCGCAGGTACGCGGGCTCCAGCAGCCGCACGTTGTCGGTGTAGTAGTCCTGGTCGGACTGTCCACTGAAGGAGCGCTCGGCATCGCGTACCGCCTGAGCCTGGTCCGGCCGGCCGGCGGCCGCCAGCCGCTCGGCGAGTTCGGCCGGCTCGCCGGTCACCAGCTCCACCCGGGCGTGCTGTCGGCGCCCGGTGTAACGGTCTCCGTCCAGCCAGGCGTAGACGTGGTCCCGATCGGCGGCGAACACATGCACCCGCTGCCGCCGGAACCCGGCGGTCGCCAGCGGCACCCGCAGGGAGGTGTCCAGCAGCCAGTGCTCGCCCGGGCGCACGTCACCGGAGGGCAGCACCGGTCCGCCCGCCGGGTCCGGCACGGCGGCGCACCGACCGTCCGGCAGGAACGGGACGAACGTCAGGCGCCGTATCCGGTCGGGGGCGGGGCTGCCCTCGTACCGGCGGTAGGTCATGCCCCACATCGTGCCGGGACCCGGCCACCGGCGCCACCGGTATTGTCGGCGGGTGGCGCACGCACCCCTGGCACCTCGGCCGTTGACCGAGCCGCACCCGGGCCGGCTGGTGCCCGACCATCCGCGCCGGGCGGAGATCCTGGCCGCCCACGCGGCGGCGCTGGCGGCCGGCCAGCCGGGCTATCCGGACCCGGAGACCGGGCTGTTCGTGCTCACCGCCGGCTTCCTGGCCGATCGGGGGCACTGCTGCGGCTCCGGCTGCCGGCACTGCCCGTACGCCGGCTAACCTGCACTCCGTGACCAGCTATGTGGTGATCGGGGCCGGGATCGTCGGGCTGGCCACCGCGCACCGGCTGCTGGCCGACCGGCCCGGCGCCGACGTGACCGTGCTGGAGAAGGAGACCCGGGTGGCGGCGCACCAGACCGGGCACAACTCCGGGGTGATCCATGCCGGGGTCTACTACCGGCCCGGAAGCCTGAAGGCCCGGCTCTGCCACGCCGGAAGCCGGTCCATGGTGGAGTTCTGCGCCGCCCACGGCATCCCGTTCCAGGTGTGCGGCAAGCTGATCGTGGCCACCGACCCGGCCGAGCTGCCCCGGCTGTCGGCGCTGCACGAGCGGGCCCGCGCGAACGGGCTGGCCACCCGGCTGCTCACCCCGGCGGAGGCGGCCGAGCACGAGCCGCGGGTGGCGTGCGTGGCCGCGATCCACGTCCCCAGCACCGGGATCGTGGACTTCGCCGCAGTTTGCCGGATGCTCGCCGCGCTGGTCGAGCAGGCCGGCGGGCAGGTCCGGCTGGGCGCCCGGGTCACCGCGGTCCGTTCCCGCCGCGGCGGCGGGTTCGTGCTGTCCACCACCGCCGGCGAGGTCGGCGCGGACGTGCTGGTCAACTGTGCCGGGCTGCACGCGGACCGGGTGGCCCGGCTGGCCGGGGTGGTCTCGCCGGCCCGGATCATCCCGTTCCGGGGGGAGTACCACGAGCTGGTGCCCGGACGCCGGGGGCTGGTCCGGGGGCTGATCTACCCGGTGCCGGACCCCCAGTTCCCGTTCCTCGGGGTCCACCTCACCCGCATGATCGACGGCAGTGTCCACGCCGGACCGAACGCGGTGCTGGCCACCGCCCGGGAGGGCTACCGGTGGCGGCGGGTCAGCGTGCGGGACATGGCCGGGATCGCCGGCTGGCCAGGGATGTGGCGGCTGGGCCGGCAGCACCTGCGGTACGGGCTGGCCGAGGTGCGCCGGTCGCTGTCCCGCCGCCGGTTCGCCGCCGACCTGGCCCGGCTGGTCCCGGAGCTGACCGCCGCCGACATCGTGCCGGCCGGCTCCGGGGTGCGGGCGCAGGCGGTGCGGCGGGACGGCGGCCTGGTCGACGACTTCCTGGTGGTGGCCCGCCCGGGCCAGGTGCACGTGTTGAACGCGCCGTCCCCGGCCGCGACCAGCTCGCTGGAGATCGCCAAGCACGTGGTGGCCCAGCTGCCGCCGGGCTGACCCGACCCGGGAGGGTCAGGCGGCGGCGACGAAGACCCGGGAGGCCACCTCCCGTGGCAGCCGCACCTGCTCACCGCCCCGGTCCACGATCACCGAGTCCCGCTCCTGCGCGACCGTGACCTTGGCGCCGGGGTCCACTCCGGCGGTGTGGAGCTGGCGGATCACGTCCGCGTCCGAGTGCACGCTCTCGCAGATCCGGCGGACCACCACCGCCCCGGTCAGCCCGGGGAAGGCCAGGTTGCGCTCGGCCTGGTCGCCCTCGACCGGTGGTGCCGACCGGTCCAGCTCGGCCAGGCCCGGGATCGGGTTACCGTACGGCGAGCGGGTGGGGCGGCCCAGCAGCTGGAAGACCCGCCGCTCCACGTCGTCGCTCATCACGTGCTCCCACCGGCAGGCCTCGTCGTGGGCGTCCTCATACGGCATCCCGATGACGTTGACCAGCAACAGCTCCGCGAGCCGGTGCTTGCGCATCACCGCCACCGCCAGTGCCCGGCCGGCTTCGGTGAACTGCAGGTGCCGGTCGCCCTCCACGGTCAGCAGGCCGTCCCGCTCCATCCGGGCGACCGTCTGGCTCACGGTCGGGCCGCTCTGGTGCAGCCGCTCGGCGATCCGGGCGCGCAGCGGCAGGGTGCCCTCTTCCTCGAGCTCGAGGATGGTCTTGAGGTACATCTCCGTGGTGTCGACCAGGTCGTTCACTAACCGCCTCCCAAACTTAGAGCATACCTCGGTGGGCCGGCCGGGGTGGTCTGCCGACCGGCGCCGGGCGGTGGATACTGGACATCGTGACCGCCGATCCGCTCATCGACGTTGCCACCCTCGCCGCAGCGGTCACCGGCGCCACACCACCCACGCTGCTGGACGTCCGGTGGCGGTTGGGCGGGCCGCCCGGGGCCGGCGAGTACGCGGCCGGCCACCTGCCCGGCGCGGTCTTCCTGGACCTCGACACGCAGCTGTGCGGCCCACCCGGTCCGCGGGGCCGGCATCCGCTGCCCGATCCGGACCGGCTGACGGCGGTGCTGCGGGTCGCCGGGGTCCGGGCGGGCCATCCGGTGGTGGTCTACGACGCCGGGGACGGCCAGCCCGCCAGCCAGTCCGCGGCCCGCGTCTGGTGGACCCTGCGGTGGGCCGGGCAGGAGCCGGTCCGGGTCCTGGACGGTGGCTACGCCGCCTGGGTCGCGGCCGGGCACCCGGTCACCACCGAGCCGCCGGGGCCGGGGCCGGGGCCGGTGCCGGTGCCGGGGCCGGGAGACGTGACGGTCCGTCCGGGCGGGCTGCCGGTGCTGGACGCGGCCGGAGCGGCGGAGCTCGCCGCCGGTGGGGTGCTGATCGATGTCCGTGCGCCGGAGCGGTACCGCGGCGAGCAGGAGCCGATCGACCCGGTGGCCGGGCACATTCCCGGCGCGGTCAACCTGCCGACCACCACCCACCTGACCGAGACCGGCCAGTGGCGGGACGCCGGGCAGATCCGGTCCCGGCTGGCGGAGCTCGGCGTCGACCGCGCCGCCCCGGTCGGCGCGTACTGCGGGTCCGGGGTGAACGCGGCCCATACCGTCCTGGCCCTGCACCGGGCCGGGCGCACCGACGCGGCGCTGTACGTCGGCTCGTGGAGCCAATGGGTCACCGACCCGGACCGGCCGGTCGCGACCGGCCAGGACCCGTGACCGGCACCCTGGTCGTCTGGGACGACGCCCTGCTCGGCTACGACCTGGGGGACCACCCGCTGGATCCGGTCCGGGTGGAGCTGACCATCGCCCTGGCGCGGGCGCTCGGAGTGCTGGACCGGCCCGGCGTACGGGTGGAGCCACCCGAGCCGGCCGACGACGCGACCCTGCAGCTGGTCCACCGGCCCGAGTACCTGGCGGCGGTGAAGGTGGCCGCCGCGGACCCGCGGTTCGTCGGCTGGGGGCTGGGCACCGCGGACAACCCGGTCTTCGCGCGGATGCACGAGGCGAGCGCGCACGTGGCCGGCGCGACCGTGGCGGCGGCGGAGGCGGTGTGGCGGGGCCAGGCGGTGCGGGCGGTGAACATCGCCGGCGGGCTGCACCACGCCATGCCGGACCGGGCCTCCGGCTTCTGCGTCTACAACGACCCGGCGGTCGGGATCGCCCGGCTGCTGGAGCTGGGGGCGCAGCGGGTCGCGTACGTGGATGTGGACGTGCACCACGGCGACGGTGTGCAGGAGGTGTTCTGGAACGACCCGCGGGTGCTGACCGTGAGCCTGCACGAGTCGCCGCTGACGCTGTTCCCGGGCACCGGGTTCCCGAGCGAGACCGGCGGCGACGCCGCGCCCGGCAGCGCGGTGAACGTGGCGCTGCCGCCCGGCACCGGGGACGCCGGCTGGCTGCGCGCCTTCCACGCGGTGGTGCCGGCGGTGCTGCGCGGGTTCGGCCCGCAGCTGCTGGTTACCCAGTGCGGGGTGGACACTCACCGGCTCGACCCGCTGGCGGACCTGCGGCTGACCGTGGACGGCCAGCGGGCGGCCTACCTGGCGTTGCGGGCGCTGGCCGACGAGCTGTGTGACGGGCGCTGGGTGGCCACCGGCGGCGGCGGGTACGCGCTGGTGGAGGCGGTCCCGCGGGCCTGGACCCACCTGCTGGCGATCGCCACCGGTGACCCGCTGGACCCGGCCACGCCGACCCCGGACGGGTGGCGGGCGCTGGCCGCCCGGCGCCGCCCCGGCGCCGACGTCCCGGTCCGGCTCACCGATGACGGGAGCGTCGACTACCGGCCGTGGCAGCCGAGCGACGGCGGGGACGGCGGACCCGGCGGGAGCGGCGGAGCCCACGGCGGCGACCCGCTCGACCGGGCGATCGCCGCCACCCGGCGGGCGGTCTTCCCGCTGCACGGCCTGGATCCCGACGACCCCCGCGACTGAGCCCCGCCCCCGACGCCGTCCGGGGGCGGTCAGCTGGCGAACGCCTCCAGCTGCTTGGCGCGGGAGGGCTGGCGCAGCTTGAGCAGGCTGCCCTTCTCGATCTGCCGGATCCGCTCCCGGGACAGGCCGCACTCGCGCCCCACCTCGTCCAGGGTGCGCACCCGCCCGTCGTCGAGACCGAACCGCAGCCGGATCACCGCCTGCTCCCGCTGCGACAGCGTGGCCAGCACTATCTCCACCTCCTGGCGCAGCTGCCCGGTGGCGAGCAGGTCGATCGGTCCGGACCGGCGGTCGGCCACGAAGTCGCCCAGCTCGCTGTCGCCGTCCTCGCCAACCGCCTGGTCCAGGCTGACCGGCTCCCGGTCGAACGAGATCATCTCGATCACGTCCAGTTCGGTCACCCCCAGCTCGGCGGCGACCTCGGCGGTGCTCGGCTCCCGGCCCAGGGTGGCGGCCAGGTCCCGCCGGGTGCGCGCCATCCGGTTGACCCGCTCGACCATGTGCACCGGGATCCGGATGGTGCGGGCCTGGTCGGCCATCGCCCGGGTGATCGCTTGCCGGATCCACCAGGTGGCGTAGGTGGAGAACTTGTAGCCCTTGGTGTAGTCGAACTTCTCGACCGCCCGGATCAGCCCCAGGTTGCCCTCCTGGATCAGGTCGAGCAGCGCCATCCCGCGCCCCGTGTACCGCTTCGCGATGCTGACCACCAGCCGCAGGTTCGCCTCCAGCAGGTGGTTGCGGGCGGCCCGCCCCTCGCACGCGACGGCCGCCAGGTCGCCACGCATGTCCGCGCCGCAGGTGTCGCGCTCCAGCCGGCACTCGGCGTAGAGGCCGGCCTCGATCCGCTTGGCCAGCATGACCTCCTGCTCGGCGGTGAGCAGCTGGCGGCGCCCGATCCCGTTCAGGTATGCCCGCACCGGGTCACCGGAGACCCCCCGCTCCTCAATGACCTCCAGCTCTGCCGTGACCACTGTCGCCCCCTCTGTCATCCCACCTGATGCCGGCAGGTGTTGCCGGCGTATGCCAGAGTGGACGAGCGTGCGTGAAGCGGCGGTGAGCCGAATGTGTGATCGATGTGAAGTTTCCGGTGCCGCGGCCGATTCAACAGGTCCTCATAGATCGACTATCACGGTACGCGGTCCTACGTTCACGCTCTCGACAAGCATGTGCGCCCGGAACGCTCCGGTGGCCACGGTTGCACCCAGCGTTCGCAGCGCGGCACAGAACGTGGTTACCAGCGGCTCAGCCACCTCCGCCGGCGCCGCCGCGGCCCAGCTCGGCCGCCGTCCCTTGCGGACCTGTCCGTAGAGCGTGAACTGACTGACCACCAGCACCGGTGCCCGCAGCTCGGCAGCCGACCGTTCGCCGTCCAGGATCCGCAGCTCGTACACCTTGCGCGCCAACGCCTGCGCGACCGCGGCGTCGTCGCCGTGGGTGACCCCGAGCAGCACCAGCAGCCCGTCGGCGACCGCTCCCACCACCTCACCGTCCACAGTCACGCTCGCCCGGCTGACCGTCTGCACCAGCGCCCGCATCCGATCAGCCGATCAGGTCGGACAGCAGCAGCTTGGCCACCAGGAAGTAGATCACCAGCCCACTGGCGTCCACTGTGGTGGTGATGAACGGCGCGCTGACCACCGCCGGGTCGATCCCGATCCGCTTGGCCAGCATCGGCATCAGCGCCCCGGCGGTGGCGGCCAGGGTGCAGATCCCGACCAGGCTGATCGCCAGCACGGCGGCGATCCGGGCCGCGTCGCCGCCCGGCTCGCCGCGCAGCACCAGGAACAGGGTGCCGGCACCGAACGCGAGCGTGGCCAGCATCGTCCCGAGCAGCACCCCGACCCGGGCCTCCCGGGCCAGCACCCGTGCCAGGTCCCGGAACCGGACCTCGCCGACCGCGATCGCCCGGGTGACGGTGGTGGCCGCCTGCGCCCCGGCGTTGCCGCCGGTGCCGATCAGCAACGGTACGAACAGCGCCAGCACCACCACCGCCTCCAGCTCCGCCTCGAACGTGTTCAGCACCAGCACGGTCAGGCTGGCGGCGACCATCAGCACCAGCAGCCACACCGCCCGGGTACGCGCGATCCGGGGCACGCTGGCGACCAGGTACGGGCGGCGCAGCGGCTCGGCCCCGCCGGCCCGGGTGTGGTCCTCGGTGTCGGCGCCCTCCAGCACCTCCATCGCGTCGTCGAACGTGAACACCCCGACCAGCCGGTCCTCGGCGTCCACGATCGGCAGCGCCAGCAGGTCGGCCTCCTGCAGCAGCCGGGCGGCGGTCTCCCGGTCCGTCAACGCGGTGGCGGAGATCGGCTCGGTCATCAGCTCGGCGATCTGCCGCTCGGGCGGGGCCAGCACCACCTGCCGCAGGCTGGTCACCCCGATCAGCCGGCGGTCCTCGGCGATCACCGGCAGGGTGTAGACGGTCTCCGCCGCGCCGCCGACCGCCCGTACCCGCTCCAACGCCTGGCCGGCGGTCATGGTCGCCTTCAGCGCGACGTACTCCGGGCTCATCATCCGGCCGACCGCCTCCGGCGGGTAGCCGAGCAGCCCGGTGGTGAGCAGCCGCTCGTGCGGGCTCAGGTCGGCGATCAGCTTGTTGACCACCTTGGCCGGCAGCTCGTCGAGCAGCTCCACCCGGTCGTCCGGGTCGAGCTGGGCGACGAACTCGCGGACCGCCTCGTCCCGCAGGTCGTCCAGCAGCTCGCCCTGCACCGGCGCGTCGAGCGCCTCGAAGACCGCCAGGGCAAGGTCCTTGGGCAGCAGCCGGAACGCCACCGCCCGCTCGGTGCGGCCCAGCCGGGTCAGCTCCTCGGCCAGGTCGAACGGGCGCTGCCGGGCGAGGTCGCGGCGCAGCTGCCGGTACGGCTGATCCATGCGGCCATTCTCGCCGAGCGCGGCCAGATCGGGTGTGAGTCGGCGATCACCGCCCGCCGAGTCGCCCGCACTCGGCGGCGAGCCGAAGATCTGGCAGGCTGGGGGCATGCCGACGCTCTACCTGTCCACCGAGCCCGAGGCCGACCAGCTGCTGGCCACCGACCCGCTGGCGCTGCTGGTCGGGATGCTCCTGGACCAGCAGATCCCGATGGAGCGGGCGTTCGTCGCCCCGTTCTGGCTCACCCAGCGGCTGGGCACCACCCGGCTGGACGCGGCCGCGATCGCCACCCACGACCCGGACGCGCTGGGGCAGATCTTCGCCACCCCGCCGGCGCTGCACCGGTTCCCGGGCTCGATGGCGGCCCGGACCCAGCAGCTCTGCCAGAAGATCGCCGAGCGGTACGCGGGCGACGCGGCCGCGGTGTGGCGGGACGCGGGCACCGGTGCGGAGCTGGTCAAGCGGCTCGGCGACCTGCCCGGCTTCGGCAAGCAGAAGGCGCTGATCTTCGCGGCCCTGCTGGCCAAGCAGTTCGGGGTGCGGCCGCCGGGCTGGCAGGAGGCGACCGGGGCGTACGGGGAGGACGGCGTGCACCGGTCGGTGGCCGACATCACCGACAGTGCCAGCCTCAGCAAGGTCCGCGAGTACAAGCAGCAGATGAAGGCGGCTGCCAAGGCGGGCAAGACCAAGCCCTGAGCCAGGGCGGGCCGGTATGCCCGGTCGCCGAGTGCGGCGCGCCGACCCGTGGTGGGAGGATGGGAGTGTGAAGCGCCGCGCGGACCGCCCCGTCCTGATCACCGACGCGGAGCGCAGCCAGGAAGACCAGCTGCGTACGCGGCAGACCCGGTACATCGCGATGATGTCGATCCGGGTGGTGTGCCTGCTGGTGGCGGCGGTCGTGGTCAGCGTCCAGCCGCCGTTGGTGTGGCTCTGGCTGAGCCTGTGCGCGGCCGGCATGATCGTCATTCCGTGGGTGGCGGTGGTGCTCGCCAACGACCGGCTGCCGAAGCCGCAGCACCGGTGGCGGCGACCCCGGCCGGACCCGGCCAGCACCCGCGACCTGCCCTCCGTCGAGTCCGGCGGAGGCCCCACTCTCCCCGAACAAGGGCAGATCCTGGGCGAGGATGGCCCTCGTTTCGGGTAAGTTCCGGTAAGTGGGCCGATCTTGAAGCGCCCTGGCTAGCGCGGCGGCGCCGTGGCTAGCCCGCTGGTCGGGCGCCCAGCCTCGCCACCGCCTCGGCGCCGAGCCGGGCGCCGGCCCGCAGCGCCGCGGCCGGTCCGGCACCGGCCAGCCAGCCGGCCAGCAGCCCGGCGGCGAACGCGTCGCCGGCCCCGGTCGGGTCTACCGCGGTGGCCGGCAGCGGTTCCCCGCGTACCACCCCGCCGGAGCCGGCCCAGAGTGCGCCGGCGCTGCCGAGCTTGACCACGGCGGCGGTCGCCGCCCCGGCCAGCGCCCGCGCGCACGAAACCGGGTCGGCCGGGCCGCCGGCCGCCGTACCGGCGGTGAGCAGGGCGGCCTCGGCGGCGTTGGCCAGCAGCAGGTCCACGCCGCGGACCCAGCCCAGGAACCGGGCCGGGCCGACCCGCCGCAGCGGCCCCGCGGACGCGGCGTCCACGCTGGTGGTCAGGCCGCGGCCGGCCGCCGCGGCGAGCGCATGCCGGCCGGCCGCCCGGGACCCGCGGTCCAGCAGCGCATACCCGGACAGGTGCAGGTGCCGGGTGGCCGACCACCGGTCCAGCGCCGCGTCGACGTCGGCCGGGCGGAGCCGCCCGGCGGCACCGCGGTCGGCGAGCATCGTGCGGTCGTCACCCGCGGAGAGGACCACCAGCGTGCCGGTCGGTACGCGGGCGACCGGGCGCACCGCGCTGTCCACGCCGGCCGTGGCCAGCTCGGCCACCCGCTCCCGGCCGGGCGGGTCGTCGCCGACCGTGGCCACCAGGGTCACCGGCACCCCGGCGTAAGCCAGCCAGGCCGCGGTGTTGGCGGCCTGCCCGCCGCCGGTGACCCGGATCCGGGCCGGCGTGTCGGTGCCCGGGACCGGCGCTCCGGCCACCACCGCGACCACGTCGGTGACCAGGTCACCGACCACCACCACCCGCCCGGTCACGGGGCACCGGTGGCGGGCGCCGGCCGGCCCGCCAGCGCCACCGCGACCTGCGCCGCGAGCGCCGCGTTGCGCCGGATGATCCGGACGTTCGCGGCCAGGCTCTGCCCGCCGGTGGCGGCGTGGAAGTGGGCCAGCAGGAACGGGGTGACCTGCTTGCCGGTGATCCCCTCCCGGGCCAGCCGGGCGGTTCCCTCGGCGAGCACCCGGTCGTGCCAGTCCGGGTCGAGCTGCTCGGCGACCGGCAGTGGGTTGCCGACCACCAGCGCGCCCCGGTGGGTGCCCTGCGCCCGCTGGGCGCGCAGCACCGCCGCCACCTGCTCAGGCGAGTCCAGCGACCAGGGGAGCTCGTGTCCGGAGTCGGTGACGTAGAACCCGGGAAACCGGGTGGTCCGGTAGCCGGCCACCGCCACTCCGAGCGTCTCCAGCCGCTCCAGCGTGGCACCCACGTCCAGGATGGACTTCACCCCGGCGCACACCACCGCGATCGGGGTGCCGGCCAGGGTGGTCAGGTCGGCGGACTCGTCGAAGGTCCGGGCCGCGCCCCGGCCGCCAGCCGGCGGTGCGGAGCGTAGCCGGCGGTCATTGCCGCCGGGCCCAGGATCGAGGTGCACGCCGCCCAGGCCGCCGGTGGCGAACACCGCGATCCCGGCGGCCGCCGCCACGGCCGCGGTGGCGGCGACCGTGGTGGCGCCGTCGGCTCCGGCCGCCGCGGCCACCGCCAGGTCCCGCACCGACAGCTTCGCCACGTCCGCGCCCCCGGCCAGCCGGGCCAGCGCGGGATCGTCCAGCCCGACCACCAGCTCGCCGCCGATCATGCCGACCGTGGCCGGGACCGCGCCGTGCTCGCGTACCACCTGTTCGACCTGGCGGGCCACCTGCAGGTTGTCCGGGCGGGGCAGCCCATGCGCCACGATCGTGCTCTCCAGCGCCACCACCGGCGCCCCGGCCCGCAGCGCTTCTCGCACCGGGGTTCCGTACCTGAGACCGAAGCCTGTCATGGTGATCAACGATATCGGCGGGTGTTACCGGAATGCGATTGCCACCGGTGGCGCCGGTTTGGCACGCTGGGGTCATGACGAACCCGGCGCTAGTGACCGGCGCGCCCGTCTCCGTGCCCCGCCGGCTGGCCGGCTGGGTGGTCGCGGCGGTGACCGTGGCGGCCGCCGGGCTGTTCGCGCTCGGGATCGGCAACCCGCTGCGGCTGGGGGTGCTGGAGCGCTACTTCTTCGATCCGCTGTTCGGCATGCTCCTGGTCGGCCTGGCCGGCTACCTTGCGCTGTGGCTGCTGTTGCCGATCCGCAACGAGGCGGCGCAGGGCCGCCGGATCGTCGCCCGGGTGGCGACCCTGGTGCTGGCCGGCGGCGGGCTGGTGGGCTGGGGGATCTTCGGCGTGTTCTTCAACCAGGAGGTCACCGAGGTGGCCCAGTCCAGCGACGGCAGCCGGGCGCTGGTGGAGGTGGTGCACGCCAACAACCCGTTCCGCTACGAGCTGCGGGTGTGGAACGGCACCGGGCTGACCGCCCGGGAGGCCGGCAGCCTCGGCGAGGCCTGTGGCGGGGTGCAGGCTGCGCGGTTCGTCACCGAGGACCGGGTCGAGCTGGACACCACGTACGGGACCTGGCAGTTCGACCTCGACCCGGCCACCGGGGCGCCCCAGCAGGTGCTCGGACCTCGTTGTCCGGACGGCCCGGTACCTGCCAGGATGGAGCCATGACCACGCCTACCACGCCGACCCTGCCGGCCGAGACCGGCTCTCCGGTCGAGGAGCGCACCGACTACCGGTTCGACGGCGGTGACCACGAGCGGTTCTCCCATTACGTGCCCAGGGAGAAGCTGATGCACGCGATGGTCGAGGGCACCCCGGTGCGGGCGCTGTGCGGCAAGCTGTGGGTGCCCTCGCGCGACCCGCAGCGGTTCCCGGTCTGCCCGCAGTGCAAGGAGATCCACGAGTCATTGCCGGATGACTGAGGCCGGCCTGGGGCAGGCCGCTCCGGTGGCCGCTTCGGTGGCCGCCTCGGAGGTGGTCGAGCCGCACCGGCCGGCCGGGTCGGGCCGGCGTCGCCGGCGCCCCGACCCGGAGCTGACCGGTCAGTTGCGGGCCTGGCAGCGCCGCGCCCTGGTGGAGTATCTGCGCCGCGGCGCCGAGGACTTCACCGCGGTCGCCACCCCGGGCGCCGGCAAGACCACGTTCGCGCTGCGGGTGGCCGCGGAGCTGCTGGCCGACCGGACGGTCGAGGCGGTCACCGTGGTGGCGCCGACCGAGCACCTCAAGCGCCAGTGGGCGGAGGCAGCGGCCAGGGTCGGGATCCAGCTCGACGCCGCGTTCCGCAACGCCGACCTGCACTCGGCCGCCGACTTCCACGGAGCGGTGGTGACCTACGCCCAGGTGGGCGCGGCGCCGCAGGTGCATCGGCGGCGGACGATGGCCCGCCGCACCCTGGTGGTGCTGGACGAGATCCATCACGCCGGGGACTCCCGCACCTGGGGGGACGGGGTGGCGGCGGCGTTCACCCCGGCGACCCGGCGGCTGCTGCTGACCGGTACGCCGTTTCGGTCCGACGACAACCCGATCCCGTTCGTCGGCTACGAGCCGGAGGGGGGCGGGGCGCTGCGCTCCCGCGCCGACACCTCGTACGGGTATGCGGAGGCGCTCGCCGACGGGGTGGTCCGGCCGGTGATCTTCCTCGCGTACTCGGGGGAGACCCGGTGGCGCACCAGCGCCGGGGAGGAGCTGGCGGCCCGGCTCGGCGAGCCGATGACCCGGGACGCGGTGGCGAGCGCCTGGCGGACCGCACTGGACCCGACCGGGCAGTGGATGCCGCAGGTGCTGCGGGCCGCCGACGCCCGCCTGCGGGTCCTGCGCCGGGGCGGGATGGACGACGCGGGCGGGCTGGTGATCGCCAGCGACCAGGCGGCGGCCCGGGCGTACGGGCGGCTGCTGCACCGGGTCAGCGGGGAGCCGGCCTCGGTGGTGGTCTCCGACGACGCCACCGCCTCCGCCAGGATCTCCGAGTTCGCCGGGTCCCGGCAGCGGTGGCTGGTGGCGGTGCGGATGGTCTCGGAGGGGGTGGACATCCCGCGGCTGGCGGTCGGGGTCTACGCCACCAGCGCCGCCACTCCGCTCTACTTCGCGCAGGCGGTGGGGCGGTTCGTCCGGGCCCGCCGCCCGGACGAGACCTGCTCGATCTTCCTGCCGAGCGTGCCGCAGCTGCTGGCGCTGGCGGCCGAGCTGGAGGCCCAGCGGGACCACGTGCTCGGTGCCCCGAAGGACCCGGACGGGTTCGACGAGGAGGAGCTGGCGCGGGCGCAGCAGGCCGAGCCGGCCAGCGGCGAGCTGGAGCGGCGGTTCGAGGCGCTGTCCGCGACCGCCGAGCTGGACCAGGTGATCTACGACGGGGCCTCGTTCGGCACCCCGGTGGTGTCCGGCACGCCGGAGGAGGAGGAGTACCTCGGGCTGCCCGGCCTGCTCACCCCGGACCAGGTGGAGCTGCTGCTGCGCCGGCGGCAGGCCGCGCAGCAGGCGGCGACCGGGCGCCGCGCCGGCGGTGCGGCCGGTGCTGGTGCGGCCGACCCGGCCGCCGCGGAGGATGGTGAGCTGTCCGCCGGCCAGCAGCGGGTGGCGTTGCGGCGCCAGCTCAACGCGCTGGTGGCGGCGCACCATCACTGGACCGGGTTGCCACACGGGAAGATCCACGCGGAGCTTCGCCGCCGGTGCGGCGGGCCGCCCAGCGCCCAGGCCACGATCGCCCAGCTGGAGGAGCGGATCGCGGCCGCCCGATCCCTGTGACGTCCCTGTGATCTGGAGCACGAAACGCCGGAGGGGTACGCAATCGCGTACCCCTCCGGAGAAGTTCGGTCGTCAGGAGAGCAGCTCGGCCCCGCGCCACTCGAAGTCGGGGTCGGCCAAGTAGTGCACCGTGATCTTCGCCAGGTCGTCCGCGTACCGGTTCGCGTGGTGGCCGCAGAAGACCAGCTCACGGTCGCCGGAGATGGTCAGCCGCAGCTTGCCGGCGGCGTTGCACCGATCACACCGGTCGTCGGCGCCTAGGGATGCCACCGTCTCGGGTGGTGGCGGCGTGAGGGTCGAGGTCATCGCGCTCCTCCTCGGGTCGTCACCGGCTGCTTCGCTGTCTGCATACATCGTCCAACACGTGCCGCCGAAGCGGCGTTCCCGACCCTTCGATGGGGGACCGAGGTCACACCAGTCTGCCGGATGCCGCGCTTGTCTCGTCAACGTTCCACCAGCGGAAAGTCGTCCCAACGAACCGATCACCGGATAGCGCTCTACACCTACGGCCACGAAAACCACCCGGTCAGATGTTGACCTCATGCCCTTCTGGCGTGGTAGTAGATGGGGTGCTGCTGGTGACGGTGACGAAAGTCGCGTTGCGCGACGAGTCCACCTACCGGTAGCCGGGTGCTCCCAATCGCGCTCGCTCAGTCGAGGTAGTCCCGGAGGACCTGGGACCGGGACGGGTGGCGCAGCTTCGACATCGTCTTCGACTCGATCTGCCGGATCCGTTCCCGGGTCACCCCGTAGACCTGCCCGATCTCGTCCAGCGTGCGCGGCTGGCCGTCGGTCAGGCCGAACCGCAGCCGGACCACCCCCGCCTCCCGCTCCGAGAGGGTCTGCAGCACCTGCTGGAGCTGGTCCTGCAGCAGCGAGAACGAGACCGCGTCGACCGCGACCACCGCCTCGGAGTCCTCGATGAAGTCGCCGAGCTGGCTGTCGCCCTCGTCCCCGATGGTCTGGTCGAGCGAGATCGGTTCCCGAGCGTACTGCTGGATCTCCAGCACCTTCTCCGGGCTGATGTCCATCTCCTTGGCCAGCTCCTCCGGGGTGGGCTCGCGGCCCAGGTCCTGGAGCAGCTCCCGCTGGATCCGGCCCAGCTTGTTGATCACCTCGACCATGTGCACCGGGATCCGGATGGTGCGGGCCTGGTCGGCCATCGCCCGGGTGATCGCCTGCCGGATCCACCAGGTGGCGTAGGTGGAGAACTTGTAGCCCTTGGTGTAGTCGAACTTCTCGACCGCCCGGATCAGCCCCAGGTTGCCCTCCTGGATCAGGTCCAGGAACGCCATCCCCCGACCCGTGTACCGCTTGGCCAGCGAGACCACCAGCCGCAGGTTCGCCTCCAGCAGGTGGTTCTTGGCGCGCTCGCCGTCCCGCGTGATCCACAGCAGGTCCCGCCGCAGGGTGGTGGCCAGCGTCTCGTCGCTCTCCTCGGCGGTGCGCAGCCGCTCCGTCGCGTACAGGCCGGCCTCGATCCGCTTGGCCAGCTCGACCTCCTGCTCGGCGTTGAGCAGCGGGACCTTACCGATCTGCTTCAGGTACGCGCGAACCGAGTCGGCGCTGGCGGTCAGCTCGGCGTCCCGGCGGGCCTGCTTGAGCGCCTCGGACTCGTCGTCGTCCCACTCGAAGTCGTCGTCGGCCTCGGCGTCCGCCTTCGCCTTGGCGGCCAGCCCGGCCGGCTCGTCCATCACGACGTCGACCACCGCGGCGAGCGCGGCCGCCTCCTCCTCGTTCAGCGAGATCCCGGCCGGGATGCCGGCGCCCGGACCGCCGTCCGGCGGCTCGCTCCCGGCCGGCGCCGCGGCTTCGGGCCCGCTTCCGGCTGCCGCCGCGGCCGGCCCGGGCGGGTTCGAGCCGGCCGGCTCGACCCGGGACGGCTCGGCCGGCTCCACCCGGGACGGTGCCACCTGCGCGGCCGGCTGCTGGCCCGACTCGGACCGGGCCGACCGAGCGGACCCCGACTTCTGGGCTGCTGACCCCTGGGCCGCTGACCTCTGGGTGGCTGACTTCTGGGTGGCTGACTTCTGGGCCGACGGCTGGGCCGCCGACGGCTGCGGCGCCGGCTTGCCGGTCGGGGTCTTGCCGGTCCGGGCGGTGGTCGCCTTCGACGCCGAGGTCGCCGACCGGGCGGGGACCGCCCGGCGCCGGGTGCTCGCCGAGCCGTCCACCACCACCGTGACGCCGGCGTCGGCGAGCGCCCGCAGCACCCGCTTGGCCTGCGCCGGGGTCGCGGTGGCGGCGTCCACCGCCTGCGCGACCTCCGCCGACGCGAGCCGGCCACCCGCCCCGTGCGCCTGCGAGATCAGCGTGTTGGTGAGCGAGCGTACGTCGGCGCCGGTCTGGTGGGCTTTGGACACGGACGACCTTCCAGGAGGCGACTAGCGGTACTGCGTACGATCATGACACACCGGCCACTCGCGCAGCACGCAGCAACCAGCCGGATCGGTGCGCGAAGGCGGCTCAGCGTTGAATTGTAGCGCTGATCTGGCTGATCATCCCAGGTTGCGGCGCGCGCCGGGAGGGAGAGTCGGCGAGCCAACCCGATGGGGTGGCGGGGCGAGGAGGAGCAGATGGGGTCGACCGGGCCGCCGGAGGCGCGGGAGCTGCTGGCGGCCGCGGTGGCGGTGGTGCGCCCGGCGGCGGCCCGGGCCCGACGGCTACGGGCCGAAGGAGTCGGACGGGTGGCCACCAAGACCACCGACACCGACGTGGTAACCGCGGCGGACCGGGCGGTGGAGCGGATGGTCGTGGCGGCGCTGCGCCGCACCCGGCCCCAGGACACGGTGCTGGGAGAGGAGTACGGCGAGCAGCAGCCGGCCGGCGCCACCCCGGTCCGGTGGCTGCTGGACCCGATCGACGGCACCGTCAACTACCTGTACGGCCTGCCCTGGTACGCGGTCTCGCTGGCCGCCGAGGTGGACGGGCGGGTGGTCGCCGGGGTGGTGCACAACCCGGCGACCGGGCAGGAGTGGACCGCCGCGGCCGGGTACGGCGCCTGGCGGGACGGCCGGCGGCTGGCCGGCTCGGACCAGACCGAGCTGGGGCAGGCGCTGGTCGGGACCGGGTTCGGCTACGACCCGGACCGGCGCGCCCACCAGGCCGGCGTACTGGCCGGTCTGATCGCGGAGGTACGCGACATCCGGCGGATCGGCGCGGCCGCACTGGATCTCTGCCTGGCCGCCGAGGGGACGCTGGACGCGTTCTTCGAGCGAGGGCTGTCACCGTGGGACCATGCGGCCGGTGGCCTGATCGCGGCCGAGGCGGGGCTGGTGGCGGCCGGGCTGGCCGGGGCGCCGGCGGGTCCGCAGATGCTGTTGGCGGCGCCGCCCGCGCTGTTCCCGGCGCTGCACGACCGGCTGCTGGCGCTGGACGCCGCCGGCGGCCCGTGACCGTCGGCCCGTGACCCGAGTCAGCCGGAGCAGGTGCCGGGCGGCGGCTCCGGGTTGCCGAGCGCGGCGATCGACTGCCGGACCTCGGTCTCGGTGGCGAGCTGCCGGAACTGGACGCCGATCACCACGTCGACCACGTCGTCGGTGCGCTCGATGTCGAACTGTGGCTCGGCGTCGTTGAGGAAGTACGCCTGCAGCACGTGCGCGGCACCGACCGTCGCCGGCCCGTACCGCAGCACCGCCACCCCCTCCACCTCGCTGCCGAGCGGGTCGTCGCCGCGCTGCTGCAGGTCGAAGTTGCGGTTGGCGAAGTCCTCGCCGACCTGCGAGGCGAGCCCGACCTGGCCAGTCGCGTTGTAGACGTTGATCTTCACGGTGTTGGCCGCCGGGAGGTCCAGGTTGGCGGGGACGCTCCCGGGCCGGCAGGCGCCGTCGCCGGCCTGCGCCGAGCCGGGTTCCCGGTTCATCGCCAGGTAGACCGCGACCAACGCCCCGATGAGGAGCACCGCGACGATGGCGAGCGCCCGGACCCGTGCGAAGCTCAACATGCTGACGCGCTCCCCGTCCCGTGGCTGTCGAGGGACGCTGGTGTCCCTGACATCGATTATGCCGTCGAGCGTGGCCGGCCGTGGTGGTAACCGGCCACATACCCGCAAACCGGAGCCGGATACCCGCAAACCGTAAGCCGGGTGATATCCCAGCCGGGACAGGTTGCCGGCGTGCCGGAACGCGACGGCGGCCCGGCCGCCGGCTAGTCTCTCGTCGGTGTCCGGCCGGAAGGGTGTGATTGTGACGCAGCTCACATTTCAGGATAGGTGTTGGGGTGCGGGCGTATCACCGTCTCGCAACCGGGTAAGGTTCCGCGCTCGCTGGACCTGATCCGGGATGACGCCACCCCGGTCCGGTGTTACCAGAGGGACGCTGCTCCGGGCGCGACCGGAACAGCGGGCACGAAGACTACGAGTACGGGAGAGTGACAGTCCGATGGCTACCGACTACGACGCCCCGCGTCGCGATGACGCGGAAATCGGGGAGGACAGCCTCGAGGAGTTGAAGGCCCGGCGGGTCGACACGCAGTCCGCGACTGTCGACGTGGACGAGGCTGATGCCGCTGAGGCCTTCGAGCTGCCAGGTGCCGACCTGGGCGAGCTCGCCGACGAGGAGATGCCGGTGCGGGTGCTGCCGATGCAGGGGGACGAGTTCCGCTGCTCACGCTGCTTCCTGGTGCACCACCGCAGCCAGCTGGCCCGGGAGAGCAAGGGCGAGATGATCTGCCGTGAGTGCGCCTGACCCCAACGGCGGCGACCTGACCTCCACGCTGGGCGCCCTGGCGACGCCCGAGCTGGTGCCGAGCCAGCGCCGCCGGCTGCTCAGCCACCTCACCAGCCAGCTACCGCCGGCCCGCGCCTGGCGACGACCGGCCACGGCGGTGCACTGGGCCGCGGACAGCGTCGGCGAGCTCGCCCCGCACGTTCCGGTCCGGAGCCTGGCGACGCTGCACGAGCACCACTCCGGGCTGGCCGGCGACCAGCTCGCGGACCGGCTGGTTCGCAACGCCGCCCGGTCCACCGCCGGGGTCGGCGCCGCCAGCGGTGGGCTGGCCGCGGTGAAGTGGACCGTGCCGCCGACCCTGCTGACCGCACCGGTGCTGCTGTGCGTGGAGACGGTCGCGGTCGTCGCGATCGAGATCAAGCTGATCGGGGAGCTGTACGAGACCTACCGGGTGCCGGTGCCCGGCACCCGCTCGCAGCAGGCGGTCACGCTGCTGCAGGCGTGGGCCCGGCAACGTGGCGTGAACCCACTGCTGCCCGGCGCCGGGGTCACCGTCGCGCTGGGAACCGCCGCCCGCAAGGAGCTGGTCGAGCGGCTGGCCCGCCGGTACGTGCGCAACCTGCCCACCCTGGCACCTCTGCTGGCCGGCGCGGCGGTAGCCGCCATCCTGAACCGGCGCGGAACCCGCGCGCTCGGCCGGCAGGTCCGCGCGGACCTGGCCCGCCTGACCGGCTAGCCCGGACCGCTGCGGCGCCCCAGCGCGGCCGCGAGCCGGTCCGGGTGGCGGGTACTGACCAGCCAGTACGGCGTCGGGTCAGCCGGATCATCCAGCACCACCTGCACCGCCCCGGCGACCCACGGCCGCTGCACCACGAACGCCAGCGGATCGGCGGCCGTCCCCAGCAGCTCCCGCCGCCCGGCCGGGTCCAGCGCGACCACCTCCGCGATGAACTGGGCCGGCAACCGGGCATCGTCGACCAGCAGCTCAGCGCCGCCTTCGCCAGTCACCGGCACGGCGACCGCCACCCGGATCCGGCCCAGCCACCACAGGCCGGCCGCAACCGCCAGCACCGGCGCCGCGAAGCCCACCGGCCGCAGCGGCCCCGGCGCGCCGAGTGCGAGCGGGGTGGCCAGCAGCCCGGTCACCGCCAGCGCCGGCAGCCACCACCACCACGGCACCCGGAGCCACTCCTGGTGCGCGATGGTCGTCGGCTCGGCCATGCGGTGAGGGTACGGTACGACCCGGTGGTCAATCGGCCAAGGTGAGGAAGAGGGTGGGGGCGTGGCCGAGGTACGGGTGGCGATGCAACGGTTGGCGCCGGATCTTCCCCTCCCCGCGTACGCGCACCCGGGCGACGCCGGGGCGGACCTGCTGGCCGCGCGCGACGTGGAGCTGGCCCCGGGGGCGCGGGAGCTGGTGCCGACCGGCATCGCGGTCGCGCTGCCGCCGGGTTACGTGGGCCTGGTGCATCCGCGGTCCGGGCTGGCCGCCCGGCTCGGGGTGACCGTGCTGAACGCGCCCGGGACGGTGGACGCCGGCTACCGTGGCGAGGTCATGGTCATCCTGATCAACCACGATCGGGGGAACACTGTGAAGATCTCCCGCGGTGACCGGATTGCGCAGCTTGTCGTTCAGCGGGTGGAGAGGGCAGACTTTCACGTCGTTGACGAGCTGCCGGACTCCACCCGCGGCACCGGCGGGCACGGTTCGACCGGTGGCCACGCGGCGCTCGGTCCGCAGTGACGTTGGCACCATGGGAGTTGGCACCATGGGACAGGTGAGAAGGAGATCCGGTGATGTTCTCGCGAAGTAGCCGGAGCGCCGGCCGGCACGCCCGCGCCGACCGGTCCCGGCGCGAACCGGGGTCCGGGCGGCCGTCGCTGGCCGACGAGCTGGCGGTGGCCGACGAGCTGGACGGTCCGGACGATGACCGGGGGCGGACGGTCGCCGCCCGGCCGGACCCGGCCGACTCCGGCGAACCGGCCGGACCCTACGATGTCTCGCAGGCTCCGTCCGGGGTTGCCCGGTTGGACCTCGGCAGCCTGAAGATCCCGTCGGTGCCCGGCGTGGAGGTGCGGGTGCAGGCCAACCAGGACGGGGCAGTGAACCAAGTCTACCTGGTGCAGGGGGACTCCGCGCTGCAGCTCGGGGTGTTCGCCGCCCCACGCTCCGAACCGATCTGGGACGAGGTCCGCGCCGAGATCCGCCGCTCGCTGTTCGCCGACGGAGTCGCGGCCGAGGAGGCTGCCGGTGAGCACGGGACCGAGCTGCGCGCCCGGGTGCGCACCCAGCAGGGCCTCAAGGACCTCCGGTTCGTCGGCGTGAGCGGGCCGCGGTGGCTGGTCCGGGCGGTCTATCAGGGTCCGGCCGCGGTTGACCCGGAGGTCGCCGGGCCCCTGGCTGCCTGCCTGCGGGGGGTGGTGGTCGACCGGGGTGAGGAGGCCAAACCGGTGAAGGAGCCGCTGCCGCTGCGGCTGTCCCCGGAGCTGGCCGCCCAGCTCACCGGCGAGGCGGGCGGCTCGGGCGGCGCCCCCGCCGGAGCCGGCTCGCCGGGCGCCAACGGTGCGCCGGCGCCGGCCGGGACTGTCCCGGCCGGCAACGGAGTGCTGCCGGGCAGCCAGCCGCCGGCGAGCGGTGCCTCGGCCGGCGGCGCTTCAGCCGGCGGCGCCCCGGCCGACGTACCCCCGGCCGGAGGTACGCCGATCGGCACGAGCCAGCCGGACGAGGACCGTCCGCCGCCCCGGCGCAGACCCTCGCCCCGGCCGCGCCAGCGGGAGTGACCGTGGCCAGGCAGGAGCCCGAGCCGGCGCGGGAGCCGGGGCACGCGGGATCCTCGTGGCACCGGCTGGTGCGGCGGCTGACCGCCAGCGAGGAGCAGCTGGACGCCGAGCGGCTGCAGGACGACGCCAGCCGCTCCGGGTGCGTCCTGGCGCGGGAGTGCCGGCGGGGCCAGCTGGTCACGCTGGCCGGCCGGTTGCGCACCGTGGTCTACACCCCGCGTACCAACCTGCCCACCCTGGAGGCCGAGCTGTACGACGGCACCGGCATGGTCACGCTAGTGTGGTTGGGCAGACGGCGGATCGCCGGAATCGAGCCCGGCCGGGCGTTGACAGTGCGGGGGAGGCTGGCGCTGCGGGACGACCACAAGGTGATCTACAACCCGTTCTACGAGCTCCGGCTGACGACATGACGACACGAGGTGGCCAGTGACGGTCGACGAGCAGGACGCCGGACCGGCCGGAGCCGACCCGCCGGTGGCGCCGCTGCCCAGCCTCCCGGAGCAGATCTCCAGCCAGCTCGGCGGCTGGCGCGGGATGGTCGAGGCGGCCGTTCCGGTCACCGTGTTCATCGTGGTCAACATGGTCTGGTCGCTGCAGCCGGCGCTGGTCGCCGCGGTGGCCGTGGCGGTGGTGATCGCGTCCGCCCGGCTGCTGCAGCGGCGGCCGGTGCGGTACGCGCTGAACGGGCTGTTCGGGATCGGGCTGGGCGCGGCGATCGCCTGGCGCACCGGCGAGGCCCGCGACTTCTACGTGCCCGGCATCTGGATCAGCTACGGGTACGCCGCCGCCATGATCGTGTCGATCGCGCTGCGGCACCCGCTGGTCGGGTGGCTGTGGTCGGTGCTGTTCACGCAGGGCCGGGCGGACTGGCGGCAGGACCGCCGGCTGATGCGTACGTTCAACTGGCTGACTGTGCTCTGGGCGGCGGTCTGGGTCGCCAAGGTGAGCGCCCAGGCCGGGCTCTACCTGGCCGACCAGGAGCACCTGCTGGGGCTGGCCCGGCTGGTGCTGGGGGCGCCGCCGTACGCGTTGCTGCTGCTGGTCACGATCTGGACGGTGCGCCGGGTGCAGCGCTCCGCCGCGGTCGAACCCGCCGGCTGACGGCACCGGTCACCGGGCCCGCCCCGGAGCCCTGACAAGACATCTTTTGCAAGAAGCCTTGTCACAGGTATCGTGAGCGGATGTCAGATCCCCGGACCATCGAGCCGCCAGCCAGCGGCACCGCCACCCGCGACTACCTGCGCACCCTGACCCGGGCGCAGGCCGCCTCCGAGGCGGGACGGTGGCGGGTGGCGGTCGAGCTGTGGGAGCGGGTGGTGGAACGCAACCCGGTCTCCGGCAACAACTGGTACTGGCTGGCCGAGGCGCGGTTCGCGGCCGGCGGCTACGGTGGCGCCGCGACGGCGTACCGGCGAGCCGTGGCGATCGGGGTATGGGACCGCCAGGCCGGGTTGGTGCTGCCGGCCGAGCTGCTGCTCCGGATCGCCCGCTGCCACGCCGAGCGGGGTGAGCCGGCGGCCGCCCGGGCGGCGTTGACCGAGGCGCTCGACGCCGGCTTGCGGGACCTCGACGGAGTCTGGGCCGACGAGCATCTGTCGTCGCTGCGGTCCGAGGGCTGGTTCGTCGAGCGGTTCGGGCCGCCCGATCTGGAGACCGCCTCCCGGGTCGACGGCTGGCGGGGCGACCTGCGGCTACTGGCCCGGGAGGCGGCGCGGCGGTCGTACCACGTCGGCTCGCGGATCGACCGGGCGCGGTTCGACTCCGCCGTGCACCGGCTCGACCAGGAGATTCCGCAGCTCGCCGACGCGCAGATCCTGGTCGAGCTGAAGAAGCTGGTCCGGTTGCTGGACGACGGCCACGCCTTCGTGCTGCCGCGGCAGGACGACGCCGAGCTGCGGCGGGCCCTGCCGGTGCAGTTCTACCAGTTCGCCGAGGGTCTGTTCGTCACTGCGACCGCGCCGGAGCACGGCCGGCTGCTGGGGGCGCAGGTGCTGGCCTTCGACGGGTACCCGGTCGACGAGCTGGTGACCGCGCTGGACCCGCTGATCGCCCGCGACAACGAGTATGGGGCGGCGTCTGTGGCACCGCAGCTGATCCGGCAGACGGTCATCCTGCACGCGATCGGGGTGCTGGCGGACCCGGCGCGCGCCACGCTGACCGCGCGGCTCGCCGACGGAGCCACCACCCCGGTCTCGCTGCCGGCCGACTCGCTGGTCTCGCAGCTGGTCGAAGACGCCCCGTGCCCGCCCGGCTGGCGGTTCCTGCCCTACGAGCTGCCCGGCGATCCGCCGCTGTACCTGCGCAACCCGGCGGCACCGTACTGGTACGACCTGCTGCCGGACCAGCGGCTAGCGTACGCCCAATGGAACTCGGTCGGGACCGCCCGGGGCGAGCCGGTCGAGCAGTTCTGGGACCGGCTGTTCGGCGCGGTCGACGATCACGGGCTGGACCGGCTGGTGATCGACCTGCGCCGGAACGGCGGTGGGAACACGTTCCTGACCGTTCCGGTGCTCCACCAGCTGATCGGCCATCGGCGAGTGAACCGGCGCGGTCACCTGTTCGTGATCATCGGGCGCCACACCTTCTCCGCCGCGCAGAACTTCACGACCGCACTGGACCGCCACACGAACGCGATCTTTGTCGGTGAGCCGACCGGGTCACGCCCCAACTTCGTCGGCGAGACCATCCCGTTCGAGCTGCCGTACAGCAAGCTGCTGGCCAACGTCTCCGACCTGTACTGGCAGTCATCCTGGCCAGTTGACCACCGCAGCTGGGTCGCGCCGGACCTGTACGCGCCGCCCACCTATGAAGCCTTCGCGGCCAACCGCGACGTGGCCATGGAGGCGGTGGTCGCCGCCGCCGCCCATGAGCACCTGCCCGGCTGGTAAGGGGACTGGCGGGTATGGGGGACCGGCTGGTAGGGAACCGGCGGGTACGGGGAGCGGCCGCTAGCCGGCGCGGCCGCCCGGCCCCCGGCTCGGGTCGGCGCCCAGCACCACGGTGCGGACCTCGTCCTCCATCTCGGCGGTGCACACGAACACCAGCTCGTCGCCGGCCTCCAGCGTGTCGTCCGGGGTCGGCACCAGCACCCGCTTGCCGCGCACTATCGCGACCAGCGCACTGTCCCGGGGCAGCGGCACCTGCCGCAGGGCCAGCCCGACGTGCGGCGCGGTGGACGGCAGCGTGATCTCGACCAGGTTCGCCTCCCCCTGCCGGAAGGTCATCAGCCGTACCAGGTCCCCGAGACCGGTCGCCTCCTCGACCATCGCGGCCAGCATCCGGGGGGTGGAGACCGCGGCATCGACGCCCCATGCGTCGTCGAAGAGCCATTCGTTGGCGGGATTGTTG
>WHTQ01000042.1 GCA_009377645.1 Micromonosporaceae bacterium | reverse complement strand
GTGGCGCAGCTCCGGCCGGATCGAGGTGGCGTTCGTCGACCACCTGATCGGGATGCGGGACGCCGCCGATCCAGACGGTCCGGTGCTGGTGTTCGACGAGGCCGAGTGGGACGCCTTCGTGGCCGGTGCCAAGGACGGCGAGTTCGACCTGCCGGACGAGCTCTGACCTCCCGTCCACACAGTGGGACGATCCTGCCGCTTGCTGGGATGATGGCTTAACGTCCCCAGAGCGGACAGAAGGGAGCGCGCGGTGGCGCGGATCGCGGTGGTGCCCGGCGACGGGATCGGCCCGGAGGTGACGGCCGAGGCCGGCAAGGTGCTCGCCGCCGCGCTGCCCGCGGTCGAGACCAACCACTACGACCTCGGCGCGGCCCGCTGGCACCGCACCGGCGAGGTGCTGCCCGACCCGGTGCTGGCGGAGCTGGCCGGCCAGGACGCGATCCTGCTCGGTGCGGTCGGCGACCCGGGAGTTCCGCCCGGCGTGCTCGAGCGCGGCCTGCTGCTGAAGCTGCGGTTCGCCTTCGACCAGTATGTGAACCTCCGGCCGGCCCGGCTCTGGCCCGGCACCACCAGCCCGCTGGCGCAGGTCAAGCCGGGTGAGATCGACCTGGTCGTGGTGCGAGAGGGCACCGAGGGGCTGTACGCGGGCGCCGGCGGCACGCTGTACCGCGATACTCCGGCCGAGCTGGCCACTGAGGAGAGCCTGAACACCCGGCACGGCGTCGAGCGGGTGATCCGGGACGCGTTCGCCCGGGCCGCGGCCCGACCGCGGCGGCAGGTAACCCTGGTCCACAAGACCAATGTGCTGACCCACGCCGGTGACCTCTGGTCGCGCGCCTTCGCGGCGGTCGCGGCCGACCACCCGGAGATCACCACCGAGTACCAGCACGTCGACGCGGCCGCGATGTTCCTGGTCACCCAGCCGCAGCGGTACGACGTGATCGTCACCGACAACCTGTTCGGGGACATCCTCACCGACCTGGCCGCCGCCGTGACCGGCGGGATCGGGCTGGCCGCCAGCGGGTGCATCAACCCGGCTCGCGCGTACCCCTCGATGTTCGAACCGGTGCACGGCTCCGCGCCGGACATCGCCGGTCGCGGCGTGGCCGACCCGGTCGCCGCGGTGCTGTCCGTGTCGCTGCTGCTCGACCACCTCGGTCACCGGGCCGAGGCCGAGCGGGTCCGCGCCGCGGTGGCCACCGAGCTGGCCGGCCGTACCCCGGGGGCGCAGCTGCGCACCGCGGCGGTGGGCGACCGGCTGGCCGCCCAGGTAGCCTGACCCGGCCTGACCCGGCCCGGGCGCCCGAAGCCCCCACCCACCAGCTGTGGCGGGCTTCACATTAACGAAGCCTCAGGGTACGTTTCAGGGTGCCGGCATCCCACGATGTGGCACGGGACAGTTCCGACGAAAGGTGCAGCGCCATGAGCGGTGGTGACAAGCTCGACTTCGAGACCCGTCCGAACCCCCGGCCGGTAGCCGCCGCCGAGCGCGAGGCGATGCTGGCCAACCCCGGCTTCGGCCGGGTGTTCACCGACCACATGGTCACCATCCGGTGGGCGGAGGAGAAAGGGTGGTACGACGCGCGCGTCGAGCCGTACGGTCCGATCTCATTGGACCCGGCGACCGCCGTGCTGCACTACGCCCAGGAGATCTTCGAGGGGATGAAGGCGTACCGGACCGACGACGGCGGGGTGGCGCTGTTCCGCCCGGACGCGAACGCCGCCCGGTTCGTGGCCTCGGCCCGGCGGATGGCGATGGCGCCGCTGCCGGAGCGGGTGTTCCTGGACTCGCTGTACCGGCTGATCGAGGCCGACCGCGAGTGGGTGCCCACCACCGACGAGGCCAGCCTCTACCTGCGGCCGTTCATGTACGCGAGCGAGGTCTTCCTGGGCGTGAAGCCGGCCTCGGAGTACCTCTACCTGGTGATCGCCTCTCCGGTCGGGTCGTACTTCGCCGGTGGGGTCAAGCCGGTCTCAGTCTGGGTCTCGGCCGACTACACCCGGGCCGGGCCGGGCGGCACCGGGGCGGCCAAGTGCGGCGGCAACTACGCGGCCTCGCTGGCCGCGCAGGCCGAGGCGGTCGCCGAGGGCTGCGAGCAGGTGGTGTTCCTGGACGCGGTGCAGCGGCGGTTCGTCGACGAGCTGGGCGGCATGAACGTCTTCTTCGTCTACGACGACGGCACCCTGGTCACGCCGGAGCTGTCCGGCACGATCCTGCCCGGGATCACCCGGGACTCGGTGATCACGCTGGCCCGGCACCGGGGGCACACCGTGGTCGAGCGCCCGGTCTCGATCGACGAGTGGCGGGCCGACGCGGCCAGCGGGCGGCTGCGGGAGGTCTTCGCCTGCGGCACCGCGGCGGTGCTCACCGCGGTCGGCCGGGTCCGGTCGGGGCAGACCGAGTTCCCGATCGCCGACGGCGGGCCGGGCGAGGTGACGATGTCACTGCGCAGCCAGCTCGTGGACATCCAGCGCGGCCGGGCCGCCGACCCGTTCGGGTGGGTCCACCGGGTGCGGTGAGGGTGCCCGCTCACTGCAGCAGGTGTGCTCGCAGGGTGGTGATCTGCTCCGGGTCCAGGCCGGCCCCGGTCAGGTAGCGCTCGACCGAGCCGTGGCGCTGCCGCAGCTCGGCCAGGAACAGCTGGATCGTGCCGGCCGGGGATCGGAACCAGGGCAGCATCTCCAGGTCGGGCTGGCCGTTGGCGCGGGCCCACGCGACGTAGCGCTGGTTGCCGGCGGTGCTGCGCGCGTAGTCGGCGTCGATGTCGGCGTCGGCCACCCCGAGCAGGGAGAGGGTGAGCGCGCAGATCACCCCGGTGCGGTCCTTGCCGGCCACGCAGTGCACCACCACCGGGGCGGCCTGCTCGTCGGCGATCACGCCGACCGCGGTCGCCAGCCCGGCGGCGCCCTCCTCGGCCATGTCCCGGTACCGGTCGGCCAGGTAGCGGATTGGGTCAGCGCCGTCCCGGTACGGGGTGTGGAACCACTCCCGGTGCTCGGGGGCGATGCCGCGGTGCACCAGGCCGTCCCACTGCGGCACCCGGCCCTGCTGCTCGACCTCGGAGCTCCGGCGCAGGTCCACGACCGTGCGCACGCCCAGCTCGAGGAACTCGGCCCGGTCAACCTCGCCGAGCCCGGAGAGGGTGTCGGAGCGGAACAGCCGGCGCCACCGCACCGGGCGGCCGTCCTGGCCGGGGTAGCCGCCGACGTCCCGGAAGTTGAAGACCTTGGAGAAGCTGAACTCGCGTCGCATAACCTCGCCCACCTCTCCACCGTATCCACTCGACGAGGCGTTCTCAGCATCTGGGAGCCCGTTTCCATAGAACGGGCGAGTGTGGCAGGCTACCGTCTGTGAGCGTCTGCCGTACCCAGATTATCGAGACCTAGCGCGCCGGCCACCCGTACTCGCCGAGCGCGCAGACCTCCCGCACCCGCGGGGGGTCTTTTTGCGTCGCCAGCGGGCATAGCTTGCGAAGCCCGCGACCAAGCGACCAATGAGAACACAGCGTGGAGAGGATTCCAGCATGACCTACCAGGTGTACGACACGACCCTGCGGGACGGGGCGCAGCGGGAGGGGATCGGCTACTCGGTGGCCGACAAGCTGGCCGTCGCGCGGCTGCTGGACGAGCTCGGGGTCGGGTTCATCGAGGGTGGCTGGCCGGGTGCGCTGCCGACCGACACCGAGTTCTTCGCCCGCGCCGGCAAGGAGCTCGACCTGCGGCACGCGGTGCTGGTGGCGTTCGGAGCCACCCGCCGGGCCGGCGCCGACGCCCGGACCGACCCGCAGGTGCGGGCGCTGCTGGAGGCCGAGACCCCGGCGGTGTGCCTCGTGGCCAAGTCGGACCTGCGGCACGTGCAGCGGGCGCTGCGGACCACCGCCGCCGAGAACCTGGCGATGGTCGCCGACACCGTGTCCTATCTGGCCTCCGAGGGCCGGCGGGTGTTCCTGGACTGTGAGCACTTCTTCGACGGGTTCGGCTTCGACCCCGGGTACGCGACCTCGGTGGTGAGCGCCGCCGCCGAGGCCGGTGCTGAGGTGGTGGTGCTGTGCGACACGAACGGCGGGATGCTGCCGTCCGGGATCACCGCGGCGATCGGGAAGCTGGTCGGGCGGTCCGGCGTTCCGGCCGGCCGGCTCGGCATCCACTGCCAGGACGACACCGCCTGCGCGGTGGCGAACACGGTGGCGGCGGTCCAGGCGGGGGTGCGGCACTTCCAGTGCACCGCCAACGGCTACGGTGAGCGGCCCGGCAACGCCGACCTGTTCGCGGTGCTCGGCAACCTGGCGCTCAAGCTCGGGCTGCCGGTCCTACCGGACGGCTGCCTGGAGAAGATGGTGCGCGTCTCGCACGCCATCGCAGAGATCGCGAACCTCGCACCCGACACCCACCAGGCCTACGTTGGGTCGGCGGCGTTCGCCCACAAGGCGGGGCTGCACGCGAGTGCGATCAAAGTGGATCCGATGCTCTACAACCACGTCGACCCGACGGTGGTCGGCAACGACATGCGGATCCTGGTCACCGAGATGGCCGGCCGGGCCAGCATCGAGCTCAAGAGCCGGGAGCTCGGGCTGGACCTGGCTGGCCATCCGGAGCAGCTGTCCCGGATCACCCGGCTGGTCAAGGAACGGGAGGCGCAGGGCTGGTCGTACGAGGCGGCGGACGCCTCGTTCGAGCTGCTGGTCCGGGACGAGCTGGGCGAGTCCACCCAACCGTTCACACTGGAGTCCTACCGGGTGCTGGTGGAGCACCGGGCGGACGGCGCGGTGGTCTCCGAGGCCACGGTGCGGGTACGGGTCGGCGACGAGCGGGTGCTGTTCACCGCCGAGGGGAACGGACCGGTGAACGCGCTGGACCAGGCGCTGCGCGGTGGCCTGTCCGGACACTTCCCGCGGCTGGCCGAAGTGGAGCTGGCCGACTACAAGGTGCGGATCCTGGCCGGGTCGCACGGAACCGGAGCGGTCACCCGGGTGCTGGTGGAGACAGTGGACGCGGCCGGTCGGGACTGGACCACGGTGGGCGTACACGAGAACGTGGTGGAGGCTAGCTGGCACGCGCTGGTCGACGCCCTCGCGTACGCGCTGGCGCGTCGGCGCGACTAGGGTGGCCGACCGGGCCCGGCCCGGTGCGAGCGGGCCCGCCGCGCCTCCCCAGGCCCATCCACACCGTCATGCTAGGGGAGCGAGCGGGGGGACGGGGCGGAATCCGCGAGCCCGGTCCCGCGTACCCGAATCGGCCGCGACGGCGGTCGCTCCCGCGTAGCCTGACCGGTGTGTCCGGATATTCCACAATGAGAAGTACTGAGCGCGCCGATGGCAACGCCCGGGTCTGAGCCGGACAGCCGGATCAAGCCGGCGGTGTTCATCGGGTCGTCGGTGTGCATCATCGCGATCACGATCTGGGCGATGGTCGCGCCGGACAGCGCCTCCGACGCGATCGCCACCCTGGTCGGCTGGATCTCCGACGGCCTGGGGTGGTACTACTTCCTCGCCGCGACACTGTTTCTGGTCTTCGTGATCTACATCGCCGGCTCCCGGCACGGGAAGACCCGGCTCGGCCCGGAGGAGTCGCGGCCGGACTTCAGCCTGTTCGCCTGGGGGTCGATGCTGTTCGCGGCCGGGATCGGGATCGACCTGATGTTCTTCTCGGTGGCCGAGCCGGTCGCGCAGTATCTGAACCCACCGGCCGGCCCGGGGCAGACCGTCGACGCGGCCCGCCAGGCGGTGGTGTGGACGCTGTTCCACTATGGCATCACCGGCTGGGCGATGTATGCGCTGATGGGGATGGCGCTGGCGTACTTCGTCTACCGCCACAACCTGCCGCTGAGCGTCCGGTCCGTGCTCTACCCAGTGTTCGGGGAGCGGGTGAACGGCCCGATCGGGCACGCCGTCGACATCGCGGCGGTGCTCGGCACCATCTTCGGGATCGCCACCTCGCTCGGGATCGGCGTGGTGCAGCTCAACTACGGGCTGAACTTCCAGTTCGGCATCCCGCAGGGCACCCCGGCGCAGGTCGGGCTGATCCTGGTGGCGGTGGCGATAGTGACCGCCTCCGCGGTCGCCGGCATCGACAAGGGACTTCGCCGGATGTCCGAGCTCAACGTCGTGATGGCGGTCGCGCTGATGGTCTTCATCCTGATCACCGGTTCGACCGTGTTCCTGCTCAACGGGATCGTGCTGAACGTTGGCGACTATGTCAGCCGGTTTCCCGGGATGACCCTGAACACGTTCGCGTTCGCCCGGCCGACCGAGTGGCTGAACTCCTGGACCCTGTTCTTCTGGGCCTGGTGGGTCGCCTGGGCGCCGTTCGTCGGGCTGTTCCTGGCCAGGATCTCGCGCGGCCGCACGATCCGGCAGTTCGTGCTGGCGACCCTGATCGTGCCGTTCCTGTTCATCCTGATCTGGATCTCGATCTTCGGCAACAGCGCGCTGGCGGTGGTCCGGGACGGCAACGCCGAGTTCGGTCAGGCCGCCGTGGACGAACCCCAGGAGGCGTTCTACGCGTTGCTGTCCGAGCATCCGTGGGTGCCGCTGAGCGCCGCCGTCGCCACGCTGACCGGGCTGCTGTTCTATGTCACCTCGGCGGACTCCGGGGCGTTGGTGATGGCCAACCTGAGCTCCCGGCTGCGCACCGCCGGCACCGACGGGGCACCGTGGCTGCGGGTGTTCTGGGCCGCCGTGACCGGCGCGCTCACCCTGGCGATGCTGCTGGTCGGCGGGGTGCCGACACTGCAGAACGCGACCATCATCATGGGGCTGCCGTTCTCGTTCGTGATGTTCCTGGTGATGCTGGGAATCTACCGGGCGCTGCGACAGGAGTCGATCCGTGAGGACAGCTTCCGGACCAGCCTGGCCGCGTCGCTGTCCGGCCGGACCGCGGAGGGCCGCGGCCTGCCGCTGCCCTGGCGGCAGCGGCTGGCGCGGGCGATGAGCTATCCCGGCCGGCGGGCCGCGGCCGGGTTCCTGGACCGGGTGTGCCGCCCGGCGATGGAGGAGGTGGCCGAGGAGCTGCGGGCCCGGGGTGCGCAGGCCACCGTCCACGATGGCGACTCCGGGGTGACCGGGATCCCGTACCTCTCCCTCACCGTCGAGCTGGGTGGGCAGGACCGGTTCGAGTATCAGGTCTGGCCAGTCGAGGCACCGACCCCGGCGTTCCCGCTGCGCGCGCAGCGCCCGTCCGACCGGTACTACCGGCTGGAGGTGCACCTGACCTGGGGAAGCCAGCGCTACAACCTGATGGGCTACAGCCAGGACCAGGTGATCGGGGACATCCTCGACCAGTACGAGCGGCACCTGGACTTCCTCCGGATCAACCACTCCCAGCCCGAGGCGGCGTCCGGCCAGGCATTGGATGCACCGGAGGCGCCGGAACCGGCGGAACCGGCGGAACCGGCCACCTGAGCGCACCTGGAAGGAGCCGAGTAATGTCCACACCGGCCACGCTGTTCGTCGACGGGAGCTGGCTGCCGGCCACCGGCGGTGGCACCCGGGAGATCCGCTGTCCGGCCGACGGGAGCTTCGTGGCCACCGTCTCCGAGGCCGGGGTCGAGGACACGCTGCGGGCGATCGCCGCCGCCCGGCGGGCGTTCGACGGTGGCGGCTGGCCGGGCCGCCGGTGTGTTCACCCAGGACGCCGGCCGGGCGCATCGGGTGGCCGGCCGGCTGCGGCACGGCACCGTGTGGGTCAACGACTTCCATCCCTACCTGCCGCAGGCGGAGTGGGGCGGGTTCGGCCGCTCCGGGGTGGGCCGGGAGCTGGGCCGGATCGGGCTGGCCGAATACCAGGAGGCCAAGCACATCTATCACAACATCGATCCGAAGGTGACCGGCTGGTTCGCAGACTGAAACGGGGGACAGGCGATGGCGTACGAGGAGTTCGACTACCTGGTGATCGGAGGCGGCTCGGCAGGAGCGGCGGTGGCCGCCCGGCTGAGCGAGGACCCGCAGGTCACCGTCGCACTGGTGGAGGCGGGTCCGAGTGACCGCGGGGTGGACCAGGTGCTGCAGGTGACCCGGTGGATGGAGCTGCTGGAGTCTGGCTACGACTGGGACTACCCGATCGAGCCGCAGCAGTCCGGGAACTCGTACATGCGGCACGCCCGGGCGCGGGTGCTGGGCGGCTGCTCGTCGCACAACTCCTGCATCGCGTTCTGGGCCCCGCGCGAGGACCTGGCCGAGTGGGAGAACCGGTACGGGGCGACGGGCTGGGGCCCGGAGCACACGCTCCCCCTGTTCCAGCGGCTGGAGAACAACGCCGACGGCGGCCCGCACCACGGCAAGGACGGCCCGGTCCGGGTCCGGACCCTACCGCCGGACGACCCGTGCGGGGTGGCGCTGCTGGACGCCTGCGAGCAGGTCGGGATCCCGCGGGTGCGGTTCAACACCGGCGAGACGGTCCGCAACGGCGCCAACTTCTTCCAGGTCAACGTCCGCGAGGACGGGGTCCGCTCGTCGTCCTCGGTCTCCTATCTGCACCCGATCCTCGGCACCCGGCCCAACTTCACGCTGCTGACCGGGCGGCGGGCGAAGCGGCTGGTCTTCGACGCCGACCGCTGCTGCACCGGCGTGGCGGTGCTCGACCCGGACCTGATCCACACCAGCACCCTGCGGGCGCGCCGGGAGGTGGTGCTGTCGGCCGGGGCGATCGACTCCCCGAAGCTGCTGATGCTGTCCGGGATCGGCCCGGCCGCCCACCTGTCCGAGCTCGGGATCGACGTGCTCGTCGACTCTCCCGGGGTCGGCGAGAACCTCCAGGACCACCCGGAGGGGGTGATCCAGTGGGAGGCGAAGCAGCCGATGGTCACCGAGTCCGTGCAGTGGTGGGAGATCGGCATCTTCACCACCACCCGGGACGGGCTGGACCGGCCGGACCTGATGTTCCACTACGGTTCGGTGCCGTTCGACATGCACACGCTGCGGCAGGGCTACCCGACCACCGAGAACGGGTTCTGCCTGACTCCGAACGTGACCCACGCCCGGTCCCGGGGCACGGTCCGGTTGCGCAGCATCGACTTCCGGGACAAGCCGAGGGTCGACCCGCGCTACTTCACCGACCCGTACGACCTGCCGGTGATGGTGGCCGGGATCAAGCTGGCCCGGCGGATCGCCGGCCAGCAGGCGATGCGCGGCTGGGCCGGCCGGGAGCTCTACCCCGGCTCGGACGCGCAGACCGACGACGAGATCGGGGACTACCTGCGGCGTACCCACAACACCGTCTACCACCCGGCCGGCACGGTCCGGATGGGAGCCGACGGCGACGCCGGCTCCCCGCTGGACCCGCGGCTGCGGGTCAAGGGCGTCACCGGCCTCCGGGTCGCCGACGCCTCCGTCATGCCGGAGCTTGTCACGGTCAACCCGAACCTCACCACCATGATGATCGGCGAGCGCTGCGCCGACCTGCTCAAGCAGGACTGGCGGTAAGGTCACAGACGGGGCGGGTGCCGGACGCGGGTCGGCAGCGGGCCGCCAGCGGGCTGAGCTGCGCGTAGCCCGCGGTCAAGCGGCCGGAATGGGATTGCTGTGGAAGGTCAGGGATCAGAGTGCGGATTGCACGGTTTGCGCACGCAAGCGGGATGTCGTTCGGGGTCGTGGAGGGGGAGCCGGCCACCGGCCCGGACGGGCTGACCGTCGCCGAGATCGACGGGCATCCGTTCGGCCAGATCCGGTTCACCGAGCAGCGGTGGGCGCTGGCCGACGTCCGGCTGCTGTCGCCGATCCTGCCCAGCAAGGTGGTCTGCGTTGGGCGCAACTACGCCGACCACGCCGCCGAGCAGGGCGCGGCGGTGCCGTCCGAGCCGCTGCTGTTCCTGAAGCCGTCGACCTCGGTGATCGGCCCGCACGACGCGATCCGGCTGCCGCCGCAGACCCGGCGGGTCGAGCACGAGGCGGAGCTTGCGGTGGTGATCGGTCCACCCGGCGCCCGCCGCGTCGACCGGGCCGGCGCCGAGGCGGCGATCTTCGGGTGGACCTGCGCGAACGACGTCACCGCCCGGGACCTGCAGCGCTCGGACGGGCAGTGGACCCGGGCAAAGGGGTTCGACTCGTTCTGCCCGCTTGGACCGTGGATCGCCACCGACGTCGACATGACCGACCGGGAGGTGCGCTGCGAGGTCAACGAGGAGGTACGCCAGCTCGGCCGGACCAAGGATCTGGTCTTCGACCCCGCCACCCTGGTGTCGTATGTCTCGCACGTGATGACCCTGCTGCCCGGGGACGTGGTGCTCACCGGCACCCCGGCCGGGGTGGATGTGCTGAGCCCGGGCGACACGGTGTTGGTCCGGATCGAGGGCGTCGGGGAGCTGGCGAACCCGGTAGTGGCCCTGGACTGACTTGGCCGCCCTCCGGCCGGTACGGTACCCTTCTGGGCGGCGCGGTCCGCGGGCCGCGCCAAATGGGGTATGGGGTAATTGGCAGCCCGACGGATTCTGGCTCCGTTAGTCTAGGTTCGAGTCCTGGTACCCCAGCGGGCGAGCTGACCGGTTCACACTGGTAGGCTCGGCAATCCTGGCCCCGTCGTCTAGCGGCCTAGGACGCCGCCCTCTCAAGGCGGTAGCGGGAGTTCGAATCTCCTCGGGGCTACAGCTTGCTTTCCAGGAGGGTCCCCCGATTCCGGCTCTGCCGGGATCAGGGGACCCTCCTCAGAGCCCCGACAGGCGCTGGCCCGCCCGCACCACCGCCATCGCGAACTTCTCACCCGGCCGCCGGGTCATCCGCTCGATCGGGCCGGAGACGCTGATCGCGGCGATCACCCGCCCGGTGCGGTCCCGGATCGGGGCGGACACGCTGGCCACCCCGGCCTCCCGCTCGGCCACACTCTGCGCCCAGCTGCGTCGCCGCACCTCGGCCAGGGTCTTGCCGGTGAACCGGCACGCCGGCAGCAGCGGCAGGTAGGCCTCCGGCGGCTCCCAGGCGAGCAGGATCTGCGCCGCCGAGCCGGCGCTCATCGGCAGCACCGAGCCGACCGGCACGGTGTCCCGCAGCCCCCGGGCGCGCTCGGCGGCCGCCACGCAGACCCGTTCGTCGGCCCGGCGCAGGAACATCTGGGCGCTCTCCCCGGTCGCGTCGCGCAGCGCCACCAGCATCGGCTCGGCGGCGGTGAGCAGCACATCCGGTGCGGAGTTGGCCAGCTCACCCAGCCGGGGCCCGGGTCGCCACCGGCCCTGCGGATCCCGGACCAGCAGCCGGTGCAGCTCCAGCGCCTGCGCCAGCCGGTGCGCGGTCGCCCGCGGCAGCCCGGTGCGCTCCACCAGCTCGGCCAGGCTCGCCCCCTCGACGCAGGCGGAGAGGATCACCACCGCCTTGTCGAGCACCCCCACACCGCTGATACCGTTTCCCACAGAGCGAAAGCTACCTCCCAAATTGTAGGATGTCTAGCCTGAAGGGCCCCGAGCCGGAACACCGGCCGGAGAGGGGATAACCATGGTAGGAGTCACACCTCGCACTATGGCGGAGAAGGTCTGGGACGACCATCTGGTCCGGTCGGCACCCGGCGAGCCGGACCTGCTCTACGTCGATCTGCATCTGCTGCACGAAGTGACCAGCCCGCAGGCGTTCGACGGGCTGCGCGCAGCCGGCCGGAAGGTGCGCCGGCCCGACCTGACGCTGGCCACTGAGGACCACAACACCCCGACCGGGTACGGGGACCCGGCGGACGCCGGGCGGCGGGGCGATCTGGTCACGATCGCCGACCTGACCTCCCGGACGCAGCTGGAGACTCTGCGGCGCAACTGTGCCGAGTTCGGCATCAAGCTGCATCCGCTCGGCGACGCCGACCAGGGGATCGTGCACGTGATCGGGCCGCAGCTCGGGCTCACCCAACCCGGGTTGACGGTGGTGTGCGGGGACTCGCACACCGCCACCCACGGCGCGTTCGGCGCGCTCGCGTTCGGGATCGGGACCAGCGAGGTGGAGCACGTGCTGGCGACCCAGACGCTGCCGCAGCGGCGGCCGAAGACGATGGCGGTCACGGTCTCCGGGGCGCTCCGGGACGGGGTCACCGCCAAGGACCTGATTCTCGCGCTGATCGCGCAGGTGGGTACGGGCGGCGGACGTGGCCACATCGTGGAGTACCGCGGGGACGCGATCGCCACGCTGTCCATGGAGGGTCGGATGACGGTGGCGAACATGTCCATCGAATGGGGCGCCAAGGCGGGCATGGTGGCACCCGACGACACCACGTACGCGTACCTGGAAGGTAAGCGGTACGCGCCGCGCGGTGGCGCGTGGGAGGCGGCGCTCGACTACTGGCGGGGGTTGTCCTCTGATGTAGGCGCCCGGTTCGACACCGAGGTGCGGCTGGATGCCGGGACGGTGGCGCCGTTTGTGACCTGGGGCACCAACCCGGGGCAGGGAGTCCGGCTGGACGGCCGGGTTCCGGACCCGGGCGAGCTGCCGGAGGCGGACCGGGCGGCGGCGGCCCGGGCATTGGAATACATGGAGCTGGCGCCCGGGACTCCGATGCGGGAGGTTCCGGTGGACGTGGTGTTCGTGGGCTCCTGCACCAACGGGCGGCTGGAGGACCTGCGGGCGGCGGCCGAGGTGGTGCGCGGACGGCGGATCGCGGACGCGGTCCGGATGCTGGTGGTGCCCGGCTCGGACGCGGTCCGCCAGGCGGCCGAACGAGAGGGGCTGCACGAGGTCTTCCAGGCCGCTGGCGCCGAGTGGCGGTTCGCCGGCTGCTCGATGTGCCTGGGGATGAACCCGGACATGCTGCGGCCGGGGCAGCGGGCGGCGTCCACGTCCAACCGCAACTTCGAGGGCCGGCAGGGTGCGGGCGGCCGCACCCACCTGGTGTCCCCACCGGTCGCCGCCGCCACCGCGGTGGCCGGGCGGCTGGCCGCACCCACCGATCTGTGAGGATGACGACGATGCAGAAGTTCACCGTGCACACCGGCACCGCGGTCCCGCTGCGGCGCTCTAACGTAGATACCGACCAGATCATCCCGGCGGCCTACCTGAAGCGGGTCAGCAAGACCGGGTTCGCGGACGGACTGTTCCGGGCGTGGCGCAACGAAACCGGGTTCGTGCTCGACGACCCGCGCTACGCCGGCGGGTCGATCCTGGTGGCCGGCCCGGAGTTCGGCATCGGCTCGTCCCGGGAACACGCCGTGTGGGCGTTGCGCGACTGGGGGTTCCGGGCGGTCGTCGCCGCGCGGTTCGGCGACATCTTCCACGGCAACGCGCTCAAGGAGGGGCTGCTGCCGGTCGAGCTGCCGCAGGCCACAGTCGAGGAGCTGTGGGAGCTGGTGGAGCGGGAGCCGGCGTCGCCGGTGACCGTGGATCTGGTCACTCGCCAGGTTCGCGCCGCGGACCGGATCTGGGACTTCCCGCTGGACGAGTTCAGCCGGTGGCGGCTTGTCGAGGGGCTCGACGATATCGGGCTCACGCTGCGCCACGAGCCCGACATCACCGCGTACGAGCAGCGCCGCGCGGGTTTCGCGCCGGTCGTTACGTAGCGCCGGAGCACGGCGTGACGTAGCGCCAGATCAGCCGATCGGCCCCGTCCGGGTCACCGGGCGGGGCCGATCGTGTTGCGACACAACGGGTTTTTTCGGCGGGATGTTTGTAAGTTAGTGTCTTAGGGCATACCGTCGCCCAGAACGACTCGCGTGGAGTCCGCATAATTGGAGGGATGTCGTGAACAAGGCCGAGCTCATCGAGGTACTTGCCACCCGGCTCGGGGACAAGCGCACGGCCGGTACGGCGCTGGACGCGGTCCTGGCAGAGGTCCAGTCCGCGGTCACCAAGGGAGAGAAGGTGTCCATCACCGGGTTCGGTGTCTTCGAGAAGCGCGTGCGCGCGGCCCGGATGGCACGCAACCCCCGCACCGGTGCGGCCGTCCGGGTGAAGAAGACCTCCGTGCCGGCGTTCCGGCCCGGCTCGGGCTTCAAGGAGATGGTCGCCAGCGGCCGGGTTCCGAAGGCGCTGAAGGCGGCCGCGCCGGCCAAGAGCACCGCCAAGAAGGCGGCGCCGGCGAAGAAGGCCACAACCACCAAGACCGCGGTGGCTCGCAAGAGCACCGCGAAGAAGGCCACCCGGGCCACCCCCCGCAAGACTGCGACCGCGAAGAAGGCGCCGTCCAAGCGGGCACCGGCCAAGCGCGCCACCAAGCGGCGCTGACGAGACAGCGGCATCGGCAGGTCCGCCGGGTTACCGGCGGACCTGCCGGGCGCGAAGCGGCGCCACCGCGAGCAGCCGCGGGCCGGCGAAGCTCAACAGCCAGCCGTCGCCCTTGCCGGTGGCCGCCGATGCCGCCCGGCCGGCCGCCGCCGGTGCCGGTGCCGGCCGCCCGGCCGTCGCCGGTTCCCGCTCGATGGCCGGACCCGCCAGCCGATCCAGCACCGGCGGGATCACCGCCCCCTGCGTGCAGGCGACCGTGACCCGGCCGTCCACGGCGAGCCGTCGGAGCCGGGACGCCGCCGCATCCGGATCACCCGGCTCCTCGTCCAGAGCCGGGTCGAGCTCGACCGGTAGTCCGAGCGGCTCCACCGTCTGCCGGCAGCGCCGCGGGGTCGCCGACACCAGTCGGGCCGGCGCGAACAGCGCCAGCAGCCGGCACAGCTCCGCCGCGTCGACCGTGCCGCGCGCCGACAGTGGCCGCTCCCGGTCCGCCCCCGGCCAGCCGCCCCGCTGCCCGGCGTCGGCGTGCCGCACCAGCAGCAGCACCGCGGTGACCGGCGGCAGCGCGTCCCACCGGCGCAGCAACGCGGCGTCGTGCGGGTAGCGCACCCGCCGCACCGCCTCGCCGACCGGTAGCCACGCCAGCCGGTCTACTTCAGAGTTCGGCGCGAACGCCGCCTCGCTGGCGGTCGTCATCGCCCAGTACTCGACCACCTTGGGAACCCCGTCCACCTCGTACCGGGTGGACGGCAGCGGCAGCTGCGGGACGGCCCGCTGGCCGGTCTCCTCGGCGACCTCCCGGACCGCGGCGGTCAGCGGATGCTCGCCCGGCTTGACCGAACCCTTCGGCAGTGACCAGTCGTCGTAGCGTTGCCGGTGCACCAGGCACACCAGCCGCCGGTCCCGGTCCGACCGCCACACCAGCCCGCCCGCCGCCGCTATCCACCGCTGCCTCACGGTGTTCCCCGCGCCGGCCGCTTGATCGCCGACTCCGCTGCGCTCCGCCGGCTGGCGGCCGGACGCAAGCTCGCTGCGCTCACGATAGCCACGACTGCAGTTTGGGGCGGTCGGCGGCCCGCCAGGCGGCCGGGAACGCCGCCCGGACCCGCCGCACCGCCGCCCGCTCCCGTTCGTAGAGCTGGCCGGTGGCGACCGCGAGCCGGTGATCGCCCGGATCGGCCGCGGCGATGGCGAGCCAGGTCTGCCCGGCGACCGCCGCATCCTGGTGCTCCCCGAGCAGATCCTGCACCGCGGCCAGCTTCCGGGCCAGTGCCGGCGCCGACCCGCCGACCGCATCCGCGACCGCCTCCACCGCGTAGCGCGCCCGCTTTCCGCGTACCCGCACCGCGTGCCACGGCTCGTCCGGTGCGTCCGCCGCCAGGTCGCCCGCCCCGGGCTCGCCGGTGGGGCCGGACCGCAGCGCCCACCACGGTCCGGCCACCAGCCCGGGCAGCACCTGCTGGGCGGAGGCGGACGCCAGCGGGGTCAGCCGCGGCTGGCGGGCCGCCGCGACGAGTGCGTCCAGCAACGCGACGTACCGGTCGGAGCCGAGGGCGCGGTCCATCGCCGTGCGGGCGGCGTGCTCCCGGACCGCCAGCGCGGCGTCGATCCGCGCCACGGCCTCCGGATCCACCGGCGGAGCCGGGTCGGTGGCGGTGCGCCGCAGCCGCGCCCGCAGCACCTCGACGTCCCGGACCGCGCCGAGCCGGCCGGCCAACCACCGCAGCTTGCGCCGCAGCGAACCGGCCCATTGCCGGTCGACCAGCGGCTCGAAGGTGCGCAGGTCGCTGCGCAGCCGGCGCAGCCCCACCCGCAGCTGGTGCACCGGCGTGTCCCCACCGGGCAGGTCCTGGCCCAACCGGACCAGCGGGTCGTGCGCCACGATCCGGGCCGCCGCCCGGCGGATCGCCTGCCGGAGCACGTCTCCACCGGTCGGCTGCGGGCATGGCGGCTCCGGCGGCGGCAGATCCGGCGGCGCGGCGATGGTCGCCCGCCGCGATGGTACGAGGGTCAGCGCGCGCACGTGCTTGGGAGTGAACCCGCCGGCCACCGCACCGGTGCCGGTCAGCACCCCCGCCACCCGGTCCAGCAGGTCGCCCCGGTCGGCCACTCGCTCCACCTCCAGCTCCCGGAACCCGCCCCGCGGCTCGGCACCGTCCAGCACCGACACCGTGTCGTCGGCCAGCTCGGCCAGCACGGTGCCGTCGGCGTCGCACAGCTCGTACCGCCGGCGCCGGGAACGGACCGTCACCACCGGAGCCAGCGGCGCACCCCGGGTCAGCGCGGTCACCAGCGCCACCAGCTCGGCCGGGGGCGGACCGTCCGGGGGACCGGGGCGGGAGATCTCGTGCCGGATCCCGGGTACCGCGGTCGGCAGCTTCACGGTCCACGGTTGCGGATCGCCGTCGCCGTCGCCGTCCCGGAACCGAAGCGATCCGCCGGCCCGGGCCAGCCGCAGGTCGGCGGTGTCGTAGTAGCTAGCGGTCAGGATGACCGGCTCCCGGGCGACTACCCGGCCGCCGGTGGGCAGGCAGCCGGCCAGCTCCGGCGGCGCGTACGACGGGTCGACGTCGAACTTGCGCTCCTCCTCGACGCCCATCCCGGCAGCCTAGCTACGGTTCCTGACCGGTGGCCCGGCGCAGCAGCTCCTGCTGCAGGTCCACCGGGGACTGCGGGGCGCGCCGGACCCACGCCCCGTCCGGACGCAGCTCGAACGCCTCGCACTGCTCGCTCATCGCGATCGTCAGCACCTGCACCAGCTCCGCGCGGGCGGCCGGGTCGGTGACCCGGACCAGCGCCTCCACCCGGCGGTCCAGGTTGCGCTCCATCAGGTCCGCCGAGCCGATCCACAGCTCCGCGGTGGCCTCGTCGGCGCCGAACCGGAACACCCGGGAGTGTTCCAGAAACCGGCCCAGGATCGAGCGGACCCGGATGTTCTCGGACAGCCCAGGGACGCCGGGGAGCAGTGTGCACATGCCACGGATCAGCAGGTCCACCTGGACCCCGGCGGCCGACGCGCGGTAGAGCGCGTCCACCACCGCCTCGGCCACCAGCGAGTTCGCCTTGAACTGGATCAGCGCCGGCTCGCCGGCCCGGGCCTTCCCGATCTCGGCCTCGATCCGCTCGGTTAGCCCGCTGCGGATCCCGTGCGGGGCGACCAGCAGCTCCCGGTAGGCGGTCTGCCGGCTGTAGCCGGTCAGCGCGTTGAACAGGTCGGTCAGGTCGGCTCCGATCGCCGGATCGGCGGTGATCAGCCCGAAGTCCTCGTACAGCCGGGCGGTCCGGGGATGGTAGTTGCCGGTGCCGATGTGGCAGTAGCGGCGGATCGCCCCGGCCTCCTGCCGCACCACCAGCGCGGTCTTGCAGTGGGTCTTCAGCCCGACCAGGCCGTAGACCACGTGGCAGCCGGCCCGCTCCAGCGCTCGCGCCCAACCGATGTTGGCCAACTCGTCGAACCGGGCCTTGACCTCGACCAACACCACCACCTGCTTGCCGGCCTCGGCGGCGTCGATCAGCGCATCCACGATCGGGGACTCACCGCTGGTGCGGTAGAGCGTCTGCTTGATCGCGAGCACCCGCGGGTCGGCGGCGGCCTGCTCGATGAAGCGCTGCACGCTGGTGGAGAAGGAATGGTACGGGTGGTGGACGAGCACGTCGCCATCCCGCAGGGTCGCGAACACGCTGCGCGGAGTGTCCCCTTCGACCAGCCGGGCCGGGGTGGCCGGCACGTACGGCGGGTCCTTCAGGTCCGGCCGCTCCACCTGCTCGTACATCTGCCAGAGTGCGGACAGGTCGAGCAGGCCGGGCACCCGCAGCACGTCGTGCTCGTCCATGTCCAGCTCCCGGACCAGCAGCTCCAGCACGTGGTCGGAGATGGTCGCGGCCACCTCCAGCCGCACCGGCGGGCCGAACCGGCGCTGCGCCAGCTCCCGCTCCAGCGCCTGCAGCAGGTCCTCGTCGCGGTCCTCGTCCAGCTCGAAGTCGGCGTTGCGGGTCACCCGGAACAGGTGCTGCTCCACGATCTGCATGCCGGAGAACAACTGCCCGAGGTGGACCGCGATCAGCTCCTCGATCGGCAGGAACCGGCTGTCCGGTGGGGCGGCGGCCCGCTCCTCTGGGGAGTCGACGGTGACGAACCGGGGCACGTTGTTGGGCACCTTCACCCGGGCGAACAGCTCTGGCCCGTCGTCCGGGTCCCGCACCAGCACGGCCAGGTTCAGGGACAGACCGGAGATGTACGGGAACGGGTGGGCCGGGTCGACCGCCAGTGGGGTGAGCACCGGGAAGATGTGCTCGCGGAAGTAGACCCGGTGCCGCTCCTGCTCGGCCGCGCTCAGGTCGCGCCAGGACACGATCTGGATCTGCTCGGCGGCCAGCAGTTCGGCCACTTCCTCCCGGAAGCAGCGGGCGTGCCGGGCCACCAGCTCGGCGCTGCGCTCGGAAACCCGGGCCAGCTGTTGCCGGGGCGAGATCAGCTCCAGCCCGCGTACCGGCAGCCCTGCCTGCACCCGGCGGCGCAGCCCGGCGATCCGCACCATGTAGAACTCGTCCAGGTTGCTGGCGAAGATGGCCAGGAACTTCGCCCGCTCGAGCAGCGGGGTGCGCGGGTCCTCGGCCAGCGTCAGCACCCGGGCGTTGAAGTCGAGCCAGGACAGCTCCCGGTTCAGGAACCGGTCCTCTGGCAGCGGCGGCTCCGGCGGCGGCTCCGGCTTCCCGGCCGCCGCCGGGCCGATGCCGGGGGCGGTGGTCGCGGTGGTCGCGCTGGCCGCGCTGGCCGGCTCGCCGTTGCCAGCAGCCGCCCGGCGCGGCGGAGTGTGGGGCCGCTGCTGCGGGGCGGGCGGGGACGGCGTGGTGCTCACCTGTCCATTCTGGCGCGGCAATCCGCTACCTCAGGGCGAATCGGAGGTGAACTCCTGGTCGCCGCGCATCGTCGGCAGGGTGATCCGGGTCACGGTGCCATCGCTGCCATGATCGACGTGGACCCGTTGCCCGAGCCGCAGCAGCCGCAGGCCGGAAGCGTCGAAAGCGGCCGCTCCGAACGCGAGCCGGGTGCCGTCGTCGCGCAGCAGGGACCCGGACCGGGTCTGCGGGTCGAAGTCCACCACCGTCGCCTGCATGCCGGAACCGTACACCGGGTGCGCGGGGCGGTGGCGCTCCGGCTGTCAGGATGGGCGGATGCGGGGATCGGGCTGGGCACTGGTGGTGCCGGTGAAGTGGCTCGCCGAGGCCAAGTCCCGGCTGCGGGGTGCCCCGGTCGGCGTACCGCACGCTGCGCTGGTGCTGGCCATGGCACAGGACACGGTACGCGCGGCGCTGGTGTGCCCGGTGGTAGTGGAGGTGCTGGTGGTGACCGATGATCCGGAAGTCACCGCGGCACTGGGGGGCCTGGGCGCCCGGGTGGTGGCGGATGCGCCGGCGGCCGGCCTCAACGCCGCGCTCGAGCACGGCGCCGCCGTGGTGGCGGGCACGGCGACCGGGGGCCGGCGACCGGTAGCGGCGCTCGCCGCCGACCTGCCGGCGCTGCGGCCGGCGGAGCTGGCTGGCGCGTTGCGGGCGGCGGAGCTGGCGGGTGCGCCCCGGGCGGCCGAGCTCGCGGGTGCGCCGCGGGCCGCCGCCGCCCCCGGCGGGCGCGGCTTCGTGCCGGACCGGTCCGGCACCGGGACCACGTTGCTGGCCGCGCTCGAGGGCGTCCCGCTGGACCCGCGATTCGGCCCCGACTCGGCGGCCCGGCATGCCGCCTCCGGCGCGCGGCGGCTGACTGGACGATGGCCGTCGGTGCGCCGGGACGTCGACACCGTGGCGGATTTGGTGGCCGCCGCCCGGCTCGGGCTCGGCCCGGCCACCGCTGGTCTGTGGCGGGAGACCGCTCGGTAACCGGAGGCCACCCGGAAGCTGGCCGGCTCCGGGCGGCGGTGCACGACAATCCGTCGGGTGGCCCGGAGCCGTCGCTGTCGGGGAACGGTGACGTGGATCGGGCCAGCGAGGTCACCCCCGGGCAGGCGCCACAGCGCGAGCGCGGTGAGGTGGCTGACGGCCGAGTCCGGGCCGGTATAGGTCAACGCGACCCGGGCCCGGGACTACGGCTCCGCGAGCCGGTCCGGGTCGGCGTAGGTGCGAGGAAGCGCCGCGGTCAGCTGGCCGGCGCGTACTGCGTGGTCGAGCACGTGGCGTGGAACGACCCGCAGCAGCTCGCAACGGCGAGCCACGCCACCACCCGCCTCGATCGCTCTGCGTAGGTCCCGGCTCATGCGTACGGTGTACCGCCCGCCCGGACGGCGCGCCACCGGCGATCCGCATTCCTGTGGATAACCTGACCGCTGTGGATAGTGTCCAGATCGTAGCCTCAATCTGCTATGCGCCACCCGGTCCGCCGCTGTCGCCGCGGGGCCGGCGTCCGCGCGCGGCTGGCTCAACGCCCAAGCTGGCGATCTTGAAGGTTGGAGATCGCGACCAAGGGGCGCTGTGCAGCGTCATACGCCGCTTCTGGCCACGCTCGGCGCCCCACGATGGCGATCTTCATCGTTCAAGATCCCGACCTGGGGGCGCAGTGCCGGGTGACCGTGGGGTGGCGGTGGGGTGGCGGTGGGGTGCTGGCGATCCCGGCCCCGAGCAGGCATGATGGCTGCACGCCTCGCGGCGGGGGGTGGCGTGGACGTAGGAGGGTGAACGCGTGGCAGCTGGCCGGCTCGGGTTCTGGCGGCGGTTCGCGGTCGCCGTCGTGAAGCCGCCGCTGCTGCTGCTGACCCGGCGGCGGTGGCACGGCGCCGAGCACATCCCGGCCACCGGCGGAGTGATCGTGGTGGCCAACCACGTCTCGCACGCCGACCCGCTGGCGGTCGCCCACTTCGTCTACGACGCCGGCCGCTGGCCGCAGTTCCTCGGCAAGCAGAGCGTCTTCGACCTGCCGGTGGTGGGCTGGCTGCTGCACCGGGTGCGGCAGATCCCGGTGCGGCGGGGCACCGTCGACGCGGCCCGGTCGCTGGAGGCCGCGACCGCCGCGGTCCGGGCGGGCGACGCGGTGGTGATCTACCCGGAGGGGACGATCACCAAGCACCCGGATCTGTGGCCGATGCGCGGGCGGACCGGGGTCGCCCGGCTGTGGCTTGACACCGGCGCGCCGGTCGTACCGGTGGTCAGCTGGGGAGCACAGGCCATCTCCGACCCGCGTACCGGCAAGCTCCGCCCCCGCCCGCGTACCCCGGTCACGGTGGTGGCCGGGCCGCCGATCGACCTGTCCGCGCACCGCGGGTCGCCGCCCACCACCGCCACCATGCACGCGATCACCGAGGCCGTGATGGACCGGCTGCGGGAGCTGCTAGCGGAGGTGCGGAGGGAGCCGGCGCCGCCACTGTGGACTCCGCAGGGGCCGCAGCCGGCACCGGGCGGCCCCCCGGAGGACGGCAGCGGATGAGGGCGGCGGTGCTGGGTGCCGGTTCGTGGGGGACTGCGTATGCGAAGGTGCTCGCGGATGCCGGTACGGACGTGACGATCTGGGCGCGCCGGGAGGAGGTAGCGGCCGCGATCCGTGCGTACGGGGCCAATCCGGACTACCATCCGTCCGTGCGGCTGCCGGAACGGGTGACCGCGACCGCCGATCCGGAGCGCGCGATCCGGGGTGCCGGGCTGGTGGTGCTGGCGGTGCCGTCGCAGACCCTGCGCGGAAACCTGGCAGACTGGCAGGGCTGGCTGGATCCCGACGCCACGCTGGTCAGCCTCGCGAAAGGAATCGAGCTGGGGACGACGAAGCGGATGAGTGAGGTGGTCGTGGAGGCGGCCGGCATCAGCCCGGATCGGGTGGTCGTGGTCTCCGGCCCCAACCTCGCCGCCGAGATCGCCGCCGAACAGCCGACCGCGACCGTGGTGGCCGGCAGCAACGCGGGCCGAGCCACGGCGCTGCAACGGGCCTGCTCGACTCCCTACTTCCGTCCATACACGAACGATGACGTGGTCGGTTGCGAGCTCGGCGGTACGGTGAAGAACGTGATCGCGCTCGCGTACGGGATCGCCACGGCGATGCGGTTGGGGGACAACACGAAGGCCACTCTCATCACCCGCGGGCTGACCGAGACCGCCCGGCTCGGGGTCCGCCTGGGAGCCGACCCGATGACGTTCGCCGGGCTGGCGGGCCTCGGCGACCTGGTGGCGACCTGCTCCTCCCCGCTGTCGCGGAACCGGACCTTCGGTGAGCATCTCGGGCGGGGGGACACGCTGGAGCAGGCACAGGCGGCCACCCGGCAGACCGCCGAGGGGGTCAAGAGCTGCCTGGCCGTCCGGGACCTGGCCCGGGCGCACGGCGTGGAGATGCCGATCACGGAGCAGGTGGAGCGGGTGTGTCACGAGGGCGTGGACCCGCGTACGGCGGTGGCCGCCCTGATGTCCCGATCCACGAAGCCGGAGTAGCAGAGACAGTGGACCATCCTGCGGACTATCAGGACAGCACGCGGTGCGTGCAGGCCGGGCTTCCGGAGCCGGTGCCGGGGGAGCCGTTGCTGCCGGGGCCGGTCTTCGCCGCTCCGTACCATCTCGACCCGGCGGGGCCGGCGCCGGACCAGGATGGGTACGCCCGGATGGACAGCCCGACCCGCCGCCGGCTGGAGTCCGCGATCGGCTCGCTGGAAGGCGGCGACTGCCTGGTGTTCGCCTCCGGGCAGTCGGCGATCACCGGTCTGTTGCTGAGTGTGCTGCGCCCCGGTGACACGACCGTGCTGCCCGCGGACGGTTACTACACGGTGCGGGAGTTCGCCGCCTCGACGCTGCGGGCGCAGGGTCTGGCGGTGATGCTGGCCCCCACCGCCGGGCCGTATCCGCCGCTGGTCGGGGTGCGGCTGGCGCTGCTGGAGACCCCGGCCAACCCGGGGCTGGACGTGTGCGACATCGCGGCGGTGGCGGCGATCGCGCGGGCGGCGGGAACCCTGCTGGCGGTGGACAACACGACCGCCACGCCGCTCGGGCAGCAGCCGTTGGCGTTGGGCGCCGACGTGGTGGTCGGCTCGGGGACCAAGGCGCTGGCCGGGCACTCGGACCTGTTGCTCGGCTACCTGGTCACCCGGAACGAGGCGCTGCTGGCCCGGCTGCGGCAGTGGCGGAACCAGACCGGGGCGGTGCCGGGGGCCTTCGACGCCTGGCTGGCCCATCGGTCACTGGCCACACTGGATCTGCGACTGTCGAGGCAGTCAGCGAACGCGGCGGCGGTGGCGGCCATGCTCGCATCCCGGACCGATGTGGACGGCGTGCGCTGGCCCGGCCTGCCCGGGGACCCGTCGTACGCAGTGGCTGCCCGGCAGATGCGGCGGATACCGGGGGTGGTGTCGTTCGACCTGGGCTCGGCGGAGCGGGTAGCCAGGTTCCTGCGTGGCTGCCGGCTGGTCGCGGCGGCGACCTCGTTCGGCGGGGTGCACACCACCGCGGACCGGCGCGCGCAGTGGGGCGACGACGTCGCCGAGGGTTTCGTGCGATTGTCCTGCGGGATCGAGGACACCGACGATCTGCTGGCAGACCTGTCGGCGGGGCTGGACGGCGCGGGCTGACTGGTGCGGGCTGGCGTGGTGGTGTGGCACGATGGGCGGGTGCCCCGGTTTCCGTACGAGCGCCGGCCGGCCCGGTCCGGCGGCCTGATGCGTCGGATCCGGACGCCCGGGCGCTGGCTGGTGCGGCTCCACCCGCTGCAGTCCTGGCTGGTGGTGATGGCGGTGATCGTCGGGCTGAGCATGATCGGGTTGCGCACGCTGGCGCTGTTGGTCGCGGTCGGCTGGGCGGCGTACGCGGCCTACACGTGGTTGTCCCCGTCGGCCCGTCGCCGACTCCGTCGATTCCGCCGCCGCTGATCGGCCGGCGGGGCGAGATCTGAGGCCTCTATACGCAAGATCATCTTGATGATGTCGGTGTCCGTCGACGGCTTCTTCGAGGGGCCGGACCGGGAGCTCGACTGGCACCTGGTCGACGACGAGTTGCACAGCCACTTCAACGAGCAGCTCAGCGCGATGGGCGCCTTCCTGAGCGGGCGGGTCACCTACGAGCTGATGGCCGGGTTCTGGCCGACCGCCGACCAGGACCCGGCGAGCACCGGGCCGTTCGTCGAGTTTGCGCGGATCTGGCGGGACATGCCGAAGGTGGTGTACTCCCGGACCCTGGAGCGGGCCGACTGGAACGCCACGGTGGTCCGGGACGTGGTCGTCGAGGAGGTCCGGGAGCTCAAGGCACAGCCCGGCGGGGACCTGGTGCTGGGCGGCGCGGACCTGGCCGCCACCTTCATGCGGCACGACCTGATCGACGAGTACCGGCTCTACGTCCACCCGGTCGTGATCGGACAGGGCAGGCCTCTGTTCCGGCCATCAGACCTCACGATCGGTCTCCGGCTCGCCGAGACCCGGACCTTCGGCAACGGGGTCGTCCTGCTCCGCTACCAGCGCCCCGACCCGAGCGACGCCGCTGCCTGACCATCTCCTCCGGGAGAACGCCACCTTGGAGCAACTGTCAAGAGTTGTGGATGGTGGTTCGCTGCGTGGTTGCGCTGGGTGGCGCTTGGTGTGATGGATCAGTCAGTCGGCGCCGGTTCGCCAGACTTGCTCACCGTCCACTTCCTCGGCGGTCGCGGTGAGACCGGCTCGGGCTGCGACCTTGGCGGAGGCATGGTGGTCGTGATGGATGTTGGCAGTGATGGGGTCCGCTCCTTGGCCGCGTAGCCAACTCACCAGCGCGCGGGCGGCCTCGCTGGCGAAGCCTTGGGCTTGCCAGGGCATGCCGATGACCCAGGCGATCGCGGCGGCCCAACCGTCGCCGAGGCGGGTCACGGTGGCCTGCACCGTGCCGATCGGTTCTTGGTCGACGCTGCGGCGCACTATCCAGTTGAGCCAGATCTGGTCCGGATCTGGCGAGCCGGCGACGAGCTGCTCGTAGCGGCGGCGCAGGTCAGCGTGGCTGGCCGGGTGTCCGCCGATGAACTCGTGGAGTTGTTCGTCGCCGAGCACGTCGACCATCGCGTCAGCGTCTGCTTGACGAAGCGGAGTCAGGACAAGCCGTTGGGTGGTGATGGTTGCCGCTTCGAACGCCTTCACGCCGCCACCTTATAGCTGGCCTGCCCGGTCCGCTCGACGAGTTGGCCGCGTTCGGAACGGGCGCCGGTAGCCTCACACACCGGACAGTTCGCCGGTCAGCACAGCGTGGGCGATCAGGAAGTAGATCACCAGCCCGGTGGCGTCGACGAGAGTGGCGATCAGCGGGGTGGAGACCACCGCCGGGTCGATGCCGACCCGCTTGGCGATCGGCGGCAGCATCCCGCCCGCGAACGACGCCCAGGTGCAGACGCACACCAGGGTCAGCGAGATCACGACGGCCATCGGCACCGTGAAGAACCACGCCACCGCCGGGAACGCGACCACCGCCAGGCCGGTGCCGAGCAGCAGCCCGACCCGGGTCTCCCGCCAGATGACCCTTGACAGGTCGGCGAACCGGACCTCGCCCACCGCCATCGCCCGTACCACCAGGGTGGCCGCCTGCGCCCCGGAGTTGCCGCCGGTGCCGATCAGGAGCGGGATGAAGAATGCCAGCGCGACCACCGCCTCCAGCGCGCCCTCGAAGAAGTGCATGACGTTGACCGTGAGCGTGAACGCGACGGCGAGCATCAGCAGCCACGGTGCCCGCTTTCCGGCGAGCTGGAACACGTTCGCCGACAGGTACGGCTGGTCGAGCGGCTCGGTGCCGCCGGCGCGGGAGAAGTCCTCGGTGTCCTCCGCCTCGACCACCGCCATCGCATCGTCTACTGTGATCATGCCGACCAGTCGGTCCTCCCGGTCCACCACCGGCAATGCGATCAGGCCGGTGTCCTGGATCAGGCGGGCGGCCCGCTCCTGGTCCTCGTCCACCCGCACCGAGCGGGTCTCCGGCCGCACCAGCTCGTGCATCCGGGTGGTCGGGGTGGCCGTGACCACATCGGACAGGTCTACCACTCCGGTGAGCCGGCGCTGGTCGTCGGTGACCGGCAGCACCAGGGTCTGGGCGCGGGTCGGGCGAGGGCCGGCGCGCCGGAGCTTGGCCAGGGCGTCGGCCGCGGTCATGCTGGCGCGGACGTTGGTGAAGTCGGGCGTCATGATCCGGCCGGCCGATTCGGACGGATACCCCAGCAGCGCCGCGGCCGCCGCCCGCTGCTCGGGCGGTAGCCCAGCCTGCATGCGGATCGCCACCGCGGCCGGGACCTCGTCCAGCAGCCGCGCCTGGTCGGTCACCTCCAGCCCACCGAACAGCTCCCGGACCCGCTCGGTGCGCAGCGCCTCCAGCAGCTGCTGCTGGTGCAGCGGGTCCAGCGCCTCGAACACCACCAGCGCCCGATCCTTGGTCAGCAACCGGAACGGGACCGCCCGGTCCGCCGGATCCAGCCGGGCCAGCGCGTCGGCGATGTCCAGCGTGCCGTGCTCCTCCAGCCAGGCACGCAGCGAGGTCAGGTCTCGGTCGTGGGTCAGCGCTCGCAGTGTGGTTACCATGTCTCCCCCTTCGCTGTGCCGCCACCGGCCGCGGGCGCGCACCGCCCACCCACGCGAAGGTCGGTCGGCAGCGGCCCGAACCGGGGCGCGCACACACCACCGGGTCCGGCGGTTCGCCGGACTGGATGCGGATATCCCGATGAAGTGGCTAGCGCATCGGGCGGGTGAGACGCGGGGGAGCACCACCGCGGTCGCCGGCCCGATGCCGGCGACTACTGTCACCGTCGGCCACGGTGGTCACCTCCCGTTGCTCTCGGTGCCCAGCGGGCACGCCTCGCCGTGACCGGCGGGCACGGCGAAAGTCCGCGGCCGGAGCCGCCGGGCTTGAGGAGTCGGCGCGGCTGATCGCCGCACCGCCCGCAGTGTAGCCGGCGGCCGGCCCCGGACGCCAGCCGGCCACCGCCGCGGGAGGTGCGCACGGGGGTCGGTCAGGCGGTGCCGGCGGCGAACCGGTGCAGCCACGCCTCCTGGTCCCGGTTGTCGGGAACCGGCAGGCCACGGGCGGATCGGATCAGCTGCCACGCCTGGTCGGGTGGGACCCCGAGCCGCACCAGGGTGGCGCCGGCCAGCAGCGAGGAGCGGCCGATCCCGGCCCAGCAATGGGTCACCACGAACCGGTCCGCCCGCAGCTCGGCGACCAGCCGGTCGACCAGCCGGTCCACCGCTCGCCAGCGTCCCGGCTCCGGGACCCCGCGGTCCACGATCGGAAACCGGATCAGCTCCAGCCCGGCCGCCGCGGCCGCCGCCGGCGCGCCGGTCAGCGCCAGCTCGGCGACCTCGTCGTCGCACAGCGCCGAGACCAGCACCCGCGCGCCGGCCCCGGACAGCCTGGCCATCGCCGCCGGCAGCTCGCGCCCGCCGGGCGGGTGCGCCATGGTGGCCAGCCGCCCCGGTCCCGGCCAGTCGATCACGTGCACCTGCGCCACCGCGTACCTCCTCTGCGCGGATGCCCCTCCGCCCCGCGTACCAAGGGTAGGGTCGGCCGGGTGAGTCAACGGAAGATCCGGTTGGCGGTCGTGTTCGGCGGCCGGAGCACCGAGCACGCGGTCTCCTGTGTCAGCGCCGGCAGTGTGCTGGGCGCGCTCGACCCGGACGAGTTCGAGGTGCTGCCGGTCGGCATCACCCGGGCCGGCCGGTGGGTGCTTACCAGCGGGGACCGCAGCCAGCTCGCGATCCGCGGCCGCCAGCTGCCGGAGATCACCAACGCCTCGGGCAGCTCGGTGCTGCTGCCGGCCGACCCGACCGGGCACGGGCTGATGGTGCTCGACCCGGCCGACGGGATGCGGGCACTCGGGGACGTGGACGTGGTGTTCCCGGTGCTGCACGGCACCTACGGTGAGGACGGCACGATCCAGGGGCTGCTGGAGATGGCCGGCATCCCGTACGTGGGGGCGGGTGTGTTCGCCTCCGCCGCCGCGATGGACAAGGAGTTCACCAGGAAGCTCGCCACCGCGGCCGGCATCCCGACTGGCGGGTACGCGGTGCTGCGGCCCGGCGACGAGCTGTCAGCAGACGACCAGCGCCGGCTCGGGCTGCCGGTGTTCGTCAAGCCGGCGCGCGCCGGCTCCTCGTACGGGATCACCAAGGTCACCGACTGGGCGGAGCTGCCGGCGGCGCTCGCCACCGCCCGGGAGGTCGACCCGAAGGTGCTGGTCGAGGCGGCGATCGTCGGCCGCGAGATCGAGTGCGGGGTGCTGGAGGGGGAGTACGGTGGGCCGCCCGAGGCGAGCCGGCTGGCCGAGATCCGGGTCGTGTCCGGGCACGAGTTCTACGACTTCGAGGCGAAGTACCTGGACGACTCGTGCGAGTTCGACATCCCGGCCCAGCTGCCGGACCACGTGACGGCCACGATCCAGCGGTACGCGACCGCCACGTTCACGGCGCTGGACTGCGCCGGCCTGGCCCGGGTCGACTTCTTCGTCACCCCGGAGCTGGACGTCTACCTGAACGAGATCAACACGATGCCGGGGTTTACGGCGACCAGCATGTTCCCGCGGATGTGGGGCGAGACCGGCCTGCCCTACCCGAAGCTGGTGGCCCGGCTGGTCCGCACCGCCCTGCGCCGCGGCGCCCGCTGAGCTCTCGGCTCAGCGGCGGCAGCCGGTCGGGATCTCCTCGGCCGAGCGGACGGTCTCCAGGATCGTCTCCGAGAGCGGGACGACTCGCTGGGCGGACCCGTCGGAACCCCCGGGCACGATCACCCGGACCGGCACCTCCCGGTCCACGGTGGTCCAGACCGTCGCGTCCGGCTCCTCCACCCAGTACCAGCACACGCCGGACAGGGTGGGCAGGAAGCCGGTCGGCGGGACCTCGGCCGGCTGGCCGCCGCAGGAGACCGTGACCGGCGGGTCCCCGAAGGCGGCGTTCTGCTCCGGCCCGGCGGTGACCGGTCGCTGCGCCAGCCCGTCCAGCTCGTCCGGCAGCTGTGACAGCAGTGCCCGGCAGACGATCGTGGCCCGCTCGGTCAGCTCCGGCGCGGCCATCTCGACCGCGCCGGTGGCGGCCGGGGCGGCGGCGGTGGTGGTGGGAGCAGTCGGGGTCGGAGCCGGCGGGTCACTGGAGACGGTCTGCAGGATCGCGAACACGCCGATTCCGGCGAGCACCGCCACCGGCACCGCCACCAGCACCGCCAGCCGTGCCGCCGACCGGGCAACCGGGTCCGTCAGAGCCACGGAGTCGCTCCAGCGCTCAGAGTCACCAGCTTCGCTCCAGCGCTCAGAGCCATCGGTTCGCTCCAGCGCTCACGACTAGAGGTGCACCACCGAGCAGGTCAGCGTACGAGTGATCCCGGACACCAGCTGCACCTGGCTGACGATCATTTTGCCGAGTTCGTCGACGTTGCGCGCTTCGCTGAGCACGATCACATCGTACGGGCCGGTGACCGCATCCACCCGGGCCACCCCGGCGATCTGCGAGATGGCGGTAGCCACGTCGCGCGCCTTTCCGACCTCGGTCTGGATGAGGATGTACGCCTGGACCACGACACGCCGTCCTTCCCGCCGCAGGTCGCGGCTCGCCCGTGAAACTACCGTACGGGGGATGATCAGGCGGGGGGATCGGAAGGCTGGAGAGAACATGAGCGTGACACAGACCGGCGAGTTCGGGTTGATCGCCCGGATCACCGCCCGGCTCGGGGCGGGACCGGCGGCGCCGTTCGGCCCGGGGGACGACGCGGCCGTGGTCGTCGCACCGGACGGCCGGGTGGTCGCCACCACCGACGCACTCGTGGCCGGCCGGCACTTCCGGCAGGACTGGACCGGGCCAGTCGACGTCGGGCACCGGGCGGCGGCGGCGAACCTGGCCGACGTGGCGGCGATGGGCGCCGCGCCGACGGCCCTGCTGGTCGCCCTGTGCACCCCGCCCGACCTGCCGGTGGCGTGGGTGGACGGGCTGGCCGACGGGCTGGCGGCGGAGGCGGCGCTGGTCGGCGTACGGGTGGTCGGGGGTGACGTGTCGGCCAGCCCGACTCTCACCGTCGTGGTCACCGCGCTCGGCGACCTGGCCGGTGCCGCGCCGGTGACCCGGGCCGGCGCCCGGCCGGGCGACACGGTCGCGATGGCCGGCCGGGTCGGGCACGCGGCGGCCGGGCTGACGGTCCTGTCCCGCGGTTTCCGGTCCCCGAAGCTGCTGGTCGACGCGTACCGCCGGCCGCAGGTGCCGTACGCCGCCGGTCCGGAGGCGGCGGTGCTCGGCGCCACCGCCATGATCGACGTGTCGGACGGGCTGGTGGCCGACGTCGGGCACCTGGCCACCGCCAGCCGGGTGGCGGTGGACCTGCGGCGGGACGCGTTCCCGATGCCGGGCCCGCTGCGCAACGCGGCCGAGGCGCTCGGGGTCGACCCGTACGACTGGATCCTCGCCGGCGGGGACGACCACCCGCTGGTCGCGACCTTCCCGGACGGGACTCTGCTGCCGGAGCACTGGCAGGTGGTCGGGGAGGTCCGGGAAGGCAGCGGCGTCACGGTCGACGGGAAGCCGCACCTCGGCCCGCCGGGCTGGGACCACCTGCGGGGAACCTGACTCGGTACGACGCGCCCTTGGGCCCGGCGGGCTCGCGGACCCGGTGACCTCGTACCCCGTAACCTCTCAGTGTGAACGGGGACGGGCTCCAGGTCCGGCGGGTGCGGTACGACGCGATGGTGGCGCAGGCGCTGGTCGCGGCCGCGCTGGCCGAGCTGGGCGAGCGGTACGGCGGGGACGGCGACGAGACACCGGTCAGCCCGGCCGACTTCGAGCCACCCGCCGGGGCGTTCCTGGTCGCGTACCTGTCCGGCGACGCCGTGGGGTGCGGTGGCTGGCGCAGCCACGGCGACGGTGGGGCGGTGGCCGAGCTGAAGCGGATGTACACCGCCCCGGCCGCCCGGGGACGCGGGGTGGCCCGGCGGGTGCTGGCGGCGCTGGAGGACTCGGCCCGGGGCAGCGGGCGGACCCGGATGATCCTGGAGTGCGGCTCCCGGCAGCCGGAGGCGATCCGGCTGTACACCGCACGCGGCTACCAGCCGATCGAGCACTTCGGGTTCTACCGGGACGAGCCGGACGTGATCTCGCTGGGCCGCGACCTGTAGCCGCTCACCGGCGGGTCATCGCTCAGGCGCGGGCGACCTTGCCGGCCTTGATGCAGGAGGTGCACACGCGCAGCCGGCGGGTGGTGCCGCCGCCGGCCGGGGTCCGGACGCTCTGGATGTTCGGGATCCAGCGGCGCCGGGTCCGCCGGTGCGAGTGGGACACGTTGTTGCCGAAGCCCGGCTTCTTGCCGCAGATGTCGCACACGCGGGACACGGGACTCTCCTGGTAGGTCGGGCGCACCCACCGGCGGCGGGCAACGGCGCACATGCTACCCGACCGCCGCGCCGCCCCACCAGCCGGCCCGCGCACCGGCTGGCCGGCGCCACTAGACTTCCCGCCGTGCTGGACGTGCGGGACAGTCTCGACGGCGGGGCGGTGCGCCGCTGGTGCGCGGCCGGCCTGGCCGGGCTGCTCCAGTGCGAGCACGAGATCAACCAGCTCAACGTCTACCCGGTGCCGGACGGCGACACCGGCACCAACCTGGTGCTCACGCTCACCGCCGCCGAGCAGGCGCTGCAGGCCTCCGACCCGCTCCCGGACCAGGCCGGGCAGGCGCTGCGCGGGATGGCCCGCGGGGCGTTGCTGGGGGCGCGCGGCAACTCCGGCGTGATCGTGGCGCAGCTGCTGCGCGGGCTGGCCGACTCGCTGGCCACCGGGCCGGGCACCGTCCGCGGGCGGGATCTCGCCGACGCGCTCGGCGAAGCGGCCAAGGCCAGCTACGCCGCGGTGGCCGAGCCGGTGGAGGGGACCATCCTGTCGGTCGCCAGCGCCGCCGCCCGGGCCGCGGCCGGCTGCGACTCCGACCAGCTGGCCACGGTCGCGCGGGCCGCCGCCGGTGCCGCCGCCACCGCCCTGGCGCGTACCCCGCAGCAGCTGCCGGTGCTCGCCGCCGCCGGGGTGGTCGACGCCGGCGGCCGCGGCCTGGTGGTGCTGCTGGACGCGCTGGTCGAAGTGGTCGCCGGCACCCCCCCGGCCCGGCCCGCGCCGGAGCCGGCGGCGGGGCCGGCGGGGTCGCGGCCGCCGATCCCGCCGCACAGCCACCCCCCGGCAGCCGTGCTGCACCAGCCCGGACCCGCCGGGTACGGGCACACGTACACGTACACGTACGCGTACGAGGTGCAGTTCCTGCTCGCCGCCGAGGACGCGGCGGTGGCCCGGATGCGCACCGTGCTGGGCGGGCTGGGCGACTCGCTGGTGGTGGTCGGCACCGGCGACGGCACCTGGCACGTGCACGTGCACGTCGACGACGTCGGCGCCGCGATCGAGGCCGGGGTGGTCGCCGGCCGCCCGTACCAGATCTCGGTCACCCGGTTCGAGGAGACTACGGTGCCCGCCTCCGGTCGGGGGGCGGTGGTGGTCGCCAGCGGGGCCGGCCTGCTCGACCTGTTCGGCCGGGAAGGGGCGGTGGTGGTGGGCGATCGGCCGTCGACCGCCGAGGTGCTCGCGGCGATCCGGGCCACCCGGGCCGGGCAGGTGGTGGTGCTCCCGAACGACCCGGACACCCAGTCGGTGACCGCCGCCGCCGCGGACGAGGCCGCGACCGCGGACGTCCGGGTCGCGGTGGTGCCGACCCGCTCCCCGGTGCAGGCGCTGGCCGCGCTGGCGGTACGCGACCCGCAGCGCCGGTTCGACGACGACGTGATCGCGATGGCCGAGGCCGCCGGGGCATGCCGGCACGCGGAGGTGTGCCGGGCCGCCCGGGACGCGCTCACGGTGGCCGGGCGGTGCCGGGCCGGGGACGTGCTCGGGCTGGTGGAGGGGGAGGTGCACCTGATCGGGGACGACCTGACCGTCCTGTCCCGGCAGCTGCTGGACCGGCTGCTCGGCGGCGGCGGCGAGCTGGTCAGCCTGCTGGTCGGCGCGGACGCCCCGGACCGGCTCGGGCCGGCGCTCACCGCCCACCTCGCCGCCACCTGGCCGTTCGTGGAGGTGCAGCTCTACTACGGCGGGCAGCCCCACTACGAGCTGCTGGTGGGCATCGAATGAGCGGGCCGCGGTCAAGTGCCCCGCAGGAAAGCGGAGTGACCGCCGCCGTGGAGCTGGACACCCCGCTGCAGCGGGTGGTCGGCAAGGGGCACCGCAAGCTCGCCACCGAGCTGGACCTGCACACGGTCCGGGACCTGCTGTTCCACTTCCCGCGCCGGTACGAGCAGCGGGGCAGCTACACCGACATCGGGTCGCTGGAGGTGGACGAGCAGGTGACCGTGCAGGCCCGGGTGCTGAGCGCGAAGGCCCGGCCGATGCGGCACCGGTCCGGGTTCGTGCTGGAGGCGGTGGTCAGCGACGACTCCGGCGGCACGCTTACCCTGGTGTTCTTCGGCAAGCGGCCGCTGGGCTGGCTGGAGAAGCAGCTCCGGCCGGGCCGGTGGGGGCTGTTCGCCGGCAAAGTCAGCGACTACCGGTCCGGCCGGGGCGGGGCGGCGTCGGCGGTCCGGCAGCTGGCCCACCCGAAGTACGAGCTGCTGGACGAGCCGGCCGACGACGTGGCCGAGGACGTGGCGGAGGACTTCGCCTCCGAGCTGATCCCGATCTACCCGGCCACCAAGGACGTCACCAGCTGGGAGCTGACCAAGGCGGTCCGGGCGGCGCTGGACGCGGTACGGCTGCCGCCGGACCCCCTGCCGGACCGGATCCGCACCGACCACCGGCTGACCGGGCTGGCCGCCGCCCTGCACGGCATCCACCGGCCGGCGTCCTGGGAGGTGCTCGCCCCGGCCCGGCGCCGGCTGACCTGGGACGAGGCGTTCGCGGTCCAGCTCACGCTGGTGCAGCGGCGCAAGCAGGCGGAGGCGTGGCCGGCGATCCCGCGACCACCCCGGGACGGCGGGCTGGTGGACGCGTTCGACGCCGCCCTCCCGTACCGGCTCACCGCCGGGCAGCGGGAGGTGGGTGAGCAGCTGGCGGCGGACCTGGACCGGCCGCACCCGATGCACCGGCTGCTGCAGGGCGAGGTCGGCTCGGGCAAGACGGTCTGCGCGGTGCGGGCGGCCCTGCAGGTGGTGGACGCGGGCGGCCAGGCGGCGCTGCTGGCACCGACCGAGGTGCTGGCCGGCCAGCACCTCCGCAGCGTGACCGAGCTGCTCGGGCCGATGGGCCGGGCCGGGGAGCTGGGCGGCGACCCGGACGGCACCCAGCTGGCGCTGCTGACCGGGTCGCTGCCGGCGGCGGCCCGGCGGCGGGTGCTGGCGCAGGTGGCGTCCGGGGAGGCCGGGATCGTGGTGGGCACCCACGCGCTGCTGTACGAGGGGGTGGAGTTCCACGATCTCGGGCTGGTGATCGTGGACGAGCAGCACCGGTTCGGGGTGGAGCAGCGGGACGCGCTGCGGGCCAAGGCTGGGCAGCCGCCGCACGTGCTGGTGATGACCGCCACCCCGATCCCGCGTACCGTCGCGATGACCGTCTACGGCGACCTGACGGTGTCCACGTTGCGGGAGCTGCCGCGCGGCCGTTCGCCGATCGCCACCCACGTGGTGGCCGCCGCCGAGCAGCCGGCGTTGCTGGCGCGCGCGTGGCAGCGGGTACGCGAGGAGGTGGCGGGCGGGCACCAGGTGTACGTGGTGTGCCCGCGGATCGGGGACTTCGGGGAGATCGGGGACGAGGAGTCGGCCGGTGCCGGCGCCGGTGGCGACGACGGCCGCCGGCCGCCGCTGGCGGTGCTGGACGTGGCCGAGTCGCTGTCGGCCGGGCCGCTGGACGGGCTGCGGGTCGGGGTGCTGCACGGGCGGCTGCCGTCCGACGAGAAGGACGCGGTGATGCGGGCGTTCGCGGCCGGCTCGCTGGACGTGGTGGTGGCGACCACAGTGGTGGAGGTCGGGTTGGACGTGCCGAACGCCACCATGATGGTGGTGCTGGACGCGGACCGGTTCGGGGTCTCGCAGCTGCACCAGCTGCGCGGCCGGGTCGGCCGGGGGACTGCGCCCGGGCTGTGCCTGCTGGTGACCGAGGTGCCCGCCGACGCCGAGGCCCGGGAGCGGCTGGCCGCGGTGGCGTCTACGCTGGACGGTTTCCGGCTGGCCGAGCTGGATCTGGAGCAGCGCCGGGAGGGCGACGTGCTCGGGGCCGCCCAGTCGGGGCGCCGCTCGCACCTGCAGCTG